>JAAYIE010000089.1 GCA_012744275.1 Desulfobulbaceae bacterium
CAACATTCTGAATGCGCCGCTCACCGCCTACTGCGCCTACGCTCACCACACCAACCGGGGTTCCGCCTGCATAATCATAGGTAACGCCGTTGATGGTTTCGCTGTTGTAGGTGGTCGTGCCTGCGGTGGTCGGGGTGCGGGTGGAAGAAGCTGCGGCACCGCGCCCAAGATAGACCGAATCAGCCACACTTGTGGTCACACTGTTGCCCATCACAAAGCTGTCTGCTGTATTGACGGTATTGTTATTGCCGATGGAATACGAGTCGGTGGCGCTGGCAATGATCTTGGTCGGGTCGCCAATGGCGCCTGAGCGTGCCCCGGTAGATTCTCATTGCAAGTGCACCATGCAGTGTAGGCGTGAATAGTTAAAAGGACA
Organism: Desulfobulbaceae bacterium; assembly: GCA_012744275.1. Taxonomy (GTDB): domain Bacteria; phylum Desulfobacterota; class Desulfobulbia; order Desulfobulbales; family Desulfobulbaceae; genus Desulfobulbus. The sequence continues at coordinate 377 of JAAYIE010000089.1, forward strand.
CAGCGGAATTCTGGTAGAGTTGGAAGTGTCAACAGCCAACCAATCAGAAGGAGTCCGCCATGCCCTACACCCATCTTACACTGGAAGAACGCATTGTTATCGAATTATTTGTGCACATGGGCATGAGTTGCCGGGAAATTGCAGCGTATCTTGGCCGAAGCCATACAACCGTTTCCAGAGAACTGCGCCGCAACAGGTCCAAAAGTGGCTATCGTTCTCAAACCGCCGAGCGACGCGCCCGAAAAAGACGAAACATGCCGCGCCACTACCGCTCTATGAGTCGACCCGAGCTGCTCGCCTATGTCGATAAAAAGCTGCGCAGCGACTGGTCTCCTGAACAAATTGCAGGGCGTATCCGTTTGGACTATCCCCAGGACCAAACTATGCGTATCAGCGCGGAAACCATCTACCGCTGGATTTATGCTGCCGCCCAGGTTGGAGATACAAGCTACCGCCATTTACGCCGCGCCCACAAACGCCGCAGGCGGCAAACCAGGTACGGCCGAGGCAGGCGGATTTTTCCCGGGCGCATTGATATTGACCAGCGCCCACAGGCTGTTGCCGACAGATCCCGGTATGGGGACTGGGAGGCGGATCTTGTCTGTGCCTCCAGGGGCAAGGCAGCGCTGGTCAGTTGCAACGAACGCAAAAGCCGTTTTCTGGTGTTGAGCAAGGTCGAGAGCAAGACGGCCGCCGCCTTCAACGAGGCGCTTGTTCCCCGCTTGTGCGAGATACCGCCAGCTTTGCGGAAGACTTTGACCCTTGATAACGGCTCGGAAATGGCCCGGTTCAAAGAACTGGAGTCGGCCACCGGGATGAGCACGTACTTTTGCAAGCCGCATTCGCCATGGCAGCGTGGCGCCAACGAGAACGGTAATGGCCTGTTGCGGCAGTATTTTCCACGAGGAATCAGCTTCCACAAGATCACGGAAGAGCTGCTTGTGGAAGCAGCAGATCGGCTGAATAACCGGCCTCGTAAATGTTTAGACTACCAGACTCCGGCTGAAGTTTTTAACCATGCCCTGCTTGGTGCACTTGCAACTTGAATTCACCCCCCCCCACAGATTAGAATGGCATTTTTCTCGCAAGTTGCCGGCATGAACCAAGTGACACAAAAGAATAGCTACATCGCACTTTACACCTTGGCAATATCAGGCCTTATAGTTTTCCTTTCATATATTTGGCAGGGCAACAAAGGATTTAATCTATGGGATGAGGGTTTCCTTTGGTATGGCGTCCAGCGTGTCTTGCTGGGTGAGGTTCCAGTTCGGGATTTCATGGCCTATGACCCCGGGCGATATTATTGGACGGCTGCGCTCGTAAGCTTGTTTGGCGACAGCGGCATCATGAGCTTGAGGGCTGCTGTAGCTGCATTCCAAGGTCTGGGATTGTTCGTTGGCCTCTTTTTGGTGGCGCAGTCAGAAAAATTCAAAGGAAGGCTTGATATTGTCTTCTTGCTATTATCTGCAACCACACTTGTAGTGTGGATGTTTCCTCGCCACAAACTTTTCGATATTTCGATATCGATACTTTTGATTGGAGTCCTGACCTACCTAATTAAAAAGCCAACACCGAGGCGATATCTTATTGCCGGTGTATGTGTTGGGCTGGTAGCTGTATTTGGTCGCAATCATGGCCTGTACGGAGCTATTGCTAGCATTGGTGTTCTAATATGGCTATCGATCAATAATAGTTCTGGCCCAGGCTTGATGAAGGCGGTCGTCTTTTGGGCTACTGGAGTTGTGATAGGTTATCTGCCCATCATTTTGATGGCTGTCCTGGTTCCCGGTTTCGCAAATGCTTTTTGGGAAGGTGTACGCTTCCAAGTTGAACGTGGTGGCACTAACTTATCCTTGCCTATCCCTTGGCCATGGACTGTAAACTTTTCAGCGGATTCTGTGGGCGATGCAATAAGGGGGGTATTGATAGGGCTTTTCTTTATCGGAACGCTTATTTTTGCCGCACTTTCTATTGTTTGGGTGGTATTTCGTAAGTTCAAAGGCAAGCCCGTACCCCACAGTTTGGTAGCTTCCGCCTTTCTGGCTTTTCCCTATGCACACTATGCATTCTCGCGTGCCGATGTTGGCCACCTAGCGCATGGTGTGTATCCACTTCTTGTGGGTTCTTTGGTTCTACTGATTTCCGCTAGGCCGAGAATCAAATGGCCGATTGCTGCCGCTCTGTGCGGTGCGAGTTTTTGGGTGATGCATGTGTTTCATCCCGGCTGGCAATGCCTTTCAAGCAAGCAGTGTGTAGATGTAGAGATAGCTAGTAAGACTCTCCAGGTCGATCCTAGTACGGCGAATGATATCGCTCTGTTGCGTCAATTGAATGATCAATACGCCCCCAACGGGGAGAGTTTTATTACCACGCCATTCTGGCC
>JAAYIE010000090.1 GCA_012744275.1 Desulfobulbaceae bacterium
CGCCACTGTAGCGCCCATGCCAAAGCTACCCAGGCAGAAGCGCTGATCCATCATGCGGATCACCAGAAAATCGTGAAAAAACAGCAGTTCAAAGGCGCAGTCCTCGCCGTCTTCATGGAGAATACGGTTGTTTTCCAGAACCGTTTTCGCGGGTGGCAGCCCCTGCATCCGTTCTTTTGCGCTGGCCTTTGCCATGTTGAAGGCAGGCGCGCTGGTGGAGGCATCTATCTTGTAATCAAACGCGCCGTCTGCAGTTGCTCTGCTGACTTCCACCACACCGCTTGCCTGATAGGGGCCGTAGGAGTAGGCATACTTGCCGGTCATATCCGCAGAATCGGCCTGCCAGCGCAGGGGTTCCTGCGCCGCAGCAGACGGAGTCAGGCTGATGGGATAGGTCTTACCCTCTTTGGCGCTAAACCGGCCGTTTTTATCTGCCGTAATGCGATCTGGCGCTGTCCAGGTGCCGGTAAAGCCCTCTGGCGACAAGCTCCCCTCTATAATGCCGGAAATACGGCCATCGGGAAGCATCTCGCACAGGCGCAGGCGTCCGTTATCCAGCACTTCGCCCAGTAGGCGGATAGCGTTTAGTTTTCCGTTTGTACTGTATTTGGCGTAGCTCAGGGTGCCAGCCACAATGCCATCCTGTATCTCCCACCAGGCAGAGACGGTGATGCTCTTCTTGATTTGACCCTGCCAGTTGTAGCGTTGTATGGCCGGGCTGCTTGCAAAGGCAGGCAGCGCAAAGAGGAGCAGACAGGCGCAGACGCAGCTAAAGACCAGGAGGGCAAATGCGGCTTTGCCAGGGTTGCGAAACATGGTTGTCATGGTCAATACGTATCGCTCAGACTTGGGTTTGGAGTTGGCATAAAAAACGCTGCCGGATTCATGAACTTATTCCAGTTCCAGATTAAAGATGCTCTCAAGGAGAGCGAGGAAAATACGAGGCAGGCGTACATACAGGTACTCCGAGGAGTATTTTCCACTGCCGACATAGAGGGCGCTGTAAGATGGGAGTGGAATTATTCATTCACTCTGGCGGCCCACAGTTTGGTGGCAAAGTCTCTGAACACTTCCTGGCCCTCGCGAAAGACCTTGTCCATGGTATAGCCGCCGCCCGCATATTGACCAGGGTTGACCATGGTTCTGGTTTCGCCGCGCATGGCATACTTTTGCGCACCCTCATACATGATGATTTTCATGGGAATGGGGTTGGGTTCTGCCGGGCAGCCCAGGCGGTAGGGCATCCAGACCTCAGCCAGGCCATCCTGATCCAGATCAGTCACCTGCAGGGCATCGGTAAAAAATTCCAGCCGCAGGTCATACTCGCAGTCATAAACAAAATCCTTCACCCGCCACATCTGTACCTTAGAGCCGTCGCTATTGACGAGAAAACGATGGACGAAAAATTCCTGATCGCGCAGATACACGCCCGGTTCGCCACGCTTACTGCGGAACTGCTCCTCGCTCTGGGTCAGCACAACCAGGTTATCGCCCTGGATATCGTTGAAGCGCAGCGCCTTGACCAGGTTCCCCACGACACCCGGCAGGGTACGCACATCAAGAGTAGCAGTCACATCCTGTACAGCCATGAATGCGGTGGATACATCCGCGGGCGAGGCCAGGCTTTGCGCAGGCTGGGATTTTTGAGAGGTTTTACTGGTAGCAGAGGCGGTCGCGCCAGCACCGGCTAAAAGCGTATCCAGACCATTTTTCTTCAGCCAGGCCTGGCGTTCAGCGGGCAGGTCTTCCCAGGCCAGTTTGCCATCTTC
>JAAYIE010000091.1 GCA_012744275.1 Desulfobulbaceae bacterium
CACATTGAGCGCATAGGGAGTGCCACCGCTTTCAACCCTGGCAATAGCCTGGGTCAGTTCCGGCGGCACATCTACTTCCTGTGCTGCGGCCTCAAAAAAAGATGCCTGGTTCTCTTCCGCCTCAATCCCGGCAACAAGCTGGGGTTCATCTGTTACCGGTGAGGTCAGGGCAAGGGAAGGACACCAAAAAAGAAAAAACCAGACCACAGCCAGCCAGGGCTTCCTCATCGCTCCACCCCGGCAGGTTCCCTGGTTTTTTCAGCAAGGATGTTTTTCTTTACTGCGGCAAGCCCGCGCGCCTGGTGCAGATCGTTGAAATCTTTCAGGCCCCTTGAGCGCTCATCCTTTGAGAAATCGGCAACCACCACCTTGGCACCGGAAATAGCAGCTGCTGCCTCCTTGGCCTTCATCACGCCTATATTGGTGCCATCTGGCCGGGGAGGGTCATTATCCGCGCAGATGGTGATTTGCGCATTGGGCAGCTTCTTTCTAATCGCCAGGGCCGCATCCTTGATATTGCCTGCATCAAAGGCTACAGCCACTGGCAGACCAGTGGCCTGGTGTACGCTGGCACCGGTGGCATAACCTTCAACCATCAGCACCACATTGCCTGTTTCAAGGGCATCCTTGTCGGGCAGCACGCAGACCGCTCCTTTCTTCGGGCAGTCTTTCTCAAACCATTTGCCGCCATATTTATTGATATATTCCACGGTTTGCAGACGGCCTGTGTCCAGATCAAAACCAGGCACCACCAGGTTGCCCTGCCTATCCTGGCGAAGTCCAAAGGATTCAACCCCCTTGCGGTTCAGGTAAGGATGATCCTGTACCGATTCTGCGTTCATCCATTTGGCATAGGCCCTTTTTTGGGCTTTTTCCTGCACAGCCTGGCGTTCAATTTCTGCTGCGCTCAGGGTATTGGCAGCTTCCTTGTGCAGCTCGCGTTTGGCCTCCTCGCTCAGGACATGGCCAGTGGCCAGCCATTTCCCCTGGGCTCCGGTTTTATGGTTCTGATACCAGCCATTGGGCTTGCCATCGGCAAAACCGCAATAGGCACCATCTTTGGCCCCTGACCTGCCGGTGGCCACCGGCACCCGCTGAATCTTCCCGTCCATGACCGGCTCACCCTCGATGAGCAGCCCTGCATCCCGTAACACCTGGCCGAACTCGGCAGCAGGGTTCACCACCGCAGGCGTTTCTTGCTGTTGTTGCGGTACGGCCTGCCATTGGCTCAGGCGCTCAAGGTCTGCGCCTGCTGGCGCGTACCATCTCTTTTCCTGCCTGTCCCACCTGGCCCCGGCTGCCTTGGCAATGTTTTTCTCCTTGTACGGCACATCCAACCAAGTCTTTTCAGAAGCACTGGCTGTTTGTGATGGCTGTGCATCCACCTGCTGGTGCTTGTCTTGCTGAATCCCTTTTTCCCTGCCCATGACATATTCCCTGATATGTTCTGCATCCCGTGCAGCCCTGATAATCTCCTTGGGGTCTTCCTCCAGAGCCTTGATCCAGCTGGCAATATAGGCGTGGTGTTGGCCGGGATCATGACCAATACCCAGTTCAGCCCCCAGCATGTAGCTGGCCAGTTCTGCCCTCAGCTCTTCCCTGGCATAGCCTTCACTGCCAAAGGGATGTTTCAGATCACGGTCAAGCCTGCTCTCATGCCCTGTCCAGTGGCCAAGCTCATGCAGGGCGGTTGCGTAGTACCGGTCAGGCGTGGCAAACTGGCCCCGTTCCGGCAGATGGATTTCATCACTTGAGGGCCGGTAAAAAGCCCTGCTCACCTGGTCATTAAAAATTCTGGCCCCTGACTCTTTCAGGAGTTTTTCAGCCATTTCATGCCGCTGCCATTCCGGGGTTTCAACCCGTGCAGGCAAAGGCGGCAGGCCCTCGATCTGCGAGGCATGAAAAACGGTGGAGTAAAACACCCGGGGTCGATCAAGCTCTGTTACTGAATAACGTTTCTGGCCGTTCTCATCGAGAAGCGGTTTCCCTTGTTCATCCTTGAGCAGGGTTTCTTCCCGAAACTTCCAGTACTGTACTGTGACGCCCTTGCTGCCCTTTTTCACCTGGGCGCCAAGCTGCTGCGCCTGTCTGTAGGTACACCAGCGCGGATCAATGTTGTTCCCCTGCTGCATACCCAGCCAGACACGATTTATGCCCCGGTAGGGCTGGCCAGTGACGGCATTGACCGGGCCTTCCGGTATCTGGCCAGGTTCCCAGGGAACAACCCATGGAGCTGTGCCGTCCCTGAGCGCTGCGATAACCTGTTCAGCTATCTGCTCAGGGTACGGTTTTTTGTTTTCTGCCATGGCTTACACCTCTTCTTGTTCCCCTGTAGCCCCTTCCAGGGCATCGGCCTCGCTCATGGCCTCATCAGAAAAGGCACCCATGTGTTCCGCAACATCCGGATCAACCGGGATACTCATTCCGGGATTCTCCTCAAGCTGCCGGTATACTGCTTCTGCTGCTGCATTCAGATACGCCTTGTCCTGTTCCATGCTGTCCTCTTTTTTTGAATGTCAGTACAGGTCGCGCCTGGCGCAAGCTGTGCAGGCTGACCAGACCAAAATAACGGCCGTCAAAGCTGCCCTGGTGATGCAGGGAAAGTGTTAATGCCTGACCAGCCGGGATAATTCCGGCTGTGAGTTCAGGCTTTGGCATGGGCCGTCCCTTGCTGTCCACGTCCCGGGCTGCACTGCCAGGAATTGTCTGATGGTTGATGCTGATTAAACCGTCTGCACCGATGCTGACCAGATCACCAGGCAGACCGTAGACTTCCTTGCCCAGGGCGCGAAGAGCGCCAGGACAAGTGCCTGTCCCTGCATATTCCCGCGCCCGGGCCAGCTTGATAAAATGCTCTGACTCCAGGCAGAAAAAAACAATGCTGCCGCGTTGTGGTCTTTCATCTGTCAAGCGGTACAGGCCCAGGGGCAGGCTGGAGGTGACATTGACCCGGTAACCGTAAGCCCAGGCAACAGAAAACAAGACAAGAACAAGGCCCGGAATCACGACCAACCATGCAACTTTTCTGTTCATGCCTGGCCTTCCAGGTGTGCAGGCAGATCATCGAGGTACCGTAAATAGGCAGCGCCTGCTGATTCTTCAGATACTGGCTCTGGTGCTGCGGTGGTTTTTTCTTTTTTAGCGTTCTCTGCTTTTCCGGCAGGCGGCATGGAGGATCGTGCCAGAAAGATTGGGTCAACAAAATGCAGAATCTGCCTGCCATAGATGGGCGCATGTCCGGCAGTAAAAATCAGCATATCACCGGGTGCAATATGGCTTTTCTTCTGCCACCAGCCGCTTTGTTCCTTGTGGATGCCGGGCAGACGCAGGCATTCATCCGGGGTTAAGAGCGGCCTGGCGGTCTCCTGAATGCTGATTGAGGTGCCCCTACCGCCCTTGCCTGTGGAAATGCTTTTCTTGCGCTGCACTACAGTGGTGGTGCCGGTCAGTTTTGAGAGGTATTCGGCAGTTTCTGGCAGGTTGGGCGCATAGGCAATGCGCACCTGGCAGTTGGCCATAAGGGCATTGTCCTGGCCGTAGGCAGCATTGAGCTGCTTGGTGTCCTGCACAATGAAATAACCCTTGATGCCGTAGCCTGCCATAAAGGCAATGGCCCGCTCAATGATTGCCAGTTTACCCAGGCTGGTGAACTCATCGAGCATCAAAAGCAGCCGGTGCTTGTAGGCAATCCTGGTGCCGCCTTGGCCAAACTCCATTTTTTCAGTGAGACGGCCAAGCAGTTGATTGGTGAAAATACGAAAGAGCGGCCGCAGCCGGTCAATATCAGCAGGGGAAATAACCAGGTAAAGATTGATTGCCTTGTCCTGGTTCATGAGATCGCTAATGCGAAAATCGCTGGCACCAATGTTCGAGGCCACAACCGGGTCACGGTACAGGGCAAGGTTGGCGGTGGCCGTGGAGACCACGCCAGCCATTTCCTTGTCTGCCTTGGCAAGCATGCCGCTGGCAGCAGAGGCACAGAAAATGTGCATGGCTTCAGCCAGTTCATGGCTCATGCCTGGAAACAGGGTTTGCAGATGCCGGGCATGATCTGTGTCAATAATTTCCTGAAACAGTTCCTTTGGCCCGCCTTCGCGCTTCGGGTCTTCCAGCATGACTGACAGGTCATACATGGTGGCCCTGCGTCCTTCCACAAGCTGCGTCATAATCAGGCAATGCAGGAGCACCCCGCCTAAAAAGCTAAAGGCTGCCTTGTTCCAGTAATCCCCCAGGCCCTTGCCGTCCGGATCGAGCACCATGGAGACAATCTGCTGCACATCAGCAATGCCGCGCTCAGACTCAAGCCTGATTTCTTCCAGCGGGTTGAAACGGGCTGAGGTTCTGGACGGATCAGCCGGATCAAAGCGCAGCACCCGGTTGCCCTGGCTTTGCAGCCAGCCAGAGGTCAGGGCATGGTTTTCAGCCTTGATGTCGAGCACCACTGAGGAATCCGGCCAGGACAAGAGCGTGGGCAGGATCAGGCCCACACCCTTACCGCTTCTGGTGGGCGCAAAGCAGAGGATATGTTCCGGCCCGTCATGCCGCAGGTACAACTGTCGTTTGCGACCTGCGTCCCACCAGCCGCCCACATACACGCCCTGGCCATCCAGATAGCCCATATCCTGGATCTCTTTTTTGCCGGCCCAGTATGCCGAGCCGTGCAAATCCCTGACCATGCCCTGCCGGTGGCCATAGGCCAAGACCACAAGAACGAGTACTATGGGCGGCCCGGCAAAAATCAGCATTCCGCGTTGCAGAATGAGTTCCACCGCAGGGGTAACCCAGATAATCTTTGGCCAGTTCCACACTGTAAGCGGACTGTAGCCAACAAGGCTGCCGAAGTGCAGCGGATTACCCAGGGCAGGAGCATAGCCATATACCGCGCCGATTCTGGCTGTTGTCCAGAAAAAGACGCTGAATGCCCACAAGAGCCCGGCGCACAAAACAAGCCATGGCCACCAGCTGGCATTGCCTGTTTTCTTATGGCCGTACTGGGCCTGCATGATATGCCTCATAATCGTGCGGGGTGTACGGTTCAGAAAACACCACATCCTTGGTGGTAATCACGTTGAACTGATAGCCGGGCCTGATCTCAAGGGTTGGCTTGATATTCAGGTTGCGCTGCAAAAGCTGCATGGCTGCACTGCCCATCTGCTGCGCCAGCGCGGTTATCATCTCATCCTGGAAGCTGGGGTTGTCTGAATTGCGGCCATTACTGTCTATTTCATCGAGCGTATAGGCTGTGGTGCCGAGAATGGCACTCATAAAAAAGGCGCTGCCAAAAATGCGCAGATAGTGATTGTTCACCTTGTCATGGAATCCGGCATAGCCGCTCATGTCCGCGCCTGGCATGGCCCCCAGGGTAACCGAGCTGCCATCCGGAAAGATGATCCGGTTCCAGGCAATCAACACCCGCTCCTGGCCATAGACCACGCGCGAGTCATAGACCCCGTACAGCTTTGCGCCCTGTGGTATGAGTAAATGCCTGCCGTTTGAGGTGTTCCAGACGTTCTGGCTCACCTGGGCAATCATCACGCCTGGCAGATCAGAGTTGATGCCGCTGACCATGACCGCCGGAATCACGGTGCCGGTTTTGATTTCAAGAAGCCTGCCCTCTTCCCTGGTGTAGCGCCAGAGCCAGCCGCGTTCTCCGGCTCTCGTATCCGCCCTGGTGAAAAAGCCCTCCTTGTCAATATCTGCTGCCGGATCATAATTTACTGACTGTTGGCCGGGCAGTGTTGCCTGTCCAGGCCCCTTTGTTGCGCGGGCCTCCTGCCCGGCTTCTGCACCAGGCCCTTCTGTTCTGTTTTGTTTGGCGATCATGGGTGATGCCAGGGCAGCCAGATATTGCTGTTCCTTGCGCTTGCGCATGGCTTCTGCACCCTTGTCTGGTTCGCTGTCCTTCATCACCACCACCAGGGGCTTTTTAGGCTCCTCCTGAACTGGCGTGCCCTCCACCAGTGCCCCGGTGGTGGGCGGTGGCAGGATAATGCCGGTACCATAGCCCTGGGCCAGGGCGCGTTGATCCACCTGCGGCTTGTTCTCCTCAGCTGCCCTGCGGGCATTGCGCTTGTCTGCCTGCTCGATTGCGTAAAAAAGCGAGACAATCAGGGCCAGAGTCACGCCCAGTACAATGTACATGGGCCGCTTGCTCATACCTCTTTTAGGCGGTTTTGGCGGTTGCAGGCTGTTTGGCGAGTCTTCCATTGTCTTCCCCCTCCCTTATTCTGCCTGGCCCTCGGCAAATCCACCCTGGGCCCGGCCCTGGGCATCATAGACCCGGCCAAATGTCCGCAGCCCTGTTTCATCCTGCACCTTGAGCCGCAGATACCAGTTGACCACCGGGTCTGTGTCACCAAGGCCGTCCACTGTCCAGCTGACCCGTGGCTCAGAACCGGAAACTGGCTGAATCGTAAAGCCCCTGGCCCGCAAACTCCGTTCCAGCACTGGCCCGAACAGATCAACAACCTTCTGCCCTTTTGCCGTGGGGTATTGCAGGTACAGGCTGGTATGGCCTGGCGGGTACAAGGTGGCCAGCCGGTTGGCTGCATCAAAGGCAATCCCGGTCAGGGCCGCTTCAGGCACCTCGCCAGTAAACGACCGGCCAGTATGCTGGCCACAACCGGCGGCCAAAAAGGACACCAGAAGAAGAAAAACCAGTAAACGAGTCATCGGTTAAACCTCCAGGGCAGGTCTTTTTCATCATCTGTGGCAGTGCTGCTGAAATGGCCAGGCATGGTGCCACCTTTGCGGATTTCAACCAGTTCCTGGGCATTGCCCACACCCACCACCAGGGCCAGATGCGGAAAGAGCCCGTCAACTTCCATGGTAAGGCCCTTCACCCGGTAATTGACCAGCACATCCTTTTGACCCTTTTTCACCAGAAGGGCTGGCATCTCACCGCTTCCTGTTGAGGACGGCAGCTGAATATACATCTTGCGGCCATCATCATAGACCCGCTCAGGCTTCCATGCGGCAGACCCGGACACATCATATTCAAAGTTGAGCTTTGATAAATCTGTGACTGCCCCGCTTTGATCTGCGGTGCTCTTCCACTTCTGCTGCCGCTGCTGCTGCGCCTGGTTGGCTGCCACCTGCCGTCTGAGATCATCCGCATAAACAAAACCGATATAGGGCGTAAAATCGTTTTTCCTCGATACCAGCCGCAGGTGATAGACCCGTCTGTCTGTGGTCACCACTGCACTGCTTTCAAGACCCACATCCACCGGCTTGATAAAGAGGTGGGTGCTGGCACCTGCTGTACCGCTTTCGACCTGCCATCTGGCTGAATCGCCCACCACAATTTCATTGACCATTTCACCTGGTTCCAACTCCACATCCACCACCTGCAAAGGGGCAGCAATCACCACTGGAATACCGCCATCAGCACCATGCACGTACACCAGCTGGCCACCCTGCATAAAAGAAGACCTGGCACCGCCTTTTCCTGTACCTGACCATTGCCGAACCAGATCAAGCACCCGTTTTTCCTTTGCGGTCAAAGGCACGGTGTCTGGTGACAAATACTCTGCTCCATGTGCAGGCATGGCCATCATTCCTGCCACGGCCAGCGCACAACACAACAATCCTGCTCGTTTCATCTGATCACCTTTGCTGTGGATAGGTTGGTGATGTACACCCCGCCAGGGTTGGCCAGAAGCACTTCTTCTGACTGTGGCGGCAGGATCTCCACCGTGGCTATCGCTTCATAATTTTCCCGCGCAAGTTCCACGCCTTGCAGGTTGCGCACAATCTCGTTCCATTCGACCCGGTAACTGCCCTTGCTCACTGGCAGCGGGATGCCCTTGACTTCAATGTTGACCAGGCGTCCAGCTTTGGCTACCTCATAGGGGCTGTTCTTCTCGTACCACTGCTTCAACATGCCCTTGCTGGCACCTGCCGTGTGCATGGTCAGCCTGCCAATCATCCGCCGTTGCAGTTCGGTATCAACCGTGACTGTGCGCCAGTCAACAATGGCCTGGGCAACCGCTGCCTGGATAACCTTCTCAGGTGTGCTGCCGCCCTGGCCCTGGATCTTTTCTGCAACTGTCTTGCCCAGCTCATCCACTGCCACAAAGTAGCGCACCACCTTGACCTGGGTGAGCTGGATGATGTTGCCTGCAAGTGAGAGCACCGCGATAATCAGTGCCAGCACGGCTATCTTGCGCCACTGCGCTGCCCGGCTGATATAGCTGCCGTAGCGTTCCATCCATTCTTCCCGTGCGTTCAGGTATGGATTGTTGTCGCTGTCTCTGTCCCGCAATACGGTTTGTTTTATCGCGCTCATATCCCTTTGTTTTGTGTTGGCTTTTTTTAACCGCAGCATTAGGCTGGCTCATTCGTTTTGGTCTTTGACAACTCTTTATCTTCCTTCTTTGGAGTTCTCTTTCTGCTGGCGCAGGGCTTCCCTTGAGGTGGCAGTGCTTCCGGTTGCCTGGGCAGCCTGATCTGCACCAGCTGTTCTGAATGGTGCAGCGCCGTGCTGACCTTCTGACCTGGCGTCTGCTGCGGCCTGGGCCTGGCCTGCAATGGAACCAAAGGACGCGGCTGCCTGCGCGGCTGGATTGGGCCTCTGGCTGAACGGGGCGGCTTGTGCAGTCCCACCGGCTGCTGCAACATAGGGGTTGCCGCTGAACTGGTTGCGGCTGTAAGGATTGCCCGTGTAGCTGGAATCACTTGCTGACCGGGCAGCGCTGTACATATCACCCAGGCTGGAACCCATGCGCCGCAGTTCACCAACAGCGCTTGGCCCCACACCTGCCCGGCGTTCATCCTGCCGGGCTTCCTGGTAACTCCTCCATATTTGGTTGGCTGTACCGCCAACCCCGCCTTCCCCTTGCAGGCTGGCAATCTTGGCTGCCCGGCTGACACCGGAGACCACGCCGCCAGCACCGCCCACACCCTTGCTGGCAACAGCATAGGTGGCGGCCATCGCGCCCAGGGCAGCACCGGTCGCTGCCCGAAGGCCCACACCGCCGCCTGTATGTGAACCATTGATAATGCCTGCAACGGTCTCCGGGATGGTCTGGATAATGACCAGGAGCACCAGAGACGCGGCCAGAAGGACAAAAAGCACTTCGTATGAGATTTTATCAAAATTACCCAAATCCTTGATAAAGCTGATCCCAATGCCAAGGATCAGGTTCATGACCAGCACCTTGAACGCCAGGCTGACCACATAGCGCATGACGTTCACGGCATATTCTTTCATAAATGAGGCCGCGCCAAAGCCAAGCAGCAGAATAGCAACGTTCATGGCAATGTAGGCCTCGCAGATCACCACCAGTATTCTGGCGCTCATGAGCGCCAGGCAACACAGGATTACAGCACCAATAAGCAGATAGGCAATACCATCAACAACAGCAGAAAAACCCCAGGATAAGCTATTGATCTTTTCTATAATTGTATTTAATATTGTAAATCCTAAATCTATTGGTGATAGTTCAAGTTCAGCACCACCAACGTTTGAAGAAATGATATCTGTTTTTTCCAGTATATATTTTGTCCAGTCATGATAATACTGGATAGCTACATAACAAAATGCAGCAAAAAGAAGCATGATAATAAATTCTTTGATAACATCAGCGATTTCTGCCCTGCCAAGGGCAGCCTGGACACCAAAGACCACCACTCCAACCAGGAGAAAGAGTTTGAAAATGCCCAGGGCATAGCCTTTCAGCTTGGTGCCGTATTCTGTTGCCTTTGTCTCAAATTGAGTTTGAATTTGTTTGGCAACGCTTTGCTTTATTTCAGCTGCATTTGTTATGGATGCCGTACACGTAATTCCAATGAAAGAAAAAACCAAAAATACAAGGGAGGTTGTTACAATGAATCGTGCCATTCCTGTTGCCTGTTTCCTTTTCCTGGCGCTTACCATTTCTTCCTGCGATCAGTCTACGTCAAACAAATCCACACAAACAAACCAGCAATCAAGTAGTACATCATCTACCGTCAATAATTCAAAATCAGATGAAAACCTGGTGCCCCTGGTTACAGAAGAAGAAAAACGGAGAGCAGAGGAACAACACAAGGAGGCCACCAAAAACGAAATATTGAATAAAGGAGACGATAATTCGGGAAAAATACGTTTATACTAATACAAACGTATAGTTCCTGAGTTATCATCCCCGGAATTAAGGATTTCTGTTTTTGTTGCTTCCTGATGCTGGGCATTGGCCATTTCTTCCTGCTTTTCTGCCTTCATCTGCTGGGTAATTTCAGATTGTGCCTGGGTAGCCGCCAGTTCCCGGAACTGGCGCATCTCCTGAATCTGGAGCGCTGCCAGCTGGTTGCCTGCCTGAATTGCTTCCATGTGCCCTTCAGGATCGTTAAGCAGATTTTCCAGGTAATCTCGCAGTTCACCGCTTTCTTCCATATCCTTCAACTGTCGGCCTGAGAGCTGAAAGGTGGCCATGGTGGCCTCATCAATGGCCTTTGACCATTCCTCGTAGTGTTTCTGGTACTTCTCATTGGCAGCCTTGATCTCATCCCGTGTTGCCCCTGCCAGGTCGGCAAATTCACTCTGTTCAGGGAAGAGCTCGTTAAATATCTGGGCCAGAAGGTTTTCATCTGCCCGGTAGGTGTTGAGCTGGGCGGTTTTGTGCGCCAGGTCAAGCAGGGTATCCAAAGGGTTGTTGCGCAGGTCTTCACCCAGTTGTTTCAGATTCTTGATCTGCATTTCAGTCTGCTTGATGGCTTCCTTGGTCTGACTGACCAGTTCTGCCAGTTCTGCCAGCTGGGTTGCGTATTCCAGGGCTTGTTGCAGGTTGGTACTACAGTTAGCGCAGACAAAGGCATAGGCGTTGGCAGTGCCAGGCTGCTGACAAATCAGGAATGCGGACAAGGCAGCTATGGAAAACAGTTTTTTTATCTTCATGACAGTCCCCCGTTGAGTTTTTCTTTTTGGCGTATCCTTCAGCCAGGCACTTATGCCCGGCTAGTATTCAAATAGTTCAGATTGCCCCGCGTTCCCGCAGCCATAGTTCCTGCCAGCCTTCAGGGTGCTCTGTCATGAGCGCCCGAATCCTGGCTATGCTGTCCCGATCAGATGCACCGGTAAAGGCCAGGGTTTTTGGGCCCAGCGCCAATTGCACTCGTCTGCGGCCAGAGGGCTGCACAATGTAGTAGTCCTGCTTGGGCGTCATGGTCTTGGCAATGATTGAAATCTGCCGTTCATTCAATCCGGCCATGCGGTAAAGCTGGGCAGGCTGCTCTTCTTCAGCTGCATGGTTGGCCAGGAATATCTTGGTTGGGCAGGATTCCACAATAACGTCCATGATGCCTGAGTTGCTGGCATCGGAAATGCTCTGGGTAGAGAGCACCACTGCGCAGTTTTTACGGCGGTAGGTCTTCAGCCATTCCCGGATCTTGTTTCTGAAGATGGGATGCCCCAGCATGACCCAGGCCTCATCCAGGATCAAAAGCCCTGGCTGGCCCTTCAGGGCTTTTTCAATGCGGTGGAACAAATATTCCAGTACCGGAATCAGGTTGGATTCACCCATTTCCATAAGTGATTCAATCTCGAACACCACAAAGCTGGACAGCTCCAGATTATCAGTCTGCGCATCGAGCAGGTGCCCCAGGGCTCCGCTCTTGGTGTAGTGCTTGAGCGCCTGTTTCAACTCCTGATCCTGGATCACATGCCAGAAGTCTGTCAGGCTGCGCATGTTTTCCGGGTTGTAGCGCAAGGTATCCAGGGCCTGATGAATCGCGTTTTTATGCACCGGTAAAACAGTCATCTTTTGCAGTTCAGCCAGGCTGGCTATCCAGTTTGCTGCCCAGGAAAATTCCTCTTCAGATTCGTCAATGCGCTGAAGCGGAGCAAAGGAGAGCGCACCCCGGCCTATGTCGTGATGGTCGCCGCCTGCGCCACTGGCCAATGCAAACATGGACAGGCCCTTGTCAAAGACAAAGATGGATGCTTGGGGATATGTTCTGAACTGCGCCACAATCAGGGCCAACAGCGTACTTTTGCCGCTGCCAGTGGGGCCAAGAATCACTGTATGGCCCAAATCGCCCTCGTGCAGGTTTAGTCGGTAGGGGGTGCTGCCATCTGTGGTCAGCACTGCCAGGCTGCGGGAATGCTCCGGGTAGAAGGGGCAGGGATTATACGCATGGCCTGTCCAGGCGCTGGAGAGTGGCAGAAAATCTGCCAGGTTCATGGTATTGACCAGGGGTCTGCGCACATCTGCCCAGCCATTGCCCGGGTGCGTACCCAGCCAGGCTTCAAGAGTGTTTATGGTCTCGATCCGGCCTGCAAAGCCCAGGGACATGAACAGACGCCGCACTTCCCTGGACATTTCCGCAAGTAACCTCTGATCTCCATCCATGAGCACCACGCAGGCCGTAAGAAAACCAGCGCCCACCGCACCTGATCTGACCTCAGCTTCGGCCTGTTCCGCATCTTCGTGCATATTGGCTGCATCCCGGTTGATGCGCGGGTTCTTCTTGCTGGTGAGCTGGTCAATCACCCTGGTCATGGACTGCTGCCAGCCCTTGCGGTACTTGTTGATTTCCTTGACCGCATCCCACTGATCGAGAAAAAGATAACGGATGCAGAAACGGTACGGCAGGGACAGGCTGTCCAGCCTGGAGAGCATGGCTGGCCAGGACTCCAGGGGAAAACCGCCCAGGCCGACTACGCTGATATAGTTGTCACCCAAAACCGGGGAGGTGCCGTCCAGGGTCAGATCACCTGCGCCCAGTACCGCATCCAGGTACATCGGTACCGGTGGTACCCTGATCAGCTGATTCTCTCCGGTCAGGCAGAGTTGCAGGTGACTGAGCAGGTCTGATACTGTAATGCGCTCATCACCATTCATGGATGGGCGCTCTTGCAGGCGCTCCATCTTCAGCACCGAAGCCAGGGTGTCTTCAACCTGGTGCAGCATGAGCTGAAAGTATTCCAGGGTCTCGTCAAAAATGTTGGTTTCCTGGTTGTTCTGCGCCTGCCGGGCCAGCTTTGCTGCCTGGAAATTCGGTTTGTAGCTCAGACAAAGCACGGTGGTGGTGGAATAGCACCAGTCTGCGCCAAAAAAAGCCCGGCGCTCATCATCAATCATCTGGGTGATTGCATCAGGGAAACGGCTGGACTCTTCCGGCGGATAGGCCCGGCTGTATTCCCTGTTTGCATTCATGTGCAGCATCCAGCCCGTACCCAGTTGGCGCAGGGCATCATTGGCCTTGCCGCTGATCCAGGCCATTTCATCAAAGGTGGAACTGGCCGTGTCCTGGCCGCGCACTGTCCAGGCAGCAAGCAGACTGCCGTCCTTGTTCAGCACCACGCCTGGCGCAACCAGGGCTGCCCAGTGGAGCAGATCTGGCAGACCCTGTGCCTTTGGCCTGTAGTCCGCAAGTCGAATCACTTTCTGTATCCTTCCCTTGCCCAAAAGGGGCTGCGTGCCCGGTAAAAATTTTTATAGCCCATGTGCCTGCGCCATACCCTGGTCATGTCCGGGTCTGCCTTGGCCATCCTGCGGAACACAAAGACCACGCCAAAGTAGAAAGCCAGGGCTATGAAAACCGTAACAAAGGCTGCCTGTACTGCACCGACAATGCCGGTAATAATCGCCATGAGCGCCGCGCACATGACCGGTTCACGTTCACCGCCCATGACCAGCTCTGGCCGGTGCAGGCTCTGCCGGATCGGGATTGACCTGGGTTCATCCATCAGATCACCGCGCCGCTAAAGCTGAACATGGCTGTTACGATGGTGGAGGCAAAGGCGATAAAGCAGATGCCGAATACCACCTGGAGTAACATCTTGAAGCCCTCGCCCATGTCCTGGCGGTTAAAGATGAAGACCACGCCACAGACCGCCATACCTGCCACGGAAATAAGCTGGCCCCATTTGCCGGTAATGGTGTTCACCACCTTTTCAAACGGCCCGGCAAACTCATCCAGGCCACCAGAGGCCAATGCTTGTTCCGGCACCAGGACTGCTGCTGCCAGCATCACGATTGCCAGGCTCAGCCACACAAAATGTTGTTCTGTCTTCTTCATGCTGCCAATTCCTCCACACTGTAGATGGGTTGGGTGAGATAACACTGTTCTGCAAAATTGCAGCCGCCCACGCGCAAGACCTCGGCTATGCGACGGCCCACGCCAGGCGCTCGTTCTATATGCACCACCAGATCAACTGCATGCCCGATGAGCCGCTGCTTGGGGGCCTGGGTTGCTTCAGCTATCAGTTCTTCCAGCCGGTACAACCCTTCCTCTGCACTGTTGGCATGGACGGTGGCGATACCGCCGGGATGCCCCGTGTTCCAGGCTTTCAACAGTGCCAGGGCTGCACCATCGCGCACTTCACCAATCAAAATACGATCCGGCCGCATACGCATGGTCATGCGCAGGAGCCTGGTCATATCCACGCTGTCTGAAGTTCTGAAAAACTGGCTGTTTTCTGAAAGGGATTGCAATTCCATGGTGTCTTCCAGGATCACCAGCCGGTCATTGGGACACAGTTCAGACAGGGCACGAATCAGGGCATTGACAAAGGTGGTCTTGCCGCTGCCTGTGCCGCCCACCACCAGGAAATTCTTTTTGGTCAGCAGGCCATCATGAAACGCATCAATCAGAAAGGAGGGCATGATTCCGGCTTCGGCATAGCTTGCCAGCTCAAAAACCTTGCTGGCCTTCTTGCGGATAGCAAAGCTGGGTGCGGTACAGATAGGCGGCAGGGTGCCTTCAAAGCGCGATCCATCAAGCGGCAGTTCGCCTTCAACAATGGGGTTTTGGGCTGTCACCACGGTTTCAAGGGCGCTGGCCACCAGCGAAATAACCAGGCGGCCCTGGGCAGCAGACATTGCGCCAACTATTTCCATGTCATGGCCCAGCCGCTCCATCCACAGGCTGCCATCTGAATTGAGGATGATTTCAATTACATCCGGATCATGCAGCCCGGCCATTACCACCGGGCCAAGATTGTACTCCAGGTTGGCGAGCAGCCGGGAATCAGCTTGCATCATTTCACCTTTGGTACATGGTAGAGAGTGCTGCCGTTCCAGCGGTGCAGCGCCCCGCAGGCACAAGGGAGAGTGGATTTTTTCTCAACCAGCAGTTTACGGCTGCACCAGGGACAAATGACAGAGACACGCGGTTTACGCTGGCGACAGGGCCTGGTGATAATCTCAAGAGCCATGCTTCAACCCCCCAAAAGAAACAGCGCCACAAACACGCCAACATTCACCAGGGCACTGATGGTGGTGATTGCTGCCAGCCAGAACATGCTTGTTGTATGCTTTTGCAGGGCAAATTCATGCTGCCGCATGGCCTCTTGCTGGCCTGAAAAAGCAGTGTGCAGGGATTGCACAGCCTCAGAAGCCAGGGTGTTGCCCAGGGCATCAAGCGTCTGTTGCACTGACTGGACAAAATTGTCTGTTTTGTCAGACATGACCTGGGCAAGTGCCCCTTTGTGGCGCTCCTGCAAGGCGTGCTGTTGGCTCAAAAAGACATTGCACAGGGGCACCATCATCATGATTGGATCGTCTACCCTGACAATGGTCTCACTTTTCTTGCTCAACTCCTCTGCAATTTCCTCATAGCCAAGGCCAATTCCATCGGGCAGCGCTGGCATGGCAGGAGGGGTCTGAGCTGTTTTGCCTTCGTCTTCAGCGCTCATGACTGTTCCTCACCGTCATCCACCTGGGGTGGTGGTTCTTCTGATTTGCAATGTTTGCCGTCTGCCTTTTGCGCACGACGCTTGATCTCGTTAATGGTCAGGGTTTGCACCAGGTGCTGATGCAGCATGTTGTAGGCAATGCCTGCGATTCGTTTCGCCTCGCCGCTGGAAGCAGCCACAATGGTTTCAATGCTGACCCCGTACTCTTCCTGCAAGAGGTCATAGATGTCCCTGTCCCGCGAATACCTGAACTGGGCGCAGGCTTCCACCAGGCATTTGATGGTGTTGATCTGTTCCTCAGTGGCAGGCTGCGTGTCCTTGTTGGAATGGACAATCACCCGCTCAAGAAAGTCGGACATCTCGCTGAACTGATGTCGGGACAGGTCAAGATCATCAAGTCTGCGCAGCCTGCCAACGGCGCAGACCGCAGACTCCGCCGCTGCAAGCGGCATCTCTTCAAGCATGGCCCAGTATGCAGCCTGTGCCCGCAGCAGGTTCAGGCCCCGCTGGTTACGCACAGTATCCGCCTCCCTGGGAGGTGTTGGACAGATTTGTTCCAGCGCCTGCGTCAGCCCGCCGATCCAGATTTTTTGTTGAAGCAGCTCCGCTTCCATAGCATTGAAGGCCGCTATGTAGGCTTCTTTCCAGATGGCTGCCTTTGCGCCGGTAAATCCCATGCAAAGGAAGCTGAACCCGTCGCGGGTCATTTCGTAGTAGGGAAACTCTTGTCCTCTGTAGGTAAATTTAAGTTGCGCAAAATTGCGCACCTTAAATTCCTGGGAACAGTCAAGCAGATCAATTGCACGAATAACATCCCTATGCTGTTTGCCGAACTTCTTGGCAATGTCTCTGGATGAAGCTGTCACTTTCCCGTCTTGTACGGTGAGGGCCAGATCGGAAGTAGTTGGCTTTTGATTACTCATGGTATGCTCCTGCAAGGCCGTCACAGGTTATGAACCGGTACCCCGCGCCAAAAATGGCGAGGGGCTGTATTTCGATCTCCTCATTTTTGAGGTGAGTGAGCTCTTCTGGTACTTCAATCGCCTCGATAATTTTCAAAATTCACATCCCAAAAAAAGAAAAATCAGCAGGTTCACTCATTGGGCAGCGCGTCAATAATCCCTGTCTTATCAATAGCCTGGCACACTTCGCTCCAGAAAATTTTCAGCCGTTGCCTGGTCATAACCGGCAGGGATGCATCCACTGCGGCCTGGGCAAAGGTCTGGTGGCGAGAAAAAAGCTCCTCAAGATCCCTGCCGAATGTTTGCGGTGATTTCATTGGAATGTAGATGAGTCCTGCAATCTGGTCCTGATTCTCGCGGTATACCTTGAACTCCTCGAACTGCTTCCCAGCTGTGGCGATTTCGCCAAAATAGCGGTTCAGCCACACCACCAGCGGCACAGTGGGAAAATGACGGGCCAGAGACACCAGGCCGTCAGCTGTTTCCTTCATTGCCTGGCCACCGGTAAATACCGTATGCATCAGCACTCGCATCCCGGCTTCCTCAAGAAAATCAACTGTCTGATTTTCCTTCAGATACGAGCTCAGGGGAACAAAGGTGGCAGCACCGTTGTCCACCACCACATCGTCTGATGCACTCAGAACAGCCTCAATGAGCTGATCGAATCTGCGCCGATCAATGTCGTCGCCCTTCATCAGCTTCAACTCTTGCACCGGCAAGTCTTTGTACCCAGTCAGGGTTTGGTTGACAGGATCTGTATCAAAGGCAAGTATTTCACGGCCTTGCTCTATCAAGTACTGGCATAAAAGAGAGGCTACAAGTGACTTCCCGACCCCGCCCTTTCCCTGCAATATCAAATGGACAGTTCGCATATTGTTATCCTGTTAAAAGACTTCGTCTTCTGGTTTCCTGATAATGCCGAATTCATCTTTTTGATCTGTCGATAATTTCAATTCATTTATATTTTTATCCATAGAAATAAGCGCATATTGTTCAGAAGGATGCTCAACAGTAATCCCTATTTTTTTAATGACTCTTGGCCTGATCTTCATCTTCTTCAATAAATCATGAAAATGACTATATTTTATTGTAATTTTACCATTAGATAATAACTTTCTATGCACATAAGCAATTGTGTACCCATCGTTTAATATATTGACGATTTCATCTCGACAAGCGAGTACCTCCCTGATTCCATATCCTCTTTTCATTATTTTTTTTTATTCTGTCTTGGCCTGGCAATTGCTGAAAATGTCCTTTGAGCCATGGTTATCTTTCCTTCATTAAATAGTTTTAAATATATGTGACGAATACTGTATCCATCGTTAACCATTTGCTGTATTTCATCGAGATTAGCAATGAATTGCACTCTTGCCTCACCAGGAGACAGCCTCACCGGGTTCTTTTCCCCTTTCTTTGCAATCAATTTTCCACCATGGTCTATTGTTAAGCCATTTACTCAATCCGGGTATCCAGCGTCCTGCATCCCGGTTCCAATCATCTGACTGCCTTTTTGCCTCAATCATCTGCAAAAGTTCAGATATTTCAGGCAATTCTCCTTTACGCGCCAAGCGCTTGAATGTTCGCCAGGCAAACCATTCACCGCTTGTTTTGCGCGGATAGGCGTTCAGCAAGGCTGCGAACTGCTCTTGCAGCGGCATGCTTCGTAATGCTTGCGCCTGGCGTTCTGCATGTCGGGCTGTTTCAACCCGCAGTTCCTGATTCTTTTCCTTTTGGAGTGCCTTTTCTTGTTCTCCGAATGAAAAATAAAACTCCGTAATTCCAACTCGTTGCAACGCACTTCTGATGTCGCTGCCAAAGTGTTCCTGAACCCAGGCCATGCTGTACCTGTCCGGGCAATCCAGCCGAAGCCCTGTTGTAGTCTGCTCTGTGCTGATCGACCTGATCCATAGAACAACATCCTGTTCCGGCAGCTTTTGTAGCAGGATGGCTAACGCTGCTTGCCATTCAGTATTGGTTGGTGGACACGTTTCCTCAATTCGCTCAAGGGCGGCAGTTTGCTGAAGCGTTGAGGATTCACGTCGTAGCCCGCCAGTACTGACGCTGCTTGAAGCTCTTCTACTGATCGGCATCCCAGCGCACTGACCAGGCACACCGTTGCTTCGGCAGTCTTCTGGGCAATGCTTTTCTTGCGGCTCAACATGCGTTGCAATTTTTTGCTCATGTTCTCTCTCCTTAGACGCGTTAGCGATTGTGTTTTGTTGGGGGGTAGGGGGGGATGTATTCATGCTCCCACCGTTCCTTATAGTTAGTTGGGGTGACAACTTGTCGCCAACTTGTCCCTGTTGCCCGGCTGTGTTGGCTTGCAAAACAGCTGCCTGGATCGACTGTTCTGCATCCTTTTCGCTATTCCCATAGAGCCTGACCACAACTCCCCTGATTGTTTTCAGCAGGTCAACGATCCACTTGTGGGCGTTGAGATAATGACCCTGCCTCCAACAGCCGGAGACGAACTTGCGGCCACTGCTGATAAAACCGTTTTCGCGAAGCATTTTCAGCCATCGTCGTACTGTCCGGGCATCTACACCGTGTTCATTTGCTATCCGCTCTATTGATGCGTAGCTGAAGTTTGTTTTTCTGCAGGTCAGGAGCAGGTAGATGTATGCCTTTACCGGCCCGTCACCAAATACCTTGCGGCCAGAAGGCCGCCTGTGCGACCAGAACATGAATTTGATCTGCCGCACGATGTTCATAATGGACGTCCCCTCACAACACACTGATATTGTTTGCATTTAACGTTTTCTCCCGGGCCGGAAAAAACAAAAAACTTCCCTGTCTTCTTGACACCCCATTTTTTTTCGGGTAATCTGTACCCGCATTTAACGGTTACAGAAGTCTCAAGACTTCACGGAGGGCTTCAAGCGCGCCAACGCTTGAAGCCTTTCTGTTTTCTACAGCCTGTTATTTCAGTCCATGGTCTCCCACCTGGCCTGAATGAATCGTTTGCTGGCCTAAACACCTGCACCAGCGCCATAAACAAAAAAGCCTCCCCGGAACTTTTGCTGTTCCAGAGAGGCTTTTGCATACGCCGGTGGCAGGGCAACGCATTCAAGCGGCCTGAAGGAGGCGAAACAGGAAAGCCCCCTGGAAAAAAAATTCCAAGGGGCTTATCTGGTGAAAGTCAGCTAACCAGCTGAAATTATTGTGGCGTCCCCAACCGGATTTGAACCGGTGTTGCCGGCGTGAAAGGCCGGTGTCCTGGACCTGACTAGACGATGGGGACAAATTGCAAATGCTCATGGTGGGTCGTGCGCGACTCGAACGCGCGACTCTCTGCTTAAAAGGCAGATACTCTACCGGCTGAGTTAACGACCCCCCAACCAAAGAGTTATCCTACTTACTCGCTTCCCCAAGTACTGTCAACCAAAAATCCATTCAACCATCATCCTGGTAACAGGTATGCATAATATTTTTTGCAGTGATTTTACAATACCTTTTCCGGATGTCGACCTCTCCTTATATTATGTGTTGAACGGCATTGTGCCGAACTGACAACAACATCTGCTCCATGCTAAACAAACGGAGGCGCCCAAATGCGTAAAAAAGATGCAGCAAAAATCGTTGCCACCACTGCAGCAGCTAGTGCCATGTTTGTTGGCTTGGTTGCTTTCAGGCTGGCCAAAGGTGTCGTGCTTATTGCTCAGATTCTGCGGTCAAAGCCGCACCGATCGACTGCCCAGCCAAGGAGTAAGGCAGAGCCTGGAGAAAAGTGAAGTGCGGCCCTTCATCTTATTTTGTGTATGGCACTCTCTTTTTTGTTTTTGACCTCCTCAGCCTGTAGGGAGCATTGTTGGAATAAAGAATAACGAAATATAGAGGAGATCGTGTAGAATTCCAAGGAATGGGATGCCTGAAAGCGCAGGCCTGTCTGCTCGACGTCATACAATAAAGACAACCTGCCAGACGCATGCGCTGCGTGCAAAACAGACGAAATTTCGGCCTGCCAGTATCCTCCACTCTCTGCATGGGAGAAGCGTATTCTCTGAGAACTCCCTGGCTCTTCTGATATGCATATTTCCAAGTTTGCTATTCCGGAAATCATCTTTGGTCGCGGCAGCCTCAACCACGCAGGGCAATGCGCCCGCAGTCTGGGTGCAAAGAAGGCCTTTGTGGTCAGTGACAGCGGTATTGAAGAAGCGGGCTGGCTGCAATGCCTGCAGAATATCCTGGAAAGGGAGGGCATACGCTGGGTGTATTATCCGGGCGTGACTTCCAACCCCCGGGATTTTCAGGTGGAGCAGGGCGCTGAGCTCTACGTGAAAAACGGCGCAGATGTGATTATCGCCATTGGCGGTGGCAGCGTGCTTGATACAGCCAAGGGCGTGGCCATCCTGGCCAGTAATGGTGGCAAAATAGCTGATTATGAAGGGGCCAACCGGGTTGCTCGCCCCCTGCCACCCATGCTGCTGATCACCACTACGGCGGGTAACGGCTCGGATATCAGCCAGTTCTGCATTATTACCGACCAAAAACGGCATGTGAAGATGTCCATCATCACCCGCACGCTGGTGCCGAACATCTCCATTATAGATCCGCTCATCCTGCGCACCAAGCCGGAATCACTCATTATCCACTCCGCCATCGATGCCCTTGCGCATGCCATCGAAGCTTACGTGTCGCGTATTGCTTCGCCGCTGACAGAGATGCATTCCTTAAAGGCGGTGGACATCATTCTTGATCAGCTGCCTGTAGCCGTGGTCACCCGATCGATCGAGTCGCTTGAACAGTTGAGTATCGCTTCGATTTCTGCATCTATGGCCTTCAGCAATGCCAGTTTGGGGGCCGAACACGCTTTGGCCCATTCCCTGGGTGGACAATTCGACATGCAGCATGGAGTGGTACATCCCATCCTCCTGCCCAGCGTCATGCGCTTCAACCTGCCCTTTAATACCCACAAAATGGCGGAACTTGGTCGGGTTATTCTGAAACGGGATCTGGGCTCAGACGAAGACACCGCGCGGGCAGGTATAGAGCGGCTCGACACCTTTTTTGCCTCATTCAATGTGCCGCTTCGACTGAGGGAAATTGTGCCGGAGCAGCAGCACTCCACCCTTGTTGCCATCTGTCAGATGGCCGTGCAGGACGCCTGCAATCTGACCAATCCCAAGCCAGCCACCTGGGAAGAATTCTTGCAGATTGTTGAAGAGGTGTGGTGATGCGCCGCACAACTACCTTGGCGGATCTTGTTGGTATCGAGCACTGCAAGGTGGGTTTCTACCAGGAACTGCAGGCCAAGATTGAGCTTTTGAAGCAGTCCAACCTGGAACTGGAGAATAAACGCAAGGAAATCCAAGCGCTCCTGGACGGTATCACTGACGTGATGGTGGTGCTTTCTGATACCCTCATTATCCAGCGGGTGAACCCGGTTTTTATGGCGTGGTTTCCGCATGAGCAGCCCATCGGGCGACACTGTTATGAAATATTCCGGGAACGGCACACCCGTTGCGAGGAGTGTCCTGCCCTGCGGGCGCTTGACCTGGAAGAGGTGGTAACTGAGCTGTGCATCTACAAAGTGAAAGATGAGTTCAGGCACTTCGAGGTGATTGCCTCACCGCTTAAAATCAGGGCTGCCGGAGAGCGGCGGGTGCTCTTGTTCAAGCGTGATGTTACCATGGAGAAAAAATTTCAGGCCCAGTTCTACCAGGCAGAGAAGATGGCGACTGTTGGTGTGCTGGCAGCGGGCGTTGCCCATGAAATTAACAATCCCCTGGCCGCCATCCATGGCTTTGCCCAGGGTTTGAAGCGAAGGTTGAGCCGCCTTGAACCGCAGGTGGAGCACGAGCTCTTCAGCGATTTTCAGGAATACACCGAAACCATTGTCGCAGAATGCCAGCGTTGCCACGACATTGTGCGTACCCTGCTTACCTTCAGCCGTCCAACGACCCTAAGTGTGGGCTATGTCAATCTTAATCAGTGCGTGACTGACGCCCTCTTTATTCTAAAGCACCGCATTAAGGAACGCACAGGTTTGCTGCTCCAGGCAGAGCTTTGTCCTGACATCTCGGCAATCACAGGAGATGAGTCGCAGCTCAAGCAGGTGATCATCAATCTGCTCAGTAATGCCTTCGACGCCATTGCGGGCGCTGGCTGTATCTGTATCAGCACTCAAGCACGAGAGGACGGTGTGGAGCTGATCGTTGCCGACACCGGTTGCGGCATTCCTGAAGAGTTGAAAGAAAAACTGTTCGAACCGTTTTACACCACCAAACCGGTTGGGCATGGTGTGGGTATAGGCCTGTCTACCTGCTACTCCATTGTGTTGCAGCACGGTGGTAGTATCTGGGTTGAAAGTTCGGTGGGTGAAGGCGCTTCCTTTCATGTGCTGCTGCCAGGGGTGCCGCTGCCATGAGGCAGGAGCATTACGCAGTTCTGGTCATTGATGACGAAGAGCCGATCAGGCGCTTACTTCAGAAGGAACTGTCCAACAGCCACCGGGAAATTCATGTTGCCGCTGATGCCGCCACAGCCCTGGCACTGATGCATGTCCACTGGTTTGAGGTTGTCCTCATGGATTTGCGTCTGCCGGATGTGGCCGGACTTGACTTGCTGATTCAGGTGCGTGAATCCATACCCCATGCCGAAGTCATTATGATCACCGGTCATGGCGATGTTGACGTCGCGGTGGAAGCTATGAAGCTGGGCGCTTATGATTTTATCCGCAAACCCTTTCACCTTGATCGGCTAGATCTCCTGGTGGAAAAAGCGCACCAGCGGGTGTGGCTGGCAAGGGAAAACGACAGGTTGCGGCACGGGGTTGAAAGCGGACCGGATTCGGTTCGTTTCATTGGGCATTCCAGCAGCATTTCCGAGGTGCAGTTTTTAATTAACAAGGTTGCACCTGCAAGGATACCAGTGCTCATCACCGGCGAGTCTGGGGTGGGCAAGGAAATTGTGGCCAGGGCCATCCATAGTGGCTCGCCTCTTGCCGCCAACCGCATGGTAACCAAGAACTGCGCCTCGTTTCAAAAGGAGCTGGCGCGCAGCGAATTGTTCGGCCACCTGAAAGGCACCTTCACCGGTGCTGATGCCACCCGGGAAGGTTTGCTCTCCTTTGCCCATGGCAGTACGCTTTTCCTGGATGAAATCGGGGAGCTGCCTTTGGATGTGCAGGCTTCGCTTCTCAGGGTGCTTGAAACCGGATCGTTCAGACGGCTTGGTGAAAAGGAGGAGCGCAACGTCAGCGTTCGTTTTCTTTTTGCCACCAACCGCCGCTTACAGGAAGAGGTGGAGGCCGGCCGTTTCAATGAGGCCTTTTTTCATCGCATCAACGCCTTTAATATCCACCTTCCGCCCCTCAAGGAGCGAATGGAGGATATACCTTTGCTGGTGGATTACTTTCTAAGCGCACTTGGTCCGGAGCATACCCGCTACCGGGTTGTGACCGGCGCCATGAACTGTATGCTGCGCTACAATTGGCCTGGCAATGTGCGGGAGCTGCGTAATACGATTGAGCGCGCCATGATCCTGGCTGAAAATGGCATCATCACCGAGCGCTGCCTGCCGCGGGATCTGCAGGAAGCAGCCGATGGTGGCGAGAAGGCGCTGACACTTGATGCCGTGGAAAAGCAACATATCCTCGAACTCCTGGACGCATTTGGTGGCAATCGTCAGCAAACTGCAGAAGCACTGGGGATCAGTCGCAAGACCCTGTATCGAAGATTGCTCCGGTATAATATCGGATAAATTCTTGACGCGGGACATTTTGGCCAGGCGCCTGTTTGTGGTGGGGCATTTTGTCCCACCACAAACAGGCGTTAAACCCGCAGGATTATGCCCCAGCGGCTTTGTTTTCTATTTTGCACAATCTGTTTTCCGGCCTAACTCACAGTTTTCTCGGTCTAACTGCTTTCTGGCTGGCATCCGACTTCCAGGCATGTCGATGTCAGGCATGGATATTGCTTTGCAAGGGTAGGCGTCCAGCATGCGCAATGCAGGATATCACTCTTGGAACCTTCTTCATAAGGGGGACAATATGGCAGTGCGAGAGCAGGTTTACGGTTACTTCATTCCCAGTGTCACGTTGATAGGAATTGGTGCAGCCAAGCAAATTCCTGAGAAGATTAAGGCCCTCGGCGGTTCCAAGCCGCTCATTGTCACCGACAAGGGTATTACCGCGGCAGGCATCACCAAGGAGATCACCGATCTGCTTGGTGCCGCAAAGATGGAATATGTTGTCTTTGACGAAACCATTCCCAATCCGACGGACAAAAACGTACACGATGGCGTTGATGTCTACAAGAAGAGCAAGTGTGATAGTCTCATCACCCTGGGCGGCGGCTCCTCCCATGATTGTGGCAAGGGTGTTGGTCTGGTTATTGCCAATGGCGGCAAAATTCATGACTATGAGGGTGTGGACAAGTCATCCAAGCCCATGCCACCTTATCTGGCGGTAAATACTACTGCAGGTACGGCTTCGGAAATGACCCGTTTCTGCATCATCACTGACACCTCTCGTCATGTGAAAATGGCCATTGTTGACTGGCGTGTCACCCCTGGTGTTGCTGTGGACGATCCGCTTTTGATGATGGGTATGCCGCCGGCCCTGACGGCAGCCACCGGTATGGATGCCCTCACCCATGCGGTTGAGGCTTATGTGTCCACCATTGCCACCCCCATGACCGACTCTGCAGCCGAGAAGGCCATTGAGCTGATTGCCAAGCACCTGCGGCCGGCAGTAGCTAACGGGGCTGACATTGAAGCCCGCGAAGGAATGTGTTTTGCCCAGTATCTGGCTGGAATGGCTTTTAACAATGCCAGCCTTGGTCACGTTCATGCCATGGCGCACCAACTGGGCGGCTTTTATGATTTGCCCCACGGCGAGTGCAACGCCATCCTGCTTCCGCACGTGGAGCGTTTCAACTTGATCGCCAAGATGGACCGTTTTATAAAGATTGCCGAACTGATGGGTGAGAACACCGCAGGACTTGCCCCAAGGGATGCGGCTGAACTGGCTCTGGTGGCCATCAAGAAACTGTCGGCAGATATCGGTATTCCGTCTGGACTGATCGAACTGGGCAAGCGTTATGGCAAGGAAGTCAAGGCAGAGGATATTGACACCATGGTCGCTAATGCGCAGAAGGATGCCTGCGGCTTGACCAATCCGCGTTGTCCCAAAGATGTAGATGTGAAGGCTATTTATACGGCAGCACTGTAATGGGTTGTCAGTAAAGTCAGCTAGGGTGATGCAGTCATAATGGTAATAATGTATGGATTGAAATGCTGCATCATTGACGAATGATTGGCAGGAAGGAGGATCAATATAGTAAACAACGGGGTGGAATGCAACTCATCCCGTTGTTTTTATTGCAGTGACACAGTTTTTACGTGTTATTATAATAATGATTTAAAGTATTGCAAAATAGAAAAATACAAATAATATTAAACGTAAATATTTGTATATCAATCGTCTGAACAAGGAGCAGGAGGGAACATGATTCAACGAAAATTGCTGGTTAATGGCATTGAACGCACCGTTTTTGTCGAGGAATCCGATTTTCTGTCAACGGTGATCCGCAACGGTTTGCACCTGACCGGCACCAAGGTGGGCTGCGGTCAGGGACAGTGTGGCGCCTGCACGGTTATCCTGGATGGTAAGCTGGTTCGCTCCTGCATCACCAAGATGAACCGGGTGCCTGATGGCGCGGTGGTGACTACCGTGGAAGGCATTGGTACGCCTGCGGACCTGCACGCCATTCAAATGGCCTGGATGGTGCATGGCGGCGCGCAGTGTGGTTTTTGTACCCCGGGTTTTATTGTTTCCGCCAAAGCGCTCCTGGATCAG
This sequence comes from Desulfobulbaceae bacterium, assembly GCA_012744275.1. Taxonomy (GTDB): domain Bacteria; phylum Desulfobacterota; class Desulfobulbia; order Desulfobulbales; family Desulfobulbaceae; genus Desulfobulbus. The sequence continues at coordinate 26,384 of JAAYIE010000091.1, forward strand.
AATAGCGACCCCTCCCGCGAGGATATCCGCGACTGGTTCCAGAAACATCGCAATGCCTGCCGTTGCACCGGCTACAAGCAACTGGTGGATGCGGTCCAGGATGCAGCCAAGGTGCTGCAGGGCAAGTTGAGCATGAAGGACCTGGCCTATACCCTGCCTGCGGACGGTAAAATTTTCGGCAGCAATATGCCGCGGCCAAGCGCAGTAGCCAAGGTGACTGGTACTTGGGATTTTGGCGCTGACGCCATGCAGCGTCTGCCGGAAAACACACTCAAGCTTGCCCTGGTACAGGCTGAGGTTTCCCACGCCAATATCCTTTCCGTGGACACCAGCGAGGCGGAGAAGATGCCCGGTGTATTCAAGGTGGTAACCGCCAAGGATATTAAGGGTAAAAACCGTATCACCGGCCTGATCACCTTTCCGTCCAACAAGGGCGATGGCTGGGAACGGCCCATCCTCTGCGATAGCAAGGTGTTCCAGTACGGTGACGCCATTGCTATTGTCTGCGCCGACACCGAGAAAAATGCCAAGGAGGCTGCGAAAAAGGTCAAGGTAGAGTTGGAAGAACTGCCCGCCTACATGAGCGCACCTGCGGCCATGGAACCGGATGCCATTGAAATCCATCCTGGCACGCCTAATGTGTACTACATCCAAAAAATCGCCAAGGGTGAGGAAACTGCACCTATCTTTGAAAAAGCCGACGTGGTGGTGGAGGGAGATTACTATACCAGCCGCCAGCCGCATCTGCCCATTGAGCCGGATGTCGGTTTTGCCTACTATAATGACGAGGGTAAACTGGTCATCCATTCCAAATCCATCGGTCTGCACCTGCATCTGTATATGATTGCTCCGGGTATCGGTGTGGATGCGGAAAATCTCATCCTGGTGCAGAACAACACTGGCGGCACCTTTGGCTACAAGTTCAGCCCGACCATGGAGGCCTTGGTGGGCGTGGCTGCAGTGGCCACCGGCCGGCCGGTCTATCTCTGCTACGATTACTACCAGCAGCAAACCTATACCGGCAAACGCTCGCCGTTCTTCACCACGGTGCGCTACGCGGCCAACAAGGACGGCCAACTGCTCGCCATGGAAACGGATTGGTCTGTGGATCACGGCCCTTATTCTGAGTTCGGCGACCTGCTCACCCTGCGCGGGGCCCAGTACATTGGCGCTGGCTACGATATCAAGCATATCCGCGGCGAGGGCCGCACTGTTTGCACCAACCATGCCTGGGGTTCCGCCTTCCGCGGCTATGGTGCGCCGGAAAGCGAATTCCCCTCTGAAGTACTGATGGATGAACTGGCCGAAAAGCTGGGTATGGATCCGCTGGAACTGCGCTACAAGAACGTATACCGCAAGGGGGCCACCACTCCCACGGGTCAGGATCCGGAAGTGTACTCCCTGCCCGAAATGATTGATAAGCTGCGGCCAAAATATGAAGAGGCCAAAAAACAGGCTGCTGCCAAGTCGACTGCCGAAGTGAAGCGAGGCGTGGGTGTGGCCCTTGGTATTTACGGTGCTGGTTTGGACGGTCCTGATACTTCCGAGGCCGATGCTGAGCTGAACGCCGATGGCAGCATCACCATTTTCAACACCTGGGAAGACCATGGCCAGGGCGCAGACATGGGCACCCTGACCGCAGCCCACAAGGCGCTGGAACCCATGGGCGTTCCTGTGGACAAGATCAGATTGGTGATGAACGATACCGGAAAATGTCCCAACTCCGGCCCGGCCGGCGGCAGCCGCAGCCAGGTGCTGACCGGTAATGCCACTCGGGTGGCCTGTGAAGAATTGATGGCCGCCATGAAAAAGCCGAATGGCTCCTACCGTAGCTATGAAGAAATGGTGGCGGAAAAAATTCCCACCAAGGTACGCGGCAAATGGACCGCCCCGGCCACGGACTGCGACGCCAATGGGCAGGGCAAGCCCTTCTGCTGCTATATGTACGGCCTGTTCATGGCCGAGGTAGCGGTGGAGATTGCCACTGGCAAGACCACGGTGGAAGGCATGACCTGCGTGGCCGATGTGGGCGTGGTCACGAATAAATTGGTGGTGGATGGCCAGATTTACGGCGGCCTGGCCCAGGGCATCGGCCTTGCCCTCACTGAGGATTTTGAGGACATCAAAAAGCACTCCTCAATTGCAGGCGCCGGCTTGCCATATATTAAACAGATCCCAGACAAGATGGAGATTATCTACGTGGAAACCCCGCGTCCGGACGGCCCCTTTGGCGCTTCAGGCGTCGGCGAGATGCCGCTCACCAGCCCCCATGCGGCGGTGATCAACGCTATCTACAATGCCTGCGGAGCGCGGGTGCGCCATCTGCCTGCCCGCCCAGAAAAGGTACTGGCGGCAATGCCGAAATAAAGCCGTCTGCAGGCACTGTATGTTTCTTTCTGGCGCACGCATATTGTGCGCCAGCCTGTATTGCAACCGTACCCGGAGAGGATGGCTTCCCTTTCCGGGTATTTATGTTTGCCGCAACGAGGAATATCCATGGATCAACAGGCATTGAGGGCTTTGGAAGCCTGCTGTGTGCAGGAAGAACCGCCCTTTTGCAGCGCAGCCTGCCCGCTTCGGGTGGATGTGCGCGCCTTCATGGCTGCCCTGACCAAAGGGGATACGCGCAGCGCACGGCGCGTGCTCGACAGGCACATGCCTTTTCCGGCCATTGTTGGCCGTTTGTGCGAGGCCCCTTGCCAGGCAGCCTGCAAGCGGATCGAGGTGGACAGTACCTTGGCCATTGGCCTTCTTGAACGCTATTGCGTGGCAGCAACTGAACAGGTGCTTAAACCGCCGAAAATGCCAGCCAAGGGTGGCCGAGTGGCGGTAGCGGGTGGCGGTCTTTTTGGCATGACCGCAGCGCTCGACCTGGCCCGTAAAGGCCGTGAGGTGCACCTGTTTACTCCGGCAAAGGAACTGGGTGGCACGCTTGAGGAGAAATTCCGCTCTCACCTGCCTGACGATGCCTTTATCCAGGCAGCCAGTACCCTGAGCGGCTATGGCGCGCATCTGCATTTTCAGGTCCGGCTAGATGCGGATGCCCTCAAGGCGTTCGCCCAAGATTATGAGGCGCTTTGCCTTGATGGCAACGAAATCGACATGGCCGGGCTGCCTTTTGCGGCCAGTACACCCGACCCCGTCACCCTGGCGGTGAATGATGTGGGCTGTTTCGGTGGTGGTGCGCCTAATGGTCCGGATTTTCAGGTGATTCGCCAGGTTGCAGATGGCCGCAGGGCCGCGCTTTCGGTGGAGCGTTTTCTGCAAAAGGTTTCACTTACTGCTGAGCGCGAGCGTGAGGGCAGCATTAGCACCCGCCTGTTCACCAGTATTGAACAGGTGCAGCCCCAGGCGGCCATCCTCCCGGCCAGTGGTGCAGAATACAACAGCACCGAGGCCAGGGCCGAGGCCAGCCGCTGCATCCAGTGCGAATGTCTGGAATGCGTCAAGCAGTGCGCTTTTTTGCAGGAATTCAAGGAATACCCGAAAACCCTGGTGCGACGGGTATACAATAATTTGTCCATTGTTCAGGGTACGCGCAGCGCCAACACCATGATTAACTCATGCAGTCTGTGCAGCCAGTGTACGATTATTTGTCCGCATGATTTTCCCATGGCCGCGCTGTGCCGTGATGCCCGGGAGCGTATGGTGCAGACAGAGCACATGCCGCCTTCTGCCCACGATTTTGCCCTGGAGGAGATGCGTTTTACCTTAGGCGATGCCTGCAGCCTGGCCCGGCATCAGCCCGGTATGGATGCAAGTCGCTATCTCTTTTTTCCGGGTTGCCAGCTTGCCGGCTCCGCACCTGAGCAGGTGAGCGCTACGTACCAATTTCTCATGGATCAGCTCCAGGGCGGTGTTGGTCTGCTCTTGTCGTGCTGTGGGATTCCTGCCCAGTGGGCTGGCGATGAGGCCCTTTTTCAGGAAACCTTGGCCTCGCTGCAAGCGACTCTGGATGCGTTTGGTAAACCCGAGCTGATCTGCGCCTGTACCTCCTGCCTGGCCTTGGTACGGAAGCATCTGCCCGCCTATGCCAGTACCTCGCTATGGGAAATACTGGCAGCGCTGGAACACCTGCCACCAGAATGCCGCACCCCCACCCAGCCCCTTGCCCTGCACGATCCCTGTGGAGCGCGCGACAATGCCGGGCTGCGCGCCAGTGTGCGCCAGCTCTGCGGGCGGCTCGGGGTGCAACTGCATGATACAACCATGCCGGAAGAACTGGCCGACTGCTGCGGCTATGGCGGGCTGATGCAGTTTGCCAACCAGCCCTTGGGCCGCAAAGCCGCCACAGTCAAGGCCGGTCGCAGCGAATATCCGGCCCTGGCCTACTGCGCCATGTGCCGCGATAATGTGGCAGGAGCGGGCAAAGCCAGCGCCCATCTGCTGGAATATCTTTTTCCGGGCAAGGCCGGGGATGATCCACTTGAGCGGGCCAATCCCGGTTTTTCCCTGCGCCATGAAAACCGCAGCCGTCTTAAGGAGCAGCTTATGCACAGTTTGTGGCAGGAAACAGCAGGTGACGCGCCTGCCCACAGCGCTTTGCGCCTGATTATTGCGCCTGATCTGACCAGTTTGCTGGAGAGCCGCCATATTTTGCATGAAGATGTGCAGAAGGTTATCTTCCATGCAGAACAGGGCGGCAATTATCTGCTTAATCCGGAAAATGGGCATCGCCTGGCCAAATATAAACCAGTTCGGGTGACTTACTGGGTGGAATACGAGGCAACAGACAATGGTTTTATTGTCCATAACAGCTACAGCCACCGCATGGTGCTGCCGGAGGCATTGCCGTGAGCACACTTTCCTTCACCCATCCCACCAGTTGGCGCTGTGCGGCTTGTAATCAGGATTTGCAGCCGCAAAAGGTTGCGGTCACTTACCTGCACTCGGTTTTTCATGTTGAGCTGATGGCCTGCAGCCAATGCGGATTTGTGCTGGTGCCAGAAGATCTGGCCATTGGTAAAATGTTGGAAGTGGAGCAGTTACTGGAAGATAAATGATGTTGATATCACTATTGGCCACGGAGGCTGCTGCCTGATGCTCTATCGTACCCCGGCATTGGAGCAGGGCACGGGCGGTATGCTCCGGCCCGGTGGCCTGGAGCTGACCAGCACGCTTGTGGCCCAAAGCGGGCTTGCTCCAGGAGCACGGCTGCTTGATCTGGGTTGCGGCCCGGGCCACAGCCTGGCTTTATTGAGCGACTCCTTCCGGGTAACCGGGCTGGATGCCAGTGAGGCGATGCTGATACAGGCAGGCGTACGCGCAGCCAAAGCCACGCTGATCCAGGCAAGGGCTGAGGCCCTGCCCTTGCAGGACAGTTCCTTTGACGGGGTTCTGGCCGAATGTGTGCTTTCGCTTTGTGCTCAGCCAGAGACTGTGCTGACCGGAATACACCGCATCCTGCGGCCAGGCGGCTGCCTGTTGCTCAGTGATCTCTACCTGAAAAACGGCACTTTTTCCTGTGCCTTGCCCAAAGAGGCAGGCTGCCTGCTCCATGCCGCGCCCCTGGAAGCAACCATTGCGGCGCTCACTCACCTGGATTTTGAGATACTGTATTGCCAGGACCAGAGCAGAGCACTGATGCAACTGGCAGGCCAGCTTATTTTTGACCAGGGCAGCCTGGAGGCATTCTGGCAGACTTTTCTGGATGACAGCAGCGCCCGCCAGGCCTGTAGCGCCGTGCGCTCGACTCCGCCCGGCTACTTTGCCTTGCTTGCCCGCAAGCAAGCAATATGCAAACGAGGGAACACACATGACCGATGACAGCATCCGCATCTTCAAGTTGGCCAGCCAGGGTTTTTGTTGCAGCCAGATCCTCATACAGCTGGCACTGGAAGACATGGGCCAGGATAATCCCGCCTTGGTTCGCGCCATGGGTGGCCTGTGCGAGGGCATAGGCCAGGGAGAAATATGCGGGGTGGCAACGGGTGCAGCCTGCGTGCTTTCTTTATATGCAGGTAAAGGGGCGGCCGAGGAGCAGCCGCTGGAGAGTCTGCCCGCCATGCTGACCGATTTCATGGCCTGGTTTCAGGGCAGAAGCAGTACTTGGGGCGGCATCCGCTGCGAAGACATCACCCTGGCCAGCGGCGGCCGCAATGATGAGGTCTGTGGTAACATTATGCAGCAGGCGAGGACAACCCTTTTGGGCATTCTCGACAGCCACGGTATTGACCCTTCCCAGGCCAGGGACGATGAGCGGGCCTGGTAAGGAAAAAGGTCGCGTTCTGGGCAGCACAGAAAGCGTCTGCCCGGTCTGCCTGCGCCGCCTGCCTGCAGAGCGGCGACAGCAGGGGGAGGAGGTGCTTTTGTGCCGGCAGTGTCCGGAGCATGGCTTCTTTGCCCCGGTGATCTGGCGGGGCGTGCCTGATCTTCCCGGCTGGCAGCGGCCCAAAACCCCGGCCTCGCCACAACTGGCCTATACCAGAATGGCGCAGGGCTGCCCCTTTGATTGTGGCCTGTGCCCACGCCATGGCCAGCACACCTGCACCGCACTCATTGAAATCACCAGCCGTTGCAACTTGCACTGTCCGGTCTGTTTTGCCAGTGCAGACGAGCAGGGCACGGATCTGTCGCTGGCACAGGCCGCCTTTCTCTATGATCGTATAGCCGCGGCCTCTGGCCCCTGCAACATTCAGCTCTCCGGCGGCGAGCCCACCCTGCATTCGGAGTTGACCGCTATCATCCGCCTGGGCCGGGACAAGGGCTTTTCTTTTATCCAGCTCAACACCAATGGCCTGCGCCTGGCAGAATCAGCCGCATACGCCAAAATTTTGCAAGAGGCAGGGCTTTCCTCTGTATTTTTGCAATTCGATGGCTGTAGTGCAAAAAGCCATCAGGCTTTGCGCGGCCGTGATTTGGGCCATATTAAGGAAGAGGCCATCCGGCACTGTGCTGCGGCCGGGCTGGGCGTGGTGTTGGTCCCCACCCTGCTGCCGGGTGCGAACCTGGATGAACTCTGGCAGATCATCACCTATGGCCTCTCCCATGCACCCACGGTGCGGGGTGTGCATTTTCAACCCATCAGTTATTTTGGTCGCTTCCCTCAATCAGCACAACCAGAGCAGTCGGGTCGCCCGCGGCTCAGCCTGCCGGAATTGCTGCAACTGCTGGAGCTGCAAAGTAGCGGCGTGCTGCGGTCCGAACATTTTTCCCCGCCAGCCTGCGAACATGCGTTTTGCTCTTTTCATGCCAATTATCTAATTACAGAAGAGGGCAGCCTTATGCCGCTGGGTGCTGGGCAAAGCGTCTGTTGCAGCACTGGCGAGACACCCTTGCAGCCCTTTCCTGCCCTTGAAGGCCGGGAAAAGAGCGTGAGCTTTACCGCTCGTCAATGGAGAGCGCCTGCTGCACCTGTGGATGCAGCCGATAATGGGGATGATTTTGACCGTTTCCTTGCCCGTGCCCGCAGTCACCGTTTCAGCATTTCTGCCATGTTTTTTCAGGATGCCTGGACGCTTGATCTGGAGCGTCTGCGTGGCTGCTGCATCCATGTGGCTGCACCCGATGGTCGCCTGATTCCCTTTTGCGCCTATAATCTGTGCAATGCCAGCGGCACTGCCCTGTACCGGGGAAAGATCTCTGTATGAATCCCTGCCCGCTGGATACCTGGACCAGGCAACGTCTGCACCTGTCGGGTCGCCCCCTTACCCGGGCGGATTTGACCCGTTACCACAATAAGGCATTGCAGGAGCTAGTGCGTCACTGCAGCGCGCATTCAGCCTTCTACCGCCGCACCTGGGCCGGGCTTAATCTTGGCAACATCCAAGGTATAGCAGATTTGCACCGGCTGCCCTGCACCAGTGAAACCGAGCTGCGCCAGCAAGGTCAGGCAATGCTCTGCGTGAGCCAGGACGCGGTAGCCCGTATTATGACTCTGGCTAGCTCTGGTAGTACGGGCGCGGCTAAACGTCTTTTTTTTACAGCAGATGATTTGGAGCACACCCGAGATTTTTTCCACCACGGTATGCTCCACCTGCTACAACCCGGTGAACGGGTTGCTATTTTTCTGCCAGGAGACAGCCCGGATTCCACCGGAGCCTTGCTGGCAGAGGCGCTTAACAGAGTGCCAGCTCCCTGCCGGATTTTCGGTATGGTAGAGGATTTGATGCAAGGCGCGCGCCAGCTTGCCTCCTGGCAGGCATCCGTGCTAGTAGGACTGCCGGTACAAATGCTGGCTCTGGTCCGCATGGCGCGGCATTTGGGTTGTGTGCCCGCTTCGCTGAGGTCTGCTTTGCTCTGCTCGGATTATGTTGCCCACAGCATATGCACGGCCCTGTCCGGCCAATTTGGTTGTGCGGTTTTTTCCCATTACGGTTCGGTAGAAAGTGGTCTGGGGGCAGCGGTGGATTGCAGCGCCCACAATGGGCTGCATGTGCGAGAGAGCGATATATTCTTTGAAATAGTGGACGAATGTTTACGGCCGTTGCCGCCAGGAGAATGGGGTGAGATTGTGTTGACCACCCTCAGCCGCCGAGGCATGCCGCTGGTGCGCTATCGCAGCGGTGATTGGGGCCGTCTGCTGCCTGGAGTCTGTAGCTGCGGCAGCACGCTTGTCCGGCTCGATCAGGTGCGGGGTCGCATGGCCGGATTTGTATCACTGACAAAGGGTGGACAGCTCAGCCTGGCAACACTGGATGAAGCCCTGTTTTCTTTGCCCGGACTGCTGGATTTTCAGGCTGGTTTGTGGCGTGGTTCTTCTGATGAAGAACTGCTGCAGGTGCGGCTGAGTACTCTACCAGGGCATGAACAGAGCACTCTGGAGCAGGCCCGGACCATCCTCGCCAGTACGCTGTCGCACTTGTGCGGTCTACCTGTGCAGCTGCATTGCAGCAGCAACCCAGAGATCATGCATGTGGGTAAACGTCAACTGCATAATTATAGGGAGAATTCAGGAAATGAGAATACTTATTGATACCTTGTGCACCACCCTTGCCCGGCAGGAACCCTGCGTCTTGGCCACAGTGGGCAGCCAATCTGGCTCTACCCCCAGGGTAGCAGGCGCCAGGATGCTGGTGCGGGCAGACGGTACTATTTGCGGCACCATAGGCGGTGGCATTGTGGAGTCCGAGGCCATTTCTGAAGCCAAGACGTGTTTTGCCAGCAAGCAGGGAATGCAGCGTCATTTTGATTTGTCCAACGCCGATGCATCAGTCACTGATATGATCTGTGGTGGTGCTATGGAGTTGTACATGGAATATATTGAAGCATCTGCAGAAAATTTGCATTTCTTCCGTCAATTACAGGAGGCCCTGCAAGGTGGTCGCAGGGTTGTCGTGGTGAGCAATCCTGGTGGCACCATTCCACGCTTTTTCGTTGATCAGCGGGGACAGTGCAGCAAGCCCGACCTGGACGCCGAGTTGAATCAACTGCTGAGCCAGACAGCCACTGCCCTCACTGGTGCCACCTTGTTAGATTTTCGAGGTACGCGTTTTTTTCTTTCATCCTTTGCGGTGGGCGGCACGCTTGTTCTGGTAGGTGCGGGTCATGTGGCTGCCTGCACAGCCGAGGCTGCGGCCCGGGTTGGTTTTCAGGTGACCGTGTTGGATGACCGGGCCGAATTTGCTAATCTGGAGCGTTTTCCTCTGGCCAGTGAAGTCCGGGTGTTACCAGATTTTACCCATTGCCTGGATGGGCTGGCCCTTGATCAGGATAGCTATATCGTCATTGTCACCCGCGGGCATATGCACGATCAAGAAGTGCTGGAACAGGCCCTGCGCACTCAGGCAGGCTACATTGGCATGATCGGCAGCAGGCGCAAGCGAAATGCCATCTATACCCAGTTGCTGGACAGGGGCTTCAAGGAGGCCCAACTGGAGCAGGTGCGCTGTCCTATCGGTATGGCTATCGAGGCGGATACCCCCGAAGAAATAGCAATCTCCATAGTGGGCGAACTGATCTATCAGCGCGCCACTGGCAGGCGGGCATGGCATTTGGCTTAAGCGTTCCCAACAAGGCCAGCGCCATCATTCTGGCGGCAGGGCTTTCATCTCGCATGGGCAGGCTCAAGCCACTTTTGCCCCTGGGCACAGGTACGGTGCTGGGCCAGTGCATTGCAGTGCTTAAGCAAGCAGGAGTCAGCGATATCCTGGTCGTGGCAGGGCATCGTAGCGAAGAAGTGGCTGCCGAGGTCTGCGTACATGGTGCCCGACCGGTACATAACCCTGATTTCCTGGAGGGGATGTACAGCTCCATAGTTGCAGGGGTGCGGATGCTGGATCCGAACCTGGCAACGGTTTTGCTGCTGCCGGTGGACATACCGCTTATCCGTGTGGGCACTGTGCTATTGCTGCAGGAAGCGATGCAAGCCCGTGGCGCGCAGGTGGCGCATCCAGTTTTTGCGGGCGAGCGCGGACACCCGCTTTGCATCCGTGCCACCCTTTTACGCCAACTCACCCAGGGAGAAAAAGGCCAGGCTGGGTTGAGACCACTCTTGGCTAATCATGAACAGAAGCACCCCAAACAGGTGTGTGAGGTGAGAGTGGCAGATGCCAACATCCTCGTTGATCTGGACACACCCGAGGCTTACAAGCAAGGTTGCGAGCGGTTTGGGCACCGCGACTATCCTGCACCAGAAGAGGCAGAGGTAATTGTCCGCTATATTCATCCCATGCCGGCTAAGGGTATTGTCCATGGCCGGCTGGTTGGTGAGCTGGCCGCACTTTTTGCCACGGCCATCAACCGGCAACAGGAAAGTGGGTTGAATGTCGAATTGTGCCGGACCTGCGGCCTGTTGCACGATCTGGCCAAGGGGCAACCCCACCACGAGGCGACCGGTGGGCTGTGGTTGACTCGCCTTGGTTTTCCCAAGGCAGCAGCCATTGTGGCGGCGCATAAAGATCTGGACTGGCAGACAGGCGGGGCCATCACCGAGCGGGAACTGGTGCATCTGGCAGATAAACTAGCGCGGGGCGGTTATCTGCTTTCCATTGATCGCCGTTTTACCGAAAAAAAAATTCTGTACGCCCACGATGCCGAGGCGCAGGCCGCCATCCGCGACCGCCATGCCTTGGCCCGAAGGCTGGCTCAGGCCGTGGAGGAAGAAAGCGGTCAGGAGCTGAGCGCTCTGTGCCGCCCACTGGCCCACCTGCAACTGCCATGCTGATTTATCTACTGCGCCACGCGGCTGTGGCCAAGAGCCAACCCCATCGATTCCTCGGCCAGTCAGATATACCTTTAAGCGAACAAGGCCTGGCCCAGGCAAGGGCCTTGGCTGCACGGCTTGCCCATATTCCCTTTACCGCAGTCTATGCCTCGCCACTGGAGCGCGCCTGGCATACCGCCATGCTGGTCAGCGGGCATAGCGGTGTAGATATGCAGATTGTCGAGGAGCTGCGGGAAATCAATCTGGGTGACTGGGAGGGCTTGACTGTGGCAGAGGTGCGGACGCGTTATCCCGGTGCCTACGAAGCCAGAGGGGCTGACTTAGCCCATTTTCGGCCGCCTGGCGGCGAGAGTTTTACTGATCTGGCTGAACGCGTCTGGCCGGCTCTGCTCAATATTGCTCGAAGCATGGATGCAGCCAGGGACGTGACTGGGCCGGTGCTGGCTGTAGCCCATGCTGGGGTCAACCGGGTGCTTCTGGCTAGGATCAGTGGTGTGCCCTTAGCGCGCCTCTTCACTATACCCCAAGACTACGGCGCGCTTAACTGCCTGCGCTACCGAGCAGGAAGCTTTGAACCTGTGGATGCATGGCTGGTTTGAGCCATGCCTGCTATCCTGGCGGAATGTATTTTCTTCTTTTGTCTTGGTGATTGTTTGCCTGACAGACTTTTACTTGTACAATAAGGCGCTATCCTGGAACGCGCGTGGCAGACGCCAGCTTGCCGGCTTAAGGAAATTTTTAGACGGTACTTTATTTTTTGGGTTATCGAAGCTTTAGCCTTAAAGTCAGAGCTGAGAGTTTCAGAAACTAACTGCCAGAGTGCGCCGCGTTCATGATGCAGCACGATAGGGAATGGTTCAAAAAATGGAGTAGGGAAACCCTCTCACCATTTGGCCAGGAATGTTCTGGTTGCGTTTTGCAGGAAAAATGGGTGACCGGGAAAGTATTCCATCGCATTTGGCCTGTATGGTTAAAGAGGTTGGGGCCGAGGTTTGTGTTAGTCCGATTTTGCCGATGGTTTCAATGTCATCAGAATACATCTGCTTGCCATCTTGGAAGAGGGGCAGGCCTGGTGGTAGTCAACGCGGGTACATCTGCCGGCAGCGCCGATTACACGGTGCGGATTGTGGGGGAACTGGGCGAGGTGCTGGTGCATGGAGTGCTGTATGCCGTAGGACAGCCCACACCTCCCTTGGCAATTTTTCACTACGCCTGCCCGGATTTTAAGGGAATACCTTGGGACCACAGTGCAGACTCTTTTTATTGATGGTGCGGCTGCAAGTTGAATGCACCCCCTTTCCAAGCCCCAAGCTTGCTCTTCCTTGATAAGAGGAAAGTGGCGATTGTCGATGTGTTTCAGGTCTGCCTTCAGCATCCCATTATTGGGCTGTACAGTTGCAAGTGCTTGACCAGTATGGATAGCAGTTGTGCTCGTCTGATTGGGCAAATAGTTTATGATTGACAAAAATGGATGGGAATGAATATTGTTCATATGCTTAAAACGTGCCGAACTGTAAAGAATAAGAGCAAGTAACAATATGTAACACTTCGGGACGCGGGCCGTGCTGTAAGCAAATTCACGCTGATACAAGGAGGAGGATTATGAAAAAAGCCCTTTTTGCCCTGTTTTTTCTGCTTTTCTTTGCTACCGCAACATTTGCCAAAGTGAATATCAATACAGCCACGGTACAAGAGCTGACAACACTGCCCGGTATTGGCCCGGCAAAAGCCGAGGCAATTATCAAACACCGCGAGGCAAACGGCCCTTTCAAGACCGTGGATGAACTTGGCAATGTCAAAGGGGTCGGTCCTAAGACTCTGCAGGATCTCAGGAGTGAGGTAAGCACCGACAACTAGATTTTACTTCTATTGAAGCACACACGGTCTCGGCGTATCCGGAGAAATGTTACAGAAAGAGCCCTTGTGCAGGCCCGACAAGAGGGGGTGCACAGGGGTTTTTTTTGTGGTAAACTCGCACATTTTCCAAACCTTAGCTTAAATGCCTTTCGGGCATTTTTTTGAATTCAAGAACCTGTATGCAGCAATTTGCCCTGTACCCCCAAGAAATTATCGCCAGCCTCTGGCGTAACCGCTACCTCATCAAGAAATCCATCCAGCGAGAAGTGCTTGGCCGTTACCGCGGCTCGGTGCTTGGCGTGCTCTGGTCGTTTTTTCACCCCCTCTTCATGCTGGCTGTGTACACCTTTGTTTTCAGTGTAGTGTTCAAGGCGCGCTGGCCCTCGGCGGCAAGCGATTCAAAGGTCGAGTTCGCCATGGTGCTTTTTTCGGGATTAATGGTCTATGCGGTCTTTGCGGAATGTATCAACCGTGCGCCAGGGCTTATTCTGGCCAATCCCAGCTATGTGAAGAAGGTGGTGTATCCTCTGGAGATTTTACCCTGGATTAGTTTGGGGAGCGCAACCTTTCACCTCGGTATCAGCTTTCTGGTTTGGATCCTGGCCTATATGGTTTTCTTCGGTCTGCCTTCGGCCAGTATTCTGCTTTTTCCCATTGTCCTCATTCCACTTTTTTTGTTCACGGTGGGGTTATCCTGGTGGCTGGCCTCGCTTGGCGTCTATCTTCGTGATGTGGCACAACTGGTTGGAATTCTCACCACTGCCCTGATGTTTCTCTCGCCGATTTTTTATGCTATTTCTAGTGTGCCTGAAAATTTTCGCTTCATCATGCACCTCAACCCCCTGACCCCGATTATTGAGCAGGCCAGGGCAGTCCTTTTCGGCAAGGGAGGGCTGGATATGCTGCTGCTCCTGTACTGCTATGCCATCTCCATCGTCGTCTCCTGCCTGGGCTTTGCCTGGTTCCAGAAAACCCGCAAGGGTTTTGCCGATGTGCTCTAGTAGCGACTTTTCGGTGTATCTGCCGCCCCTGAAGGATGAGCGTGAATCAACAACAAGATAGCTCCCGGAAGGCGTGTCCCGTGTATACCCACAGCATGGGCGCGGTTGCCTGGCGGGAAACCGTGGCAAAGCCCACCGGCTGGAGAGGCCGCCTCCATGCCCTGCTGGAGAGGTTGCGCCATCAGTTCGATCCCCGTCTTAAAACGCAGCACCTGCAGCTACAAGCGGCGTTGCAGGATACCCCACTTTTTGATGCAGCATACTATATACGTAATGACCAGACCCTGGCCGCTGCTACCCTTGATCCGCTCCGGCACTACTGCACCTGGGGGGTGAGGGAAGGGAGAAACCCCAACCCTTATTTTTTTACGTCCTGGTATCTGGCAGAATATCCTCAAGTGGGTAAGAGCGGTATCAATCCGCTCCTCCATTACATATTGTACGGTGTGCAGGAGGGTACAAACCCGAACCCCTACTTTTTTACCAGGTGGTACTTGCAGCGTTATCCCCAGCCGCAAACGCAAGGCATGCACCCGCTTCTACATTACCTCAGTTATGGTGCGGCGGAAGGCGCCTGGCCCAACCCTTACTTTGATACATCCTGGTACAGCCGCACCTATCCTGAATCAGTCGGAACAGAACCCCTGGCCCATTTTTTGGCCCATGGCGCTGAATTTGGCTTCCAGCCCAACCCCTGTTTTGATATCCACTGGTATCAGGAGCAGAATCCCCAGGTGCGGCAGATGGGCCTGCACCCTTTGCAGCACTACATCAGTCATGGTATGGCCGGTGCAGTCGATCCCCACCCGTACTTTGATTCCCGCTGGTATCTGGAAGAATATCTAGGGGCAGGGGAGGGCGGGCTTTGCCCCTTGGCACATTACCTGGAACATGTGGCCAGCCGCACGGTCAATCCCAACGCCTATTTTGACGTAGCCTGGTACTGCGATACCTATCCGGAGGTACCAAAAAATAAGCTGGACCCAGTGCTGCACTACGCTCTATTTGGCGTGAAGGAGCGCCGAGACCCTGGTCCCTACTTCAGTACAGACTGGTATCTGTGGAAATATGCCGATGTCTCGGCCCTGGTCATGAACCCGCTGCTGCACTTCCTCCGTATTGGCGCGGCTGAAGGCCGGGATCCGGGCCCTTTTTTTGACAGCCATTGGTATGCACAGCAGTATCCGGAAACGGCTGCCTCTGGCCTGCCGCCCCTGCTCCATTTCCTCCGCTTTGGCCGTAAGCAGGGGAAATTACCCTATAACCCTGAGGAAATCAGCCGCGGCAATCGTTACGCTGCCTGGAATGAGATCTTTTTTGCCTTGCAAGGAGAAGACAGAGTTCTCATGCGGCGGCATATTGAGGCCTTTGCCTATCAGCCGCTCATTTCCGTTGTCATGCCGGTCTACAATCCGGAGCCTTCCTTTCTCGTCGCGGCGATCGAATCTGTCCGGGCGCAGTTGTATCCGCACTGGGAATTATGTATCGCCGATGACGCTTCCACCGACGGGCGGATTATCGAAATATTGCAGAGCTATCAGAAAAACGATGCTCGCATCAAGGTGGTGTTCCGCACGGAAAATGGTCATATATCCAGGGCGTCCAACTCGGCCCTGGCCCTGGCTGCGGGCGAATTTGTCGCCCTTTTAGATAATGATGATCTGGTCACTGAAGATGCCCTATTCTGGGTGATTGAGGCCCTGCAACGCTATCCTGATGCAGGCATTCTCTATTCCGATGAAGACAAGATCGACAGCAAGGGGCTGCGTCAGGATCCCTATTTCAAATGCGATTGGGATCCGTATTTATTTTGGGGTCATAATCTGATTACCCATCTCGGAGTGTATCGCCGCTCACTGCTTGAAGAAATCGGTGGTTTCCGGGTTGGTTATGAAGGCTCCCAGGATTATGACCTGGCAGCGCGCGTGGTTAAACACTTACAGCCCGAGCAGATCATCCATATTCCCCGGGTTTTGTACCACTGGCGCATCAGTGCAGGCAGCACTGCCGCCGGGGTGAGTGAAAAGCCCTATGCCAGGGTGGCGGCGCTTAAGGCCATCAATGAGCATCTGCACCGGCTTAATATTCCGGCCCATGTGGAGACCGCTCCGGACAAGGGCTCGGTACAGCAGGTAATTTTTGACGAATGCACCAATCCTCCCCTGGTTTCCATTCTCATTCCCACCCGCAACGGTGCAGAGCTGGTGCGCACCTGTATTGAGAGTATCCTCGCCAAAACAAGTTATGCAGCGTATGAGATTTTGCTTATTGATAACGGTTCGGATGAAGAAGCTGCGCTCAGCTATTTTCAGCACTTGGCAGACCAGTGCGCAGTGCGGCTTCTGCGTGACGATCAGCCCTTTAACTTCGCGCGCCTGAATAACTTGGCGGTTGAGGCAGCGCAGGGTGAAGTGGTGGTGCTTCTCAACAATGATACTGAGGTTATTCACCCGCTATGGTTGCACAGCATGGTGCAGCTTGCCCTGCTCCCAGAGGTGGGAGCGGTAGGGGCGAAGTTATTGTATTCAAATAATACCCTGCAACATGCCGGAGTGCTTTTAGGCATAGCTGGTGGTGCTGCCCATGCATACATGGAGTTGCCCGGCGATGCCCTGGGCTACAGCAATCTGGCTTTGCTGCTGCGCGGCTATTCGGCCCTGACCGCAGCCTGTCTTGCGGTCAGCAAAAAACGCTACCTGGAAGTTGGCGGTCTGGATGAAGGACGTTTCGCCGTTGGCTATAATGATGTTGATTTCTGCCTCAAGCTGCGCGAGCGTGGCTACCGGAACGTGTGGGCTCCGCAGGCCCTGCTCTATCATCATGAATCGCTTTCCCGGGGGACAGAGGACACGCCGGAGAAGAAAGCCCGTTTCTGGAATGAGCTGTCTCTCCTTAAAAAACGCTGGCCCAATGCCTGGTACCATGATCCGGCCTACAATCCCAAACTGACGCTTTCCAAGGTCGATTACGACCGTACCATGCAGCCCCGGCTGGTACTAAATGCCCAGCACTGGCCCGAACCCTTTAGTGCAAGCTATGTTGCACCGCAAAGCCAGGGCCTGCGTCTCTTGCTGGTGCTGCCCAAAGATGAAGATGCCACCCAGGAAGATGCCAGAATGCTTAGACTTGCCCGTGTGCTGCTGGAAAAGGGCCTGATCAACTCCTATGCCGCTGCCCATGGTTCCGGTTTTTTTGAGGTATCGGCCAAGGCCTGTGGCTGGTTTGATGTGGTTTGTCTGCAGGGCGCGCCCCTTGATCTGATGTGGTTTGAACGGTCCCTGATGAAATATCTGCCGTTTCTGATCGACGTGGAGGATACCGCGCCCTTTTTAGCTGCACCCCAGCTTGAGCGGGATAATGTGGCCTACCAGGCCCTGGTGCATGCCACGGTGCTGACCGCCCCGGATGAAGGCACGATAGATGCTTTGACGCGACTCTATGGCCTTAGCCTGGCCGAGTGCAGCCAGGTAGTGGCTGCACCGCAGAATGGAGACAGCGCGGCAAGCGCCCAGAAATGGCCAGCCTGCCTGGAGCAGGCGCACATGGCAGAACCTCTCCCGGCCTGCAGGATACGTTTTTTCTAAAACAGTTTTTTTTAACATTATGTGGTCCTTGCTTTTTTTTTTAATCAACCGTCGCCTCTTTGATGGCCAGTATTACCGGCAGCATGCCCAGGATCTGGGCTGGTACCGCTTTGTTCCCCTGCTGCACTACCTGAAGGCGGGCTGGCGCGAGGGCCGCAACCCGCACATCCTCTTTGCCAACGACTGGTATCTCAAACGCTACCTGGCGGATGCGCCGCAAAACCCACTCATCCACTATATACGCTCTGGTTGGCGGGATGGATGCGATCCAAACCCGCTCTTCAGCACCCGTTTTTTTCTGCAGCATTATGCCGCCCTGTTGCGACCAGGGCAGAGCCCCTTGGCTCTGTATCTGGCCAGATGGCAACAGGCGTCACGGATTAATGCTTTTTTTGATAGCAAGGTCTTGGCAGGGCCGGGGGCTGCTTCCCTGCAGGCCAGCGCACCTCCACCGCTTGCTGCTTGCCTGACAAGTCCCGAAAGCACGCTCTTTCAGCCCTTCCCATTCTTTGATCCGGACTATTACCGGGAGTACAATCCGGCTGCAGCCCGTGAGTGGCCGGTGCTGCTCAGGCATTATTTTGAATATGGTGCAACCGAAGGTTCTCGGCCCAATGCCCTTTTTGATCCAGATTTTTACCGCAGAACCTATCTGGATGCAGATACTTCGTTTTTAGACACCTTCCTCCACTATGTGGACAGCGGGGCAGCCCTTGGTAACCGGCCCAACCAGTTTTTTGAGCCGGATTTTTATCTCAACCAGATGGCAGAAGAAGAAAGGTCGCAGAAGGGCCAGGCGCTCATGCACTATCTTGAGCAGGGCTGTGGCCTAGGCCTGTACCCCTGCAGCGAGGTGGCCCGGCTTGAGCGCAAGCCTGTTATCAGCATCCTCACCCCGGTGTATAATACCGAGGCCAATCAGCTCTGGCGCTGTGTTCATTCAGTGCTGGTGCAGCCCTATCCACACTGGCAGCTCTGTCTGGTGGATGACGGTAGTTCGGCGGTACATATCCGGCCTTTACTGGAAGCCTACGGCCAAATGGATAGCCGCATCCGGGTGGCCTTTCTGGAGGAAAATAGCGGCATTGCCACCGCGACCAACCGGGCAGCGGAACTGGCCAGCGGCGCATACCTGGCCTTTTTGGATCATGACGATGAACTGGCACACGATGCCCTGTACCAGCTGGCGCTGGCCATAAATGAACAGGATGCAGACGTTATGTACAGCGATGAGAGCCTAGTCAATCTGGAGAGCAGACATCTGGATACCCTATATAAATGTGCGCTGAACCGCGAGCTTTTATACAGCCATAACCATCTCATGCATTTCTTTGTGACCCGGCGGGAGCTTTTTACGGCTGTAGGCGGGCTTGATTCCGAATGCGATGGAGCCCAGGATTATGATCTGGCCCTGAAGCTGGCGGAGAAAACCAATAAGGTGCTGCATATCCCCCAGGTGCTCTACCACTGGCGGGCCCATGCCACCTCCTCAAGTATCCACCACGAACAGAAACACTATGCCGATGAGGCCGGGCGCAGGGCGCTTGCGGCGGCCTTAAACCGGCAGCAGATAGAGGCTGCAGCCGAAACCACGGATCTGCGTTTTTTTTATCGGGCCAGGCGGAATTTGCCACAGAGCGGGCTGGTCTCTGTATTGGTGGATGGGATCTGTGGGGATGATGCTTGTGCCGGGGTAGCCTTCCCGCCCTGGTGTGACCAGCTTGTCGCATCCTGGCCCTGGCTGGAATGGCTGTCGCTGGAGGGCTTCATTGAGGATGGGGTGGAGAGGCGGCCGCATGTGCAGCGCAATCTTGCCGCCCAAGAGGCACAGGGTGAGTATCTTTTTTTTATTGATGCAGGTATCCGCTCTCTTCGTCCTGAAAACCTGCCCGCGCTTTTGGAATACGCGCAGGATGCATCAGTGGCCATGGTTGGCGGCTGGCTGGAGCAACCTGAAAACGCACACCGACACCGGGGTTCTATACCGGATATCGCCAACACTTCTCCCCTGTATTATGCCTCCTTTCTCCGCGATGTTTCGGTGCATCATAACCGCTTCCACTGCGCTCAGTATAGCTGGGCTGTGGCAGAGCAGCTCTGTCTGATCAGGCGCGGGCTTTTTCTGGAGGCAGGTGGCTATGATTCTGCTTATCAAACTTTGACCTTTGCCCATCTTGATCTCTGTTTTCGCTTGTATGGGCAGGGGTTGCACCTGGTGTACACACCCTATGCTGCTGCGGTTATGGGCGAAACAAGGCTGCCGAGCGCAGTGCAACAGGTGGTTGCTGCACAAGATCGCAGTATTTTCCAACAACGCTGGCAAGCGCTCTTGCACGCTGGCAACCCTTGGTATAACCGGGGCATGCTGGCGAAGGAAGATGTTGATCCTGCTGCTTTTGCGGTTTGGATGAGCGGAACGCCATAGTTGAACAGAGCTGTCACCTGTTACCTGTTTTCGCACCAGAACCTCCCTGTGTCGCTTTTAGCGAATGCTTCCCAGGGGTATATCATATCTCATGTACGCCTGCGCTGTATTTGCCCCATTTTCTTGCTAGAGCGGCTTTGCTTTGGGACCGGGGCGGTACCTTGAAAGATTGAGCCCATCCGACAGGCAGACCGTCCCTTTTGACCATCCCTTCACTGCTGACTCCCGTAGTATTCTGCAGAAATCACTATATTTTCATTGTTTTTAGCTCGCGTTCACGCTTAGGCGTACAGCGTTGTTCATGGGAATAGAGTATAATTTTTTTTGACTGTGCCCATTGCCGGAAAGGATGGATGGAGTATGAGATAGAGAACACCTGGTGTTGCTAAGACAAAAAAGTGAGTATAATTGAGATTTATTGAGCTATTATTAGATTTGCCGAGTTTGTGCTTTTGTTCATACTTTGTGGATAACCTGTGCATTGAAGAATATCCCATCGTTCCCACGCCGTTTCTCTCCCCTGTATCCACCCCATCCAAAAAACAGGGTCTTAACCGGATTAGAAAATGATAAGGTCGTAGTTACAATGTGATGTGGATTGGTGGCATATCTTTTATTTTCGTCGCTCAAATCTGACCAATCCGCTTTTGCATCGGGCAGCCGCCTCTGCTATAGAACACAATCATTTGGGGCCGCACGCCGACAGGAACCGTAGGCGTGCAAGTAGTATTATGTAGAAACAACAGAAGCAAAGGGGCTTTTTAATGCTCTGGAAAACTATTCAAACTGACATCGCCGCTGTCCTTCCGGCCAGTGAGTATGAGTTGTGGATCAAGCCGATCGTCTGTACGCAGGAACATGAAAAGGGAATAACACTTGCCGGACCGGACCGTTTTTTTTGCGCGTGGGTGGAGCAGCGTTATTTGGATTTGATCAGGGAAAAGAGTGTGGCGGCTGGTGGTAGCGATGTCATCCTTTTTCAGGTGGATGCGGGCCTAGGCGAAAAAGGAAGGGCCCCACTTGGTGTTTCGGGAAAACAGCTGCGGCTGCCGGGAGTGCCGCAGGGCGCACTCCAGTTGCGTTCCCTGCATCCGGCCTTTACCTTTGAGCAGTTTATGGTGGGTGAGTCGAATGTACTTGCCCAGTCGGCCTGTAAGGCCCTGGCTGAGAACGATTACACCTTTGGCCGCTGTCTATTCATGGACAGCACTACCGGGCTCGGCAAAAGCCATCTCACCCAGGCGGTAGTACACCAGGTACTGAGGAGCGCCCCAGCCACCCGTCTGCGCTATCTGACCGCACAGCAGTTCAGCTCTGAGATGGTTAAGGGAATCCGCAATAAGAGTATGGACCAGTTTTCCAGGAAGTACGTGGACGATTGCGATATGCTGCTCCTGGAAGACGTGCACACCCTCACGGGTCGTAGCAAGACTCAAGAAGAACTCAATATTGTGCTGGACTATCTTCTCAAAAGTGGGCGCCGGGTTATTTTGACCTCAGCCTTGGCCCCGGATAAAATTGAAGGATTGGATACGGATTTCCGCAGTCGTATGGCCTCGGGCCTTTTGGCCAGCATCCAGCCACCTGATTTTGCTACCCGGGTGAGTATTATCCGGAACAAGATGACTGCGCAGGGTATGCAGGTGCAGGACGATTTGGTGGAATACATGGCCGAAACGCTCCAGGGCGATATCCGTCGCATGGAAAGTGCGATCATGAATGTGAAGGCCAGGTCTTGTCTGTTGAAGATGCCGCCCGATATGCTCATGGTCCAAAAAGTTCTTGGCGACTTTGCCGGCGGAGTTGTGCCGGCAGGCCCCACGGCCAGGATGATCTGCGACTTTATCAGTAGCCGCTTCAAACTCAGTCGAGAGGATCTGCGCTCCCGCTCAAGAAAACGCAGCATTGTCTTCCCGCGGCAAATGGCGATGTACCTCACCCGCAGGTTTACTGAACATACTTTGAGTGAGATCGGTGAGATGTATCAGCGTGATCACTCCACGGTTCTGCACTCCGTTAAAACCATTACCCAACTCATGGTACGCGACACCTCAGTACGTGAGCAGGTAGACTTGATTGTGGACACCTTAGAAAAAAGGCGCTGAGCGCAGACTGCATGCAGCAGATGGATTGCGTGGGTGTACTGAGTTTAGATGCCCAGCAGGGGGCAATAGACCCTTGCAGAGCACTCTGAGGGCAAGACCTGCAAATCTAGTCTCTACGCTAGGCGTCAGCTAACACCGTGCAAACACATCCCCGGCCAGACGAGTTCTATGGCCGGGATATGATTCTGCCCTTTCGTTGTGTTTCCAGTTCCACGTCAAGCACTGCCTCACTACCTTGGTCAGCGTCGGCCAAGGTCAGCAGACTCTACCCCAAGCCGTATCTGTAAGTATTCCTTTGCCGCATTTTTTGCCCGCCATCCTTACAGCAGTGTCTTTGATCTGGATCTGAAAGTAAAGAGGCCTGCTGGATAACCATCTCCCTTGTTAAAAGAGGGGTTGCGCCCATGAAAACGAAAGCACCGGTACTCAATGTATGGCTGGCCATGGCCATGGCAACAGTCATGGCGTCGGCCCTGGTGCTCTGCCACGCCTTTGTCCAGGAATACCGGTACATTCAGTGCCAGGTGCTGGTCGAACATGAAACAGTCTTTGCCCTCTATACCGATACAGGAGCAGGGTTTAACGAAAACCAGGTTGATTATATCAGGCTCCCACCTTCCAGCCTGTGGCAATCCGTTAAGTTTAAAATTAATAAAAAAATTTTTAACAGGTTAAGGATGGATTTCGATGCACCTGATGGCAGGGTTGCCTTCAGGCAGTGCGTTGTCAATGATTGGCTGGGGTTTGATGTTGTCCCCAGCCAGTCTTTCTCCATGGTACCCCGCAACCATGCGCGTATAGAGACAGGCAAGGACAACATCATACGCGCCAGTGCGACCGGTGCAGATCCGCAACTTGCCATCCGCCTTGCCTGGTTTACCCTCATAGTCAAAAATATACAGATTGGCTTCTGGCTGGTTAGCATTGTGCTCCTCTATCCGGTGGTCACTCTTTTCCTGTATCTCCTGACCAGATTCTCCAGGATGCAGCGGGTGCAGGGGTGGCGGCCCGTAAGTGGCAGACTGCATTGTACCCTGTTGACCGGGAGTGTACTGTGCTGGCTTCTGGCTGGTTTGGCCTACTGGTCCGCGCAGTTGCGTTATCAGCCAGTGCCTGCCCCGGCTGCAGAAGCGCCGCTCCCTGCACCTGCGTCATTTCAGGCCCAGTTTGTTGCGCTGAACCGGGCAGATGGGCTGGAGATTGCCGCCCGGCTCTATCAGGACCACAGCCAGCCTCCATTCAAGGGGAATATCCTGCTCCTGCACGGCAATTATCCCCAGGGCCAGAGTTTTCCTCTGTACCCACTTTTAGCTGAGTCCCTGGCCGAACGAGGTTACCGGGTGCTGACTATTGACTTTGCAGGTTTTGGGCAATCAGCAGACCCTTTTGCCGTCGAAACTGCAGTCAGGACTGATCTGACCAGCGAAACAGAGGCGGCGCTCAGTTATCTGAAGACCTTACCAGGGGGTGGTCAGCGGCTCAGCATCATTGCCCATTCCATGGGTGCAAACCCGGCCCTGGATGTTGGCCTCCGGGATGCCGGTGTGGCGTCCATTATTTTGATCGGCCCGCCCCGCAGGGCGGGAGACCGTTTCCTTGATGCAGTCGACCTCACGTTTTTCTGGAACTGGGCGCTGGGTATCGGTAAGGGCCACTATAACAGGAAAGAATTTCCCTCCTGGTACACGCAGAAACTGTGGCAGGAATATTTTCTTGACCATGACATGCTGCATGCTTTGCCTGCGCTGGATAGTTGGTCGCACAAACCGGTCTATTTTATGGATGGTGGCGTGGAGCCAGGCGTGGATTTAGCCTTTTTGCGACGGTACGTACAAAAGGTAAGCGCCCCCTGTGAATACGTGACAGTGTACGGGGCTGATCATAATCTCAATTACCGTTTTTTACAGACTCCTCCTACCTACGAACCCCGCATGATACAAACGGCAGTTGAGGTACTGGATAGGTGGTGCAATCATGAAGTGAAACCAGAGGTGCGGTTCTGGTATAGTTTTCAGAATTTTCTGCGCCTGCTGTTCCCGTTCAGGTAGTCGGGCTTCTGTTCTTTGGCCTTGCCGGGCAAGTGTGGCAGTAATGCGGGATAATACGCATCCCTTCCGGGGAACTGCTTGACAATGCCGTGATTGTTCGTCATATTTAATGATTTGTAGTTTCGACATTGTTTACGTTTCCTCTTCTTTGTTGTCCGGTGCCATGCCGCATATCTGTATTGATGGCCATGTCCATCTCCATCCCTGTTTCCTCATAGAAGATGTGCTCCACTTCGGTCTGCACAACATCCAGGCCGTGGAACAGGCGATGCAAGTCTCCCAGATTACCCGCTTTCTTTTGCTGACTGAATCTGCTGGTGAAAACGCCTTTGCAGATCTTGCCGCCCAGGCCACGGGTCAGAAGCCGCCTCCTGCCTCCTTTCATATTGAAACGACCAGGGAGAGCAACACGCTGTATTGTACGGAAGCCACCGGGGTTGGCATCTACGTGGTAGGCGGCCGCCAGATAGTTACCAGAGAACGGCTGGAAGTTTTGGCTCTTGGGCATGCAGCGCCATTTCTCGATGGAGCGCCGATTAGTGAGGTGCTGAGCCAGCTTGCGCAGCAAAGCTGTATTACAGTGCTGCCCTGGGGGGCCGGCAAGTGGCTGGGTCGTCGCGGACAGGTAGTGCGGCAACTCGTTGAGGCAGGCACTGCCATCCCGTTTTTTCTGGGTGACAACGGGAACCGCCCTTTTTTCTGGCCATTGCCCAAACTTTTTGCCGCTGCCCGATTACGAGGTATTCGTAACCTTCCTGGTAGCGATCCACTCCCCTTCCCGGGCCAGGAAAAAAAAGTGGGGAGTTTCGGAGTCCAGCTTGAAGGAATCATAGATCCTTTGCGTCCTTTTTCTTCACTCTGTGCCCTGCTGCAGAACCCGGAAACTACGCTGGCGCCCTTTGGGCAGCCAGAACAGTTGTTTCCATTCGTCAAGCACCAGATCGCCATGCAGTTCAGAAAGAAAAAACCTTCTCCCGGGCCAGTTGCTCCATGAAATTTCTTGTTATTGCACCTCAGCCTTTTTTTTCGCCGCGGGGTACCCCGTTCAGTGTGTATTATCGTACCCTCATCGCCTCTGAACTCGGTGCAGATATTTATTTTCTCACTTATGGCCAGGGTGAGGATGTCGATCTTCCAGGGGTGCGCTTTTATCGTACGCCAGCACTGGCATTCCTGGGGCCCATTAAAATCGGACCTTCCCTGAAAAAACTGGTGCATGACTTTTTTATTTTCTTCAAGATGCTGGCCCTTGTGCTGCAACATCGCCCTGCGGTGGTGCATGCTCATGAAGAAGCTGTTTTTATGGCGCTTTTTCTCAAGCCTTTTTTCCGCTTCAAACTGCTCTACGACATGCATTCCAGCCTGCCGCAACAGCTGAGCAACTTTAATTTCAGCCGTAACCGGCTGTTGTTGGGCATCTTTGAATGGCTGGAGAACAAGAGTCTGGCCCATAGTGATGCCATTATCACCATCTGTCCCGACCTGTTTGACTACGTCAACAAGGTGTTGCCAGGAAACAGCCGCAATTTTTTGATTGAAAATTCGATCCTGGAACCAGTGCGACTGGCTCGCTCTCAGGGCTGCAGCCAGGAAGAGAACGAACCGCTGCCCACTGTGCCTGCGCAGTTTAAAAAGGCCGTAGTGTACGCAGGCACGCTGGAGCCTTACCAGGGCATTGAGATACTTTTGGACGCGATGGCGCTGCTTGTCAAAAAAAAATCTGATGCAGGCTGTATCATTGTCGGCGGCACCAGTGAGCAGGTGGAACAGTATCGCAGCCATGCGCAAAAATTAGGCATTGTGGATCAGGTGCTGTTCACCGGCAGGGTTTCCCAGCGTGTGGCCAGGGCCTACAGTGAGCAGGCAGGCGTATTGGTTTCGCCGCGCAGCAGCGGCACCAATACGCCGTTGAAAGTTTATGAGCAACTGGCCAGTGGCATCCCCCTGGTGGCTACCTCTATATACTCGCACACCCAGGTTTTGAGTGATGCTGTTGCTTTTTTGGTTGCGCCCAATGCCCAGGATATGGCCGTAGGGTTGTTTGCCGCCATGAACGACACCGAATCCGCTGCCAACAAGGCTCGTGCCGCGCAGGACTTGTATGCCAAGGAATATGCCCGGCCCATCTATGTTGAAAAACTCCGGCGGGTACTGGAGAGCCTGCGCTAATGTGTGGTATCACAGGAATAGTTGGATGTGCCGGTGCGGCTCTTCCAGAGGCGGAGACGCGTATACGCCTGGAGCGTATGGTGCAGACCCTGGTGCATCGCGGCCCGGATTCTTCGGGCATGGATCAGGTCGGCAGTGTCAGCATGGGTATGCGCCGCTTGGCCATCATCGATCTGGCCGGTGGAGATCAGCCCATTTTTAATGAAGATCGCAGCATCTGGACCGTTTGCAATGGGGAGATTTACAACTTTCCCGAGCTGAAAAAGGAATTGCAGGCCTGTGGCCATCAGTTCAAAACTGCCACAGATACAGAGGTGATTGTGCATGCCTATGAAGAGTGGGGCCGCGATTTTCCCCGCCATCTCAACGGCATGTTCGCCATTGCCCTGCATGATGTCAAAAAGGATATTTTTATTTTGGTGCGGGACCACCTCGGCATCAAACCGCTCTACTATCACTGGGCGGCGGAGCGCCTTGTTTTCGGTTCCGAAATCAAGGCGCTGCTCGCAAGCGATCTGATTGAACGGTGCTTGGATACCAGTGCGCTGGCAGATTTCCTTTCCTGGGAGTACGTGCCAGGCCAAGCCACCTTGTTTGCTCAAATCCGCAAACTCCTGCCCAGCCAGATGCTCTGGCTTGACCTGCGGCAAGCGCAGCCTGTCCTCGAAAGCTATTGGGACATTCCTGCGCCAACCGGGGAAGCAGTGCATTCAGAGGCGCTCTGGCAGGAGCAGATCCTCGCCCAGATGCGGCAGTCAACCAGGAGGCAGATGATCAGTGATGTGCCCTTGGGTGCCTTCCTCTCCGGCGGAGTGGATTCATCCTTTCTGGTTGCCTGCATGGGGCGCGCCGGTGTGCAGACCTTCAGTATTGGTTTTGACGACCCGAGCTACAACGAGCTTAATTGGGCGAGAAAGGTTGCGAATCATCTGGGCGTAGATCATCGCGATGAGATTATCCGACCCGATGTGGTGGAGCTTTTTGATCAGCTCATGCACTTTATGGATGATCCTATTGGCGATTTTTCTATTTTTCCCACCTACCTTGTTTCGCGCCTTGCCCGCCGCCATGTAACGGTAGCCCTCAGCGGTGATGGTGGCGACGAACTCTTTGCTGGCTACGAAAGTTATCTTGCCCAGGAAAAAAGTCGCCTCTACGGGCGTCTGCCCGGTTGGATAGGCCAGGGCCTGCTGCCGGCGTTGACCGGGCGGCTCAGACCGGGGGCTGGCAAAAAAGGGTTGGTCAACAAGGCCAAGCGCTTTGTCGAGGGGGCGATGCTCCCAAGTACCCTGGCGCATGCCCGCTGGCGTCTTTTTGTATCAGATGAGCTGAGGAGTCACCTGTTTACTCCTGATGTCTGCGCACAATTCAAGCGGCCTGTCGGCAGCCACATAGAGGAATTGTTTGCTCAAACCGCTACCCGTGAAGTGCTTGATCAGAGCCTGTATGTTGATGTGCGCAGCTACCTGTGCGACAATATCCTCACCAAGGTTGATCGGATGTCCATGGCAGTGAGCCTGGAAACACGCGTGCCCTACCTGGACAAGGATATGGTCGAGCTGGCCTTTCGCATTCCCGGAGAATTGAAACTCAAAGGAAATACCACTAAATTCATTCTCAAGCGGGCAGCTGCAAGCCTGGTACCACGGGATTGTGTTTACCGGCCCAAGGAAGGTTTTTCTATTCCCATCAAACACTGGCTCAACCACGAATTTAAACCCCTGGTCAATGAACTGCTTGATGATGCGACAATCCGGCAGCAGGGGCTGTTCAACCCGACATGCATCAGCCGCCTCAAGCAGGAACACAACCAGGGCACCCACAATCACAGTCATATCCTCTGGGCCCTGATTGTTTTCCAGGACTGGCAAAAACGCTGGCTGAGCGCATGAGCTTGCCAACACCGCAACCTGCGCCATCATCAATACAGCAGCCAGGCACCCCTGGCCATCCATATTGTCATCGCCATGACCCGTATCATCCGTGAACCTCGGCTCGCTGCAGTGCAGCATTACGACCTCATTATCATCGGGGGAGGGGTGTATGGTATTGCCCTGGCCCTGGAAGCTTCAAAGTTGGGCCTGAAAAATATCCTGCTGGAAAAAAAGGACTTTGGCTGGGCCACCACCTATAATCATCTGCGTACGGTGCACGGCGGTTTGCGCTATCTCCAGAACCTGGACCTCAATCGTTTTTTTGAATCCGTTGCCGAGCGCCACTGGTTTCTCCGGGAATTCCCCGGACTGGTCAGGCCGCTGCCCTGCCTGATGCCCCTGTACGGCCAAGGGGTGTATCGTCCTTCAGTGTTCCGCGCGGCCCTGGCCTTAAACGACCTTCTTTCCTGGCGTCGCAATCAGGGCGTGCAGCCTGGCCAGGC
>JAAYIE010000092.1 GCA_012744275.1 Desulfobulbaceae bacterium
AAGAGCAGTGCAGTGCAGGCAAGGACAGGTATGCGTAATTTTTGATTTTTCATCTCCTTTCCTCCTTCCATAAACGGGATTTCATACATTGGTGCCAAGTACTGCCAATGATACGGTTCATGCTTAGAACACCCTGCATTAAGATGATGAATAATGCAACAAAAAAGGAGTTAAAATAGTCCATTGACCGAAAAAGTAACAATATTATTTGATGATATGAAAGACTATTGCAGGTAAAGCAATCTGCTTAAATTGCAACAACCGATGTGCAGAGCAGCGCCTTGGTCAGGGCGATCAAGATAAACCAGTCTGCATAAAACGCATTATGAGGTACATAGGCTTCAGTACCTTGGTGGTAGTCACCGGGCCCACAGGCCTGGATCAAGCACCTTGCACTCCTGAAAAACATACTTTTTAGGACTTCCCCTGCTATTTGAATACTGTTTGTATTGGAGAGCGCTTGCTTTTGTGCATTGGAAGGCCAAGCTCCTCATAACATGTATCTTTGTATCCATATTAAAAATTATACAAATATAGATACATATATTTTCTTGACAAAGAAAAAGTTGAGATTATTAATCAAAAAAGTTACACTTCAGTTTTTAACATCCTCCCTCTTCCTCTGGAGCATGCAATGGCGAAATCGCTTGTCGAAATGACTGCTGAAATTATTCAATCGCAGATTAGCAGCAAACAAATGAGCCTGGATGAAATAAAAGTTGCCCTAAACGACACCTTTCAGACACTTAAATCCTTGCAGGATGCAGAAACGGCCGGAGTGGATGCAGAACCGGAAGTTGGCAGCAACGTCCCCTTCCTTGACCCCAAAAAATCCATTCAGAGAAATAAGATCATCTGCATGGAATGCGGTCAGGAGTTCAAGATGCTCTCACCCAAGCATCTTAGCTCGCATGGTCTGGATTCCAGAAGCTACAGAAAAAAATATGGTTTGTCTGCACGCCAGCCGCTCTGCTCCAAGGCCCTGTCTGAAAAACGCTCTCAGTCCGGTAAGGAGCGCGGTCTTCCCGAAAATCTGCGTAAATATCTGGACTCCCGTTCGAGCAAGAAGTAAGCGCCATACACTGATTTTCTTTCCGACCAACGTACGCCGGTTGCTATTTTGCGGTACTATCCGCATAATATGAGGGGCTACAACTCACCATTCCGGCGTGTTCTCGCGTATGACGCGAGGCTGAACCCTGTGCCCGCATGCAGGGTTCAGCCTTTTTCTTTGCACCGCGCCTTTACAGCCATTCGCAGGGCAACATGATTGGTATCTTTGATTCCGGAGTCGGTGGCATGACCGTTGCCCGGGCGATAGAGCAGCTGTATCCAGACCTGCCCTACATTTATTTCGGCGACCTCGCCCACTCTCCCTATGGCTCAAAAAGCCGGGAAATGCTGATAGAGTATTCTTGCCGCAATACCGATTTTCTGCTGGCACATGGCGCAAAAATTATCGTTATTGCGTGCAATTCAGCCTCAAGTACTGCCTCGCACTGCCTCACGAAAAACTACCCTCTACCCATAGTTGATGTGATTACACCTGCGGTCAACAAGGCGGCACGCTTAAGCCGCAACGGCCGAATAGGTCTAATCGGAACACGGGCGACTGTAAATTCAGGCGTGTATGCTAGCCGTTTACAAGATATCCGGCCGGATTGTGAAATCCATTCCCAGGCCTGTCCGCTTCTGGTGCCGTTGGTGGAAGAGGGTTGGCTTGACCGGCGTGAAACCAAAATGATCGTGCGCAAATATCTGCGTCCCTTAAGAGACAAACAAATCGACACCCTCATCCTGGGGTGCACCCACTATCCCCTGCTCAGTAAAATTATCATCCCCCGCATCGGCAAGCGGG
Organism: Desulfobulbaceae bacterium; assembly: GCA_012744275.1. Classification (GTDB taxonomy): domain Bacteria; phylum Desulfobacterota; class Desulfobulbia; order Desulfobulbales; family Desulfobulbaceae; genus Desulfobulbus. The sequence goes on from JAAYIE010000092.1 coordinate 1,859, forward strand.
TGCACATCATCGATTCATCGGTTGAAGCAGCTCTGCACCTGAAGAGCTTGCTCGACGCCGACAGCTCACTGTATGCATTACTTCGCGCACCAGCGGTGGAGAACAGGTACTTTGTTTCCGATCTCTCTTCGCCTGTACAATCCCTTGCCGCATCCATCTTCGGGCGGCCTGTTCATCTGGAGAAAGTCGATGTTTAAACCATATCGTGCTCTGCTGTTCCTAGCCCTTTCTGCGCTGATGTTATTCCCTGATCAAGGTCTGGCAAGCTCTGTCAATAAAGCGACAAAAACTGCTGAAGCATCGTTGGCAAAGCAGGAGCTTTCACAGCAGCAGCTTACATCTCTGCTGGCACGGGTTGAAAAGAAGTACGCCGACATGCAGAGTTTGGAATGTTCCTTTGAACAGCATAGTAAAAGCGGCGGTCGGATGCGCGAGGGCAGCGGTCAGGCCTTTTTTTTCCGACCAGGCGGGGCAAGCGGAGAAAAAAATTTTGTAGCAAAGGGTGGCATTATTCGCTGGGAGTATCTTAAGCCGGAGGCGCAGACCATTATTAACGACGGCAAGGAGATACAGATCTACTCACCTGCCGACAAACAACTTTTGATCAGTTCTGCAGAGGCTCTGGATACTGATATAACATATGCCCTCTTTACTGGGCAGACCAACCTGACAGAAAGTTTTCTTGTTGCCGAGGGAGATAGTTCCTTTTCCCTCAGCCCACCGCCGGCAGGACTGAGAGCCCTGCATCTGGTGCCCAAGGAGCCGCAGTCTCAGTTGAAGCAGGCACAAATCTGGGTGAACAAGGACATGTACATTGAACGCCTGATCATGGAAGACTACTTCAATGCCATAACCGAGCTGAGTTTTAACGATATACGTTTCAATGCCATCAAACCGGGCAACACGGCAAAGATCAAACAGCTGCGCGCCCTCAATATCGCTGCCGATACAGAAATCATCAGGCAGTAAAAAAAGCTCTGTTCATCTGACACGTTGGCAGCAGAGCACTACCTCCAAAGAACCTCGTCTAGCCATGCCCAATTAAAGAACAAAGATAATCTCGAATGGACAAGAAGCATACATGCAGAACTGTTGTGGTACGCCTAAGGATTTTCGATGCAGAATAAAGAATGCTTTAACTAGGAATGGGAATTACAGAAACCAGCCAAGGGCAAAAATGCCGAGCATGGTACAGGCCAGGGCCAACTTGAGTACCACGCCAAAAAGTAAGCCAAACCAAGTGCCAACACCTACCTTGGCTGCCTGCCGTAAATGCCGCTGATGCTGTAGTTCACCAATGGCAGCACCGGCAAAAGGTCCCAAAAACAACCCCCAAATACCAAAGAACAAGCCAACAAAGGTGCCAATACTGGCGCCGGCAACAGCCTGTTTGCTGGCACCCACCCGCTTGGCACCCATCGCCGTTACCCAGAAGTCCATCCCCATGGCCAACAGGGTCAGCAAGCCGAGAACAGTTAAGGTAATAGCGCCTATCTGCTCAAAACCACCCGCCCATGCACCCAAAAGCATACCAGTAAACATGAGGGGCAGGCCTGGAATAGCAGGTAGAATAGTGCCGGCCAGACCTACGAGCACAAGAACAACTGCGATGATATAGTAAACGATCTGTAAAGCCACGGTGCATATCTCCAGTATATTTGGGCGAGAGGCGTACACAATTCCAACTGTTGAAAATTTACTTGCAATGCACGCTATGTCGGCTCCTGAAAATTCTTAGAAAGTACCTGCCTGTACATCTGCGCCCCATTTCCGTTGCTTTTTGGCAGCGTCTTTGATCTGAAACTGGAATTACGTAATTCCGTGATCAGAAAAGAGCAAGTCATTAAGTGCAAATTTGGTAGGAATCTTGTCTTCCAGAAAAGGGGGCTGGGACAAGAAACCCATGCGCCAGCCGCCGAGTGGGTGCAAAAAATGCAAGTATGCAGCATGTAGGTGCAGTTGCTCTCTTTGCATGCCCTTACCATAAAGTCGATCACCAATAATAGGGCACCCCAATCCCAACGTATGGCTGGCGTGCAGGCGCAACTGATGGGTGCGTCCGGTTTGTGGCTGCATGCGCACCAGTGTCTTCCCTTCCCTGGAAGAAAGCCTTTTCCAGAGCGTAATCCCAAGCTTACCCTGCAGCGGGTCATGCACCTGGTGTGGCCGTCGCTGCGGATCCAGACGAAAGGCCAAGCGGATTTCACCACCATCCGTATCTACCGTCACTTCACCATCCAGCAGGGCAAGATAGATCTTCACCACCTGCTGCGTGGCAAACTGGCTGGAGAGGTTGCGATGCGCCTTGCGGCTCAGCCCCAGCACCATGAGGCCTGAGGTGTCCATATCCAGCCGGTGCGCTGCAGGCTGGTCTATACACCATGGACACAGTCGCTTAAGCCTGTTCACCACGCAGTCCTGCTTATCCGGGCCCCGGCCAGGTACGGCCAAAAGACCACCCGGTTTTTCCACCACTGCGCAGTGACGATCAAGATAAAGCAGAGTCAGCGATCCGTCTGTATCCATGACCTGGCCTCCATATCTATTGTCGTAAACTTCCCCGAGAGGTTAGCATGTCAAAAGTAGAGTATTTCGGTAAAATGAAGGGGCTATCTGCAGGGCTTGAACATCTTGCAGACTTGAGTACCTGGGCACGACAGGCGTGGGGGATAGAATTTCAGCACACCTCTAGCGTTTGGTAAGAGCTGAAGCGAAGGTTGGAGAAAGAAGGAGCTGCACGGCAGGATGTTAAATATGCCATCTTGGATGACTGCATGGATGGCTGTGGAGTGCTGCGCAGTCACACTCCCCTGCCCCCGGCGGGCAGTCGGCATCGCTCGTGAGTCTGTTACGGTGTCCGGTGTCCGGCCAGACCACGCCCAACGCTTTCGGGTCAACAAAATATCAATGCCGTCCCACAAAGGCAACCATGGATGGCTGATAATTGCTGCTCTTTCTCAGAGAACATAGCCCATGCATAACCCAAAAGGAAAAGGACTTGCAACGCCATGTTGTAAGTCCTTGAATTTGCCCGTTAGGCACTCAAACACAAGAAATATCTCTTTGTTAATTCAATATTATTTCGAATAAATATTTTTCATCTGCCCCCAAATATGCCCCCGAATTGTTTTCGTTATGAGGTACCACAAGGCGGCAGGTGCAGAGTGTGACCTGTCTTCTCACCCTAATTCACATTGTAGATGGTAGCCCGCGAAACCCCGTATTCCTTGGCCAAAGCTGTCGGAGTTTCTCCTCTCTCACGCCTTGATCTGATCTGCAGCTTCTGCTTGTCAGTAAGAAGGGCTTTCCGGCCAAGGTGCTTGCCAGCCTCCTTTGCCTTCTCGATGCCTGCTTTCTGCCGCTCCTTCCTCAAGTTCGTTTCGAACTCTGCAAACACCCCAAGCATCTGCAAGAAGGCTTTGCCGCTGGCAGTAGAAGTATCAATGGCCTGGTCAATGATTTCGAGCGCAGCCCCCTTCTTTTCGAGGATTGCGACAATTCTTGAAAGATCGGCAACATTGCGCGCCAGCCTATCCAGCTTCCACACCACCAGCTTGTCACCTTGGCCAATCATGTCCAGGATGAGCTGTAACACTTCCCGTCCCTTCATGGTGGTGCCTGTCTTCTTCTCTTCCCTGTATACCCCTTCAGGATACCTTGCTTTCAAGGCCTGCTCTTGAATGGCGGTGTGCTGGTCTACAGTTGATACCCGGCCATATAAAAATGCTGTCATGGTGCCCCCTCGCCTTCGGTTTGAGCTTAAGTGTCATAAAAACTATAGACCTTTCTGGAAACAGTGTCAATAAATAACAAATAGACCTTTTTGACACGCATTTTCAGGAGTACAGGAAGGTATACCTTTCTGACACTTTGGCAGACTGGAAGAAAACTTCAGGTGGGGGCAGTACAGACAGAAGGAAAAATAAAGGCGTATGGCAGGGCCTCCCTTTCCGCACAGCGGCAACCCTGCATAATGCTCCTTCCGGTGGTGGAAGTGCTACGGCCGGGAGATTATCACCGTGTCACATACGCCTGGTCAGATTGTACACCAAACAGGCTCAACTTTAAAAGCTGCAGGTCAATTGTTCTCTTGGAATTTTACGTTCGGCTTTGTCTCTTTCAGGGCAACATAGGCCCCCATGGCCTCTTTAACCTGTTCCGCCTCCTGTATTCCCAGTGCGTGGTCAGAATCCATGAATTTCTTGAATTCCTGCGTGGTGGTGAAGGAGCTTTTTTTCTTAAAGAATCTGCCGAACAACGGCCCGAGTTGAAGTGCGATTTTCTCAATGTCGCCACTTACAGCAAAGCTCTCGCGGAAGGTCACAACGGCCTTGCCGGACACCCCTGGAAGAGTAACAGTGGTGGTCCCTTCCCT
>JAAYIE010000093.1 GCA_012744275.1 Desulfobulbaceae bacterium
CAAAAAATCATTCGTGGCAGAATCGCTGATAAGGGTGTAGTAATAAAGGATAACTGGCACATTCAAGGCACAATTTGGCCCATGAGCGGCCAGCCCAAATGCTCACGAAAGCCTTCGTACGGGCAGTCCGGGAGGCACATCGACATTATATCCCGGGGAAGAAAAAGTACCTCAAATGATACGGATCAGCCGATAACGGCAGTACGATCCTTCACAACAACACTGCGGGTAGATCCATGAAACAATCATACTCCTTCGCATCTGTAAAAGGCGACTTCTTTGGCGGCCTTACAGCTGGCATAGTTGCCCTCCCCTTAGCCCTTGCTTTTGGCGTGGCAAGCGGTGCAGGCGCAGCGGCAGGTCTGTACGGGGCTATGGCCCTTGGTTTTTTTGCAGCACTCCTTGGCGGTACGCCCACCCAGGTGTCTGGCCCAACCGGCCCGATGACCGTTATTTTTGCCGCGACCATCGTCGCCTTTCCCGGCAATCTTCCCGCCATTTTCGCGGTGGTCTTTCTTGCCGGAGCCCTGCAGCTCATTTTCGGATGGCTTAAAATCGGCAGCTTTGTTCGCTACATTCCCTACCCGGTCATCTCAGGCTTCATGAGCGGCATCGGGATAATCATCATCCTGCTGCAAATTCATCCGCTGCTCGGCGCACCAAGTGTTAGCGCTCCGCTGGAATCGGTGCTGAAGATGCCTGCTGCTGTGGCCCAGCTCAACCCGTACAGCCTTGGTGTAGGTGTGTTGACCATGGCCATAGTCTTTTTCACCCCGGCAAGGGTAACAAGGACCATCCCCTCTCCGCTGCTGGCACTTGTAGTTGGCAGTCTCCTGGTGCAGTTTTTTGACATACCTGTCGTAAAAATTGGTGAAATTCCTGCGGGTTTGCCCGATTTGATCCTGCCGCTCTTTCCCCTTAATCTCCTGCCCAAAATTGTACCCATGGCGCTCGCCCTGGCAGTGCTTGGCACCATTGACTCCCTGCTCACATCGGTGGTGGCAGATTCCATGACAAAAACAAGGCACAATCCCAACCGGGAACTCCTGGGACAGGGGATTGGCAACATGGCCGCCGCACTTATCGGTGGTCTGCCGGGAGCAGGGGCGACCATGCGTACTGTGGTCAACATCAAGGCCGGAGGCACTACCAGGATATCGGGCATGACACATGCCCTTTTGCTCCTCGCCATTCTGCTGGGCCTTGGCCCCTATGCCGCTCTGATCCCGTTGCCGGTGCTTGCGGGTATCCTTATGAAGGTTGGCATTGATATTCTGGATTACCGTCTGCTCAAACTGATTCACCGGATTCCCCGGCTGGACCTCACTGTTATGATGGCGGTTTTTCTGATCACGGTCTTTGTCGATCTGATTGTAGCCGTTGGAGTAGGCATTACCCTTGCCTCGTTAACACTCACCTACAGAATCTCGCGCATGTCAGAGATTGGTGTGCACGGTGTATCGCAAAGCGATTGGCAACGTGATCTTGAAAAAAACCTGGAAACTGAAACTGGCCATGGCATCCGAATACTGAACATTAATGGCCCCTTTTTCTTCGGCACTACCGCGAAAATGCAGGATCATATTAGCGCGCTCCTCGGTACCAAGGTGGTCATTATTAACTGTTTGAGGGTACCTTTGATCGATCTTACCGGGTATTTTGCCCTGGGCGAAATGATCAGCAGTATGCGCAGCGAACAGATCAAGCCGATCGTCGTCTTTAGAGATGGTATGGGCATGCGCAAACAGATGATTGCCATGGGATATGATAGCGTGCTTGGCATAGATGGCATTCAAACCGACTACAACGACGCTCTGCAACTGGCTTGGGAATATCTGGAAAGCAAGTAATTTCATTCGTTAGCAAAGCGCTGCCACCTGTTGGCATCAGCAAATACCCCGAAGCGTACGTATCTGTGTACATACGCCCTGCGTCGCATTTGCCATGCCTCCTTGTCAGTGTCTTTGAACTGCAACTGGATTAATCCGGTGAGAATTTTAGCCGAACGGTCAAAAACAAGGAATGAACCAGCAGAGGAGGGCCGGCCAGCTCAAACGTTTTGACAAATACCTTGACCTTTGCCGGGAAAAAAGGTAAACAAACTCTTCCTGAAATATAAATCTTGGCTGCATTTTTCAGCCTCGTATACATGTTCAGGCGACAAAGGTATCCAGTGTGATAGCCGGGTCCTGTGCAATAAAGACTCGCGAACCCCGTCAGGTCCGGAAGGAAGCAGCGGCAGTGAATCTCTTTATGTGCCGCAGGGGTGCCTGGCTATCCTTTTTTCCGCCCACCGCTAAGCTTTCCGCCCATTGCTACACTTCAGGCTCCTAAAGGCATAAAAAGCATATCGTGTCCTACCTCGTTCTTGCCAGAAAAGCCCGCCCCCAACGCTTTGCTGAGGTCATTGGCCAAAAGGCGGTGGTGCGCACCCTTGAGAATGCCCTGCTGCAAAATCGGGTCGCACATGCCATCATCTTCAGCGGCGTGCGCGGCACCGGCAAGACTACGCTCGCCCGCATCATGGCCAAGGCCCTCAACTGCACCGACCGTCAAGGAGCCGAGCCCTGTAATCAATGTCTGTCCTGCGTGGAAATTAACGCAGGGGCGAGTGTGGATCTGCAGGAAGTAGACGGCGCCTCCAACCGCGGCATCCAGGAAATACGTGAGCTCAAGGAACGTATCCGCTTCCAACCCAGCAGTTCCCGCTACAAAATCTTCATCATTGATGAAGTGCACATGCTCACCACCGAGGCTTTTAACGCCCTGCTCAAGACCCTGGAAGAACCGCCGGAGCACGTGTATTTCATGTTTGCCACCACCGAACTGCACAAGGTGCCGCTTACCATCCTTTCCCGCTGCCAGCGTTATGGGCTCAAACGCCTGGGCAGGTCGGAACTGCACCAGCATTTTGCTGCTCTTGCCGAACAGGAAGGCGTACAGATCAGTAAAGAAGCCCTGGCCATGGTGGCGCGTGAGGCAGCAGGCAGCGTGCGCGACGGCCTGAGCCTCCTTGACCAGCTTTTTTCCTACTGCGGTGCAGATGTTAGTGAAGAGGATGTGTTGGATGTGCTGGGCCTGGTCAGCCGTCATGCTGTAGCTGAACTGGGCACGGCCCTCCTGCAGGCCGACCTGGCAAGGGCCCTGGAACTTTTGGGTGCACTCCATGCTCAGGGAGTAGACAGCCGGCGGCTGGGCAATGACCTTTTGCAGTGGCTGCGAGAGCTGCTCCTCTGCAAGCTCGGGCCAAAAACGGCTGCCATGCTGACCTTGCCCGAGGAAGAGCTGAGGACCATGCAGGAACTGGCAGCTCCTTATACCAAAGATCAGCTTTCAGCCCTGTTTAACCTCTTTATGGACGCGCTCCAGGAAAAGAGTTTCAGCCTCCAACCGGGCTTTACCATGGAAATGGCCTGTATCCGCGCTGTGCAGGTGGCAGATATTACACCGACTGCCGAGCTGATAAAGCGCTTCAGCGCCCTGCTGGATGATGCCCCCCTTGGTGGCGACCAAGCTGCTGCTCGAACTTCCACCCACGTTCCTTTGCAAAATCCTGCACAAATAACAAGCCAGCCGCCAGCCCCTTCACAAAAAAAAAACCAACCCCTGCCGGCACCAGCACCAGACACTGATCACTATCCGGTCATAACGCTCCCGGAAGACAGGGAATTGCCGCCTCTACCCGAGAGCCCTCAAACGCAACCACCTGAACCAACGACCGATTCGAGCGCTTCCGTTTCCCTACAGGGTGAACAAACAACTCAGCCTGAACCGCCAGCAGTGAAGCCAGCAGCCAGAACACCTGTTTCCCAGCCCCAACCCAAACCTGCTGCAGCTATCCCAAATCCCTCTGATACAGTTCCTGCCGGCCAAAACTCCAACATATCGATTCAACTGAGGGTACAACGCGATTGGGACAGCTTTACCCGGCATGTTCAGGATCAGCTCAAGTGGATGGGGCTGGCTCTGCAGCGGGCCATATCGGTGCAGGTTGAGGGTGGTAATCTCTCCGTCCTCTTCCATGATGCAAGTGACTGTATCATGCTCAAACAGCAGGAGCACCTCCGCAGACTCACGGAATTGGCGCTCGATTTTTTTCAGGAACCACTCCAGGTTCGCATTGAAGAGGAACTGTCGCTCAGCTGCGATATTAATCCGCTCACCGGCCGTACCCCACTGGAGGAGCGCAAAGCCTTGGCCTCAGACCCCATAGTGTTGACCGCGCTTGAGGTGTTTAATGGTCAACTGGGCGATATTCGCATCGGCGCCAGGTTCAGGGAAACGGCAGTGGAAACCGATACCGAAGACATGGCGGCCCTGCCCCAGGAAGATGACGACTGAGCTCGGCCACCACCGTTTGCACCAGTAGCGCGGTACTCTATAATTTGCAGCGACCCTTTGATTGAAAGCAAGAGGTATACCCCATGGATATGAACAACCTGATGAAACAGGCGCAGCAGTTCCAGCAGAACCTGAAGGCCCTGCAGGATGAACTGGCTGGTAAAGAAGTGACTGGCAGCGCAGGCGCAGGCATGGTGCGCGCCACCTTTAACGGCCAGTGCGACCTGGTGGCCCTGCACATGGATGCAGAGCTGGTTACACCAGAAAACACCCAGATGCTGCAGGATTTACTGCAAGCCGCCATCAATGATGGCCTGCGCAAGGCCAAGGAACTGGCCAAGGGAGAGATGAGCCGTCTCACCGGCGGTATCAGCATCCCAGGCCTGATGTAAGCCGGGTGACCATGCAGGTTATCCCTCCGGCGCTCGACCGGCTTATTCAGGATTTTTCCCGTCTGCCCGGTATTGGCCGTAAAACCGCCACCCGCTTGGCGCTCTATATCCTGCGCCGCCCGGAAAGCGAGGCAAGAAACTTGGCCGAAGATTTGTTGCATTTGCATGCAAGCATCCATCTCTGCCGCCACTGTTTCACCTTTTCGGAAACCAATCCCTGCGGCATCTGTGCGGATGCAGGACGCAACCAGCGGCTTTTGTGCGTGGTGGAGGAGCCGGGCGA
>JAAYIE010000094.1 GCA_012744275.1 Desulfobulbaceae bacterium
ATTTGGCTCCCTGAGAGCGAAGGCAAGCCAGATTGCCCCATGATCGTCTGCATCATCAGTTGCCCTGGATGAGGCTGCCTCCTGGGTTTGAACATCTGAAAAAAATCATTCTTCAACAGGCTGTTAAGTTTCGATATCAAGGACTGAGTGCCTGGACCTTCCAGCAGTACCCGTGTAAACGGGTACTGCAGATTTATGGATGTAAATTATTTCAAAATTTTGATGAGGTAGCTCCAGAGGAATATGGGCTTGGCCAGTGTCATACTCTCAAGAGAGCCTGACACTGGCTCTGGCTATATGATCTCCCTGATGGCCTTGATGAGTTGCTCAGCATTGGGAATAAAAAATTGTTCCTGGGGCGGGCTGACCGGTACCGGAATATCCGGCGCAGCCACCCGGCGCAGCGGTGCTTTAAGATGGCTGAAACCCTCTTCCATCACCACCGCCGCAATTTCGCCGCCAAAGCCGCCGGTCAGATTGGCCTCGTGCAGCACCACTAGGCGGCCGGTCTTGGCCACGGAATCAAGGATGGTTTTCTTGTCCAGGGGAGCCAGGCTGCGCAGATCCACAATTTCCACCTGCACGCCTTCCTGGGCCAATTGATCTGCAGCAGTCATGGCCACTCCCAGCATGCCCGACCAGGTAACCACAGTCACATCCGTGCCTGGCCGTTTAATCTCGGCCTGGCCAATGGGCGTCAGGTACTCGCCTTCGGGTACTGGCATGGGCGCAAAGTACAGGCCCATGTGCTCGATGAAAATTACGGGGTTATCATCCCTGATGGCTGACTTGAGCAGCCCCTTGGCGTCCGCCGCGGTCGCCGGCATAACTACCTTCAAGCCAGGGCAGTGCGCCACCCAGGCCTCCAGGTTGTGGGAATGCTGGCTGCCAGCACCAAAGCCTGCGCCGCATTTCATGCGCACCACCAGGGGAAAGGTGGATTTACCTCCAGACATATAGCGCAACTTGGCCGCGTGGTTGACAATCATGTCTGAGGCCAGGGTGAAAAAGGGGTTGAACATGATTTCCACTACCGGCCGCAGCCCGGCTTCAGCCGCGCCCACGGCCAGCCCGGCAATGGCTGCCTCGCTCACCGGCGTATCCCAAACCCGCTTAGCCCCGAACTCTTCCAAAAGACCGTGGGTCGGAAGCATTGGGCTGGGGTGAATGCTCACGCCCACGCCTTCTCCGGCGATAAACACATTCGGATCGCGCCCCATTTCCTCCCGCAGGGCCTGATTCACGGCTTGTCCCATTCCTAATTTCTGCATAGCGTCCCTTCCTGTAGCATTTGTTGTCTGGATTGTTCACGAACAGATAGTCTCATACGAACACATCCTCCAGCGCCTCCTCAGGACTGGGGTAGGGGCTGTCTTCGGCAAAGCGCACCGCCTCCAGCACAATGGTCTCGGCCCGTTTTTCCATGGCCTGAAAATCCGCAGCTGTGAGTATTCCCTCGCTCAGGAGGGTATCCCGCAAACGGGGAATAGGGCATTTGTCCAGCCAGGCGCTGATCTCGTCTTTTGGCTGATAGAGCTGTGGGTCTGCCTCGCCATGGCCACGGCAGCGGTAGGTCTTGCATTCAATAAAGGTTGGCCCTTCTCCAGCCTGGGCGCGCTTCTTCGCCTGCATGACCGCCTGGTGCACAGCCAAGGCATCATTGCCATCCACGCTCACTCCAGGCATGGCATAGCCCGCTGCCCGGATGACTAGATCTGGAACTGGCGTGTGTTCTTCAAGGCGTTGGGCTCCGGCGTAGACATTATTTTCACAGATAAAGATCAGCGGCAGTCGCCATAGGCCAGCCATGTTCATGGCCTCATGCACCGAACCTTCGGCTGCAGCGCCGTCGCCGAAGAAACAGACCGTGACCTGTTTATCCCCCTTGTACTGCTGGGCAAAGGCCTGGCCCACGGCAATGGGCGGCCCGGCGCCCACCACAGTGGATGTGCAGGGTGCGTTCACCTCTGGCACAGCCAGGTGCAGGGTGCCGCTTTTGCCTTTATTGCAGCCGGTAGCTTTGCAATAAATTTCGGCCATCAGGGAATTAGGGTCAGCGCCCTTGGCCAGTAGATGATTATGGCTGCGATGGTTGGTGATGATCACGTCTTCAGGATCAAGCGCCGCGCAGGCACCCGAACCTACAGCCTCTTGGCCGGTGGCCAAGATCATCATGCCATGAATCTTGCCCTCAATTTTGCATAATTCGGTCAGCTCGTCCTCAAAACGACGGGACAGGAGCATGGTCCACAGCATTTCCTTCTTCTTTTCTGCTGAAATCGTCATAACACCTCCGTTTTCAAAAGCTTCGCCCGTGCTATAATCCGGACCGGGAGAACCAATATAGAGCTCACAGTACCATGCTGGTTGGCAAAATGCTGTAAACACGGGCTGCTTATGCCCATGACCTTATTCTTGGCTGAATACGACGACATCTTTGTCAAAATATTGCCCGTGCCTTCAAACCACAAACCTTGTGCCCGGCGGATGACTTGATTACAATGCTATGTTCTCTCAACTATACAATCTGGGCAGGGTTATGATTATCAGGGTAGGCGTACTTTCAGACACCCATCTCCATCAGGTGGATGCACAGTTCACGACGCAGATGGCCCGTCTTTTTGCTGCGTGCGAGGTTATTGTTCACGCCGGTGACCTCACTGATGCGGGTATCTTGGCTGCATTTCAAGGCAAGACTGTGTACGCGGTCAGCGGCAACATGTGCAACGCTGCTACCAGAATTTCCCTGCCAGAGCAGCGCGTGTTTCAGTTAGGCAAGTTCACCATTGGTCTGGCCCATGGCGCAGGCATGGGCATGGATATTGAAGACCGGTTGTGGACGCTCTTTCCAGAGGCAGACTGCATTGTCTACGGCCACACCCACCGGGCGGTGTGCCACCGGGAAGGCGGCAGGGATGGGGTCTTGTTTCTAAATCCTGGCACCTTCCGTGCTGGCAGCTATGCTATTCTTGAGGCAGGAGACGAGCTGCGCGCCAGCCTCCATACCCTGGGTGAAACCCGGCCATGAAAAACCTGTGGACGCCTTGGCGTATGGCGCACGTGGATGGCAGCGTCCATGCAAGCAAAGCGGATGGCTGCATCTTTGAACCGCCTGGCGAAGCCGCCTGCGACAAGGCCCACTTGCTCCTCTACCGCGATCACCTGCTGGTGGCGCTCTTGAACCGTTTCCCCTATGCCAATGGTCATCTGCTGCTTGCACCGCGCCGCCATGTAGCGGATATCACCGAATTAAATCCGGCGGAGCAGGCTGGTCTGATGGCCCTGTTAAGCTACAGTTGCACCCTGCTGCGCAGGCATTTTAGGGCAGAGGGCATCAACATTGGCCTGAATTTAGGTGAATGCGCAGGTGCAGGTACCCCTGGCCACCTGCACTTCCACGTGGTGCCCCGCTGGCCCGGCGACCATAATTTCATGACCGTGCTGGCTGATATCCGCACTATCCCCCAACATATTGAAGCAAGTTTTGATCTGCTCCTGCCCGACTTTCAGCAGTTTGCCGCTCTATGACAAAAGCCCCTAAAATTACCCCCATGCTCCAGCAATATCTGGAGATAAAAAAAGAATATCCCGACGCTATCCTCTTCTACCGCATGGGCGATTTTTACGAGATGTTCTTTGAAGATGCCGAACTTGCTGCCTCGGTTCTCGGTATTGCCCTCACTTCGCGCAGCAGCAAGGATGAGGACAACAGGGTGCCCATGTGCGGCGTGCCTTACCATGCCTTGACCGCCTACCTTGCCAAAATGATCCGCGCTGGCTACCGGGTGGCGCTGTGTGAGCAGGTAGAAGACCCGAAGACAGCCAAGGGTATAGTCCGCCGCGAAGTGGTGCGGGTGATTTCTCCGGGCGTGACCACGGAAGATCAGCTCTTGGATGAAAAAAAAGACTGCTTCCTCTGTGCTCTCATGCCTGGCCCGGCCAGGGTGAAAAAACGGCTGGCCGGGCTCGCCTTTCTCGATGTGAGCACCGGCCATTTTCTAGTGAGCGAGGTGGAGATCAGTCAAAGCTGGGAGCCGATGCTGGATGCCATCAACCGGATGCAGCCAGCGGAACTACTGCTGCCCCAGGCTGTGCTGGAGCATGAAACCGCATTGGTGCAGATGCTCAAGCAGCAACTTGAACCCATCTGCCTGAGTGCCGCGCAGGATAGCCATTTTGAAGCGGTTGCCGCTAGCCGCACCCTGCACGAACATTTTCACACCGTGAATCTGGCTGGTTTTGGCTGCGGCGAAATGACCGTAGCCCTGCAGGCGGCAGGTGCTCTTTTGGCCTATATTGAGGAAACGCAGAAAACTGACATCAGCCATATCGACCGGCTTACTCCCCTGCATTCCGAGGATTTTCTTATTATTGATGACAGCTCCCGCCGCAATCTGGAGCTGACCGAAACCCTGGTGGGCGGCAAGCGGGAAGGATCGCTGCTCGACACCCTGGATATGACCGCCACGCCCATGGGCGCGCGCCTGTTCCGGCACTGGTTGCTCTTCCCTTTACGGAATAGCGACGCCATCAATAGCCGCCTGAACGCGGTGGAGGAACTGGCCCAACGCAGCAGATTACGGACGCAGTTTCGCGAATTGCTGGGCCATATCACGGATATTGAACGCCTCTGCAGCCGCTTGGCGCTCAATCAGGGCAATGCCCGCGATTTGAATTCGCTGCGAGTATCGCTGGAACGTTTGCCGGAGTTCCATACCCTGCTTCAGGATTGTTCGGCCCCGCTTTTGCAGGCAATGGCGGCCAGTTTTGATGCGCTGGCCGACCTGCATGCGCAGATTTTCAGCGCAATTCGCGAGGATGCGCCTTTAGGTCTGAAGGATGGCGGCTTGATCCGCGAGGGCTATGATCCTGAGCTTGATCGCCTGCTGGTGCTGTTGCGCGACGGCAAAAAATTGATCCTTGAACTGGAGGCCAAGGAGCGGGAAAGCTCGGGCCTGGCCAAGTTGAAGGTGGGCTATAATCGGGTTTTTGGCTACTACTTTGAGCTGAGCCGCAGCCAGGCAGACAAGGTGCCTGACTATTTTATCCGCAAACAGACCCTGGTCAATGCGGAGCGTTTTATTACCCCTGAGCTGAAGGAGCTGGAAGAATCCATCTCCAACGCCCAGGAAAAGCGGCTGGACTTGGAATTTGCCCTCTTTTCCCGCATTCGTGAGCAGATTGCCAGCGAAAGCAAGCGGTTGCTCAGCGTATCCGCGCAACTGGCCACTGTGGATGTGCTCGCCTCCCTGGCTGAGGCAGCAGCGCGCTTTCGCTACTGTCGGCCAGAGATTAACAGCGAGCGCAGCATCACCATTGTTGAGGGCCGCCATCCTGTGATTGAGCGGGGCATGGATCCGGGCCGTTTTGTGCCCAACGACGTGCATCTGGATCACGACACCAGCCTCCTCCACATCATCACTGGGCCAAACATGGCTGGCAAGTCAACGATTTTGCGCCAGACCGCCCTGATTGTGCTGATGGCCCACTTGGGCAGTTTTGTGCCAGCAGACAGCGCCAGTATCTGTCTGGTGGACCGTATTTTCACCCGGGTGGGCGCCATGGACGATTTGCGCCGGGGGCAATCCACCTTTATGGTGGAGATGAATGAAACCGCCAATATCCTCAACAATGCCACGGAAAATAGTCTGGTCATCCTGGATGAAATCGGCCGGGGCACCTCCACCTATGATGGCCTGGCCATAGCCTGGGCTGTGGCAGAGGAACTGGCCGGGAAAAACGGGCGGGGCATCAAAACGCTTTTTGCCACCCACTACCATGAGCTAGTGGATTTGGCGGCCACCTGTACAGGGGTGCTGAATTATTCGGTTGCGGTTAAGGAGTGGAACGACAGCATTATTTTTCTCCATAAACTGGTGAGCGGGGGCACCAACCGTAGCTACGGCATTCAGGTGGCTTCACTGGCTGGAGTGCCTGGTCATGTTATCCGCCGGGCCACAGCCATCCTTAAAAAAGTGGAGCAGGGCAGGCCGGAAGGAGGCAAAAGGAAAAGGCAGGCAGATCCACTTGCACCACAGCAGATGTCGCTCCTGCCAGAGGAACGTTCAGCCCTGGAGGATCTGTTGCATTCGCTTGATCCGGACAGGATCAGCCCAAAAGAGGCGCTTGAGGTGCTCTACCGCATACAGGAGTTACGCCAACAGGGCGGCGGATGAGATAGTACAATGTTGTCTGCCATGGAAGAAAATATGGAAGCGGCAAGGCTGCGGTACGATTTCTTTTACCTCTTGAAGTAAATACGATATATGTCTTGAGTATAGGCGTTCATTGTGTCCTTAGGTTCCAGCTTTTAAGCAGTCGGCATGAATAGAAATAGTTTTCTCCCGATCAAAAGATCAGTGCATAACTTGCCTGTATTGCGTCTTTTTATGGTTGTTCTTACCGGATTGGGTCTCCTTGCCTTCCTGCCCTTTGCTGCTGCGGCACCGGTTGCCGTTCGCGCTATGCCTTCACCTCAGCCAAAAATCCAGCCGAACATTCAGTCAAAAATACAGGCAAGCTCAGCTGATGGCCTCTATGCCGAGGCCAAATCTTCCCTCACCCGTTTGGAACGGAATGAGACTTTGGGCAGTAACCGTGAAAACTGGCTTTCTGCTGTACGGCAGTTCCGCAAGGTGCAGCTCATGCGTAAAAGTGAGGAACTCACTGTTAACAGCCTTTTCATGCAGGGTCGCCTGTACCGGCAGATGTACGAACGCTTTCGGATGCCGCTGGATTTGGATAATGCCATCGGCTCCTTTTACGACGTCGCCACTCTCTACCCCAAAAGTAACCTTGCCGATGACGCTCTGTACTACGCGGCAGAGGCGTCACTGCTGCACCCAATAAAAAAAGGACAGGCCAAGGATCTGTTGCGCAAGGTCACCCAAAACTACGCGCACGGTGATCAGGTCCGATTGGCAAACGATTTATTGAGCCGGCTGAATCGAACCACAACCAGACCGGATGCGGTGGCGCAGCAGGAAAACAAGCCAGCAGCGGCAGTTGATCAGGCTCGCCCTCTACCTGCCCAGGAACATGAAGTGGTGCCCGTACCCGCTCCTACCCCCATAGCTATAACCCGGGTCGAAACAACTCCTGCCCCTTCTCCGTCTGTCGCCCCTGTGCCGATCTCGATCCAGGAGAACAATACACTTGAAAGCCAGGCGGCAATGCGGCGCGCTCTAATTCAGCCGGTTAAGTTCTGGTCATCCGATGGCTACACCCGTATTGTCATCCCCGCCACCAGCTCGGTTCCCTTTACTTCTACCTTGCTCAAAGGCGGAGGAGCCCAACCGCGCGGGCTGGCAATCAATTTCACCCAAAGCAAGCTGGCCGCTAATTCACTACATCCAGTCAATATTGACGATGGCCTGCTTAAGCAGGTGCGCACCAGTCAGAACGCCCCTGACACGGTACGAGTAGTGCTTGATATTGAATCTCTCTTCGACTACAAGGTTTTTAGTCTGCCCGATCCGTTCCGGGTGATTGTCGATGTACATGGGATCAAGGCCCTGGGTAAAACCCAGGCAGCAGTTGCCGCTACCCCAGTCCCCCAACTCCAAGCCCCGGACAGTGCTTTCGTTAGAGCGGAACCAGTCGCAGTGTCTCAACCTTCAGCAGAGCCTGAAACCGAGGTTATTGCCCTGCGAGGCCAGAAGAAGACCGCTCCTTTGAATACGAAATCCGGCAAGGAGGAACCACTGTCGCTGGCACAACAGCTTGGCTTGGGGATTCGCCACATCGTGATTGATCCCGGTCACGGAGGAAAGGATCCCGGGGCGATTGCATTTGGCATCAAGGAGAAGGATGTGGTGCTGCGACTGGCCAAATTGTTGGCCACAAAATTGAAGGAGCAGCATGGTTATGAGGTCAATCTGACCAGAACGAAGGATGTGTCTCTTCCTCTTGAGGAGCGTACCGCCATTGCCAACACGAAAAAGGCGGATTTGTTCCTTTCCCTTCATGTGAACGCCCATCCGGATAAGCGCGTCGGCGGAGTGGAAACATATTTCCTGAATCTGGCAAGTGATGCAGACGCTATGCGCGTGGCTGCTTTGGAAAACGCCACCTCAACCCACAGCATTGGCGAACTGCAGGATATTCTTCAGGATCTGCTAAAGAACGCAAAGATTGATGAATCTGCGCGTTTGGCACAATTCGTTCACCGCAACCTGGCCCATGGACTGAATCAGGGCTATAAAATTCAAAACCTGGGAGTAAAGCAGGCACCATTTTATGTGCTGATTGGTGCCGAGATGCCTGCGATATTGGTGGAGGTCTCTTTCATCACCAATCCGGCAGAAGCAGATCTCCTGCAGAGCGAGCGCTATCTCGATAAAATAGCAAATGAAATTGCGAACGGTATCATAGCGTATGTGTCGCATCACCACAGTGCAGCCTTGCAGTATTGAGCGATTCTAAATCTGCGCTATATCCAATTTTTCAACACAAAGCCCCCCCACAAGGCCGTTACCCTCGGGTCATTATAGCCTAGCTCCTTGAAGTTTGCCGCCCAGGGTATTCTTAAGCTCGTTAGGGCTGGATTCTGGGGTGGGCGTAAGTTCCGGATAAGGTCCAGGGCATAGCCAGAATAAAAACACCTGCCTTACCGTACGGTTAGACAGGTGTTTTTCACAATTTGAGCTAGACAGACGAGCTCTTGCCAAGAGCAACACGTGTCAGTTTGCTGCTCTAATTTATTGTATTGTGCTTTACAACTTGGTCTTGTGGGCTGTCTGAATGCGCGCCATAGCCCGATGCAGGGCTGCTTCGGCGCGAATGCGGTTGATATGCTCGTCACCTTGCGCCACTTGAGCAAGCCGTCTTTCTGCACGCTCTTTGGCTTTCAGGGCACGTTCAACATCAATAGCGGTGCCGAACTCCGAACTCTCCACCAAAAAGGTCGCGCGGTTATTTGAGACTTCAACAAAACCACCACTCACCATAAGGTATGTGGTATCCCTGTCTTTTTTGTAGCTCAGGGTACCGGGTTTAATGGTCGTCAAGAAGGGGGCGTGGTTGGCCAGCACACCAAACTCACCGCCGGTGCCTGGTGCCGTGACCACATCCACGTCTTCACTGACCACCGGACCACTTGGGGTCACAACTTCCAGATGTATTTGCGCCATGTCTTCCTCGCTGCTCAGAGCGGCTGGTTAGGCTGCCGCTTGGCGGGCTGCTGCTTTTTCCAGGGCCTCATCTATGGTGCCAACCATGTAGAAGGCGGACTCGGGGATATCGTCATGCTTGCCATCCAGGATTTCCCTAAAACCGCGTACCGTCTCCTCAATCTTGCAGTATTTACCGGGAAAGCCGGTAAATACCTCGGCCACGTGAAAGGGCTGGGAGAGGAAACGTTGAATTTTTCGTGCTCGGGCAACGGTAATCTGGTCTTCCTCGGAAAGCTCGTCCAAGCCCAGGATAGCAATAATATCCTGCAGCTCCTTATATTTCTGCAGGGTAACCTGCACACCGCGAGCAGTGGAGTAGTGCTCAATGCCGACCACGTTCGGATCAAGGATGCGGGAAGTGGAGTCGAGCGGATCCACGGCCGGATATATACCAAGCTCAGCGATTTGCCGAGATAGAACCACGGTGCCGTCAAGGTGCGCAAAGGTGGTGGCTGGCGCTGGGTCGGTCAGGTCGTCTGCAGGCACGTACACGCACTGTACCGCAGTGATTGAGCCTTTATTGGTTGAAGTGATACGCTCCTGCAGGGCGCCAAGGTCAGTGGCCAGGGTGGGCTGATAGCCAACCGCGGAAGGAATACGACCGAGCAGCGCCGACACTTCAGAACCTGCCTGGGTAAAACGGAAAATATTATCAATGAAGAGCAGCACGTCCTGACCTTCCTCATCGCGGAAATACTCGGCTGCGGTCAGCCCGGTCAGGGCAACGCGGGAGCGCGCTCCCGGGGGCTCGGTCATCTGACCATACACCAGTACAGCCTTGGGCAGAACACCGGAATCCTTCATCTCGTGGTAGAGGTCGTTACCTTCGCGGGTACGCTCGCCCACGCCGCAGAAAACCGAAATACCGCCATGCTGCATAGCGATGTTGTTGACCATCTCCATCATAATAACGGTCTTTCCCACGCCAGCGCCGCCGAACAGACCCATTTTACCGCCGCGGGGAAAGGGGATGAGAAGATCAATCACTTTGATGCCGGTCTCCAGCACGTTAACTTCTGTATCCTGGTCGGTAAAGGCCGGGGCAGGACGGTGAATGGGCATGGATTTTTCGGAATCAATTGTGCCCAAACCGTCAACCGGGCGCCCGACAACGTTCATGATACGCCCCAGAGAGGCCGCGCCCACCGGCACGGTAATAGGTGCACCGGTATCTTTGGCGGCCATGCCACGCACTAACCCATCGGTCTGGTCCATGGCAATGGTGCGTACCATATTGTCGCCCAAATGTTGAGCAACCTCGCAAACCAAGTTATCCGGTTCGTCGCTGATTGCCGGGTTGGTGATAAAGAGCGCGTTCATGATTTCAGGCAGATTGCCCGGTTCGAATTCCACGTCCACTACCGGGCCAATGACCTGTGTTACCTTGCCAATTTTTGCCTCGTCCATCTGGATGGTCTCCTCTCTGCTATTCAAAAAACGAGATGTTTTGATTCTTAACCTTTGAGTGCCTCGGCACCGCCGACAATGTCAAGGAGTTCATTGGTAACGGCAGCCTGCCGTGCCTTGTTGTACAACTGGGTTAACTCCCTGATCATATCCTTACAGGCCTTAGTGGCGTTGTCCATGGCGGTCATGCGAGCCGCCTGCTCGCTGGCCCCCACTTCAAGCATGGCATGGTAAATCTGCACATTCAGGAAGAGCGGCAAGAGGTCGGTCATGATCTCATTTGAATCAGGCTCAAATGAGTAGGCTCCAGTTGGTCCGGCAATGGCATCAGCCGCATTGTCAGTGTTTGCGACAACAGGTTGTATGGGCAGCAGGGCTTCAACTTCAGGCTTTTGAATGGCCATGGAGTAAAACTTGCCGTAAATAATATCCACCTGATCGGTCTCGCCACTGAGAAAAGCTGTGGTTACAGCTTGAGCGATATCGCGCGCATTAAACATCTGAAAAGCAGCCATGATGTCGGTAAAATGAGCGCGCAACATGCCGGTTTTCCGAAAATATCGGGTGGCTTTTTTGCCCACAGTAACAAAGCTGACTTTCTTACCTTCAGCCTCATACTGTTTGCGCAAACGTTCAGCAGCACGAATAATATTTGAGTTAAAGCTGCCAGCCAAACCTCGATCCGAGGTTATCACCAGTAGCTCCACGGTTTTGATCTCGCGCACCTCCATCAGCGGCAACGCACCTGCATCCGCTTCCCGGCCGGCCGATAACTCACGCATCACCTCGGTAAACTTGGCCGTGTATGGCCGGAAGTCTTCCATCTTTTTCTGGGCGCTGCGCAATTTTGCCGAGGCCACCATGTACATGGTCTTGGTGATCTGCGCTGTCTTCGTGATGCCGTTTATCTTGTTTTTGACATCCTTGAGTCCTGGCATTCGCTGTGTTCCCTATCTGTGTTCAAACTCTGATCAGGCCTTAATTCAATCCTTTAGTTGCCTTAAAGGTGTCACCGAAGGATCCAAGCACCTTCTTCATTTTCTCTTCGAGTTCGGGTGAAATCACCTGCTTTTCGCGAAGCTCTTCGAAAATGCTGGGCTCGTTGGCTTCAAGAAAAGTGTAGAGTTCCTGTTCGTAGTCACGCAGGGTCTCAACCGGAAGTTTATCCAAAAAGCCCTTGGTGCCGGCAAAGATAATGGTGACCTGCTTTTCCAATGGTAACGGCAGGTATTGAGGCTGTTTCAGGATTTCAACCAGACGCTCGCCGCGAGTAAGCTGCGCTTGAGTGGCTGCATCCAAATCTGAGCCAAAGCCGGCAAAGGCTGCCAGTTCACGGTATTGGGCCAAGTCGAGACGGAGGGTGCCTGCGACCTGCTTCATGGCCTTCACCTGGGCAGCGCCACCAACGCGTGATACTGAAAGACCAACGTTAATAGCTGGGCGCACGCCAGCGAAGAACAGGCTCGGTTCCAGATACACCTGACCGTCGGTAATGGAAATTACGTTGGTAGGAATAAAGGCCGAAACGTCGCCAGCCTGGGTTTCAATGATGGGCAGCGCGGTGAGAGAACCAGCACCAAGTTCATCGTTCAGTTTGGCGGCACGCTCCAGAAGACGTGAGTGGTTAAAGAAGATGTCGCCAGGATAGGCTTCGCGTCCCGGAGGGCGACGCAGCAGTAGCGATAGTTCACGGTAGGAAACCGCCTGCTTGGAAAGATCATCATAGATGATCAGTGCATGTTGGCCGTTGTCGCGAAAATATTCGCCCATGGCACAACCGGCAAACGCGGAAACGTACTGCATCGGCGCGGGGTCGGAGGCACAGGCAGCAACCACAGTGGTGTATTCCATGGCACCGTGCTTACGCAGAGCTTCAACCACCAGGGCCACCGTAGACTGCTTCTGGCCTATAGCGACATAAATACAGTGGACGTCGGAGTTTTTCTGGGCAATGATGGCGTCAACGCAGAGGGCGGTCTTGCCGATCTGCCGGTCACCAATCACCAGTTCGCGCTGACCGCGGCCGACAGGGGTCATGGCATCCACAGCCTTGGCGCCGGTGTAACAGGGTTCATGCACACTTTTTCTGGCAATAACACCGGGGGCAAGTACCTCGATCTTGCGGGTCTCCTTGGCATTGATCGGGCCTTTGCCGTCAATGGGCTGGCCAATGCCATCCACCACCCGGCCTTCCATCTCAGGGCCGACCGGAACCTCGGCGATGCGACCGGTGCGTTTGACAACGTCGCCTTCTTTAATCTGACGCACATCACCCAGAACAGCGCAACCAACGTTGTCCTCTTCCAGGTTCAGGGCAAGACCAAAAATATTTCCAGGGAACTCGAGCAACTCCATGGCCTGGCAGTTCTCGACACCATACACACGGGCGATACCATCACCAACTGAAAGAACGGTACCGGTTTCCTTGAGGTCTATGTCCTTGGTGTAGCCGGCTATCTGATCTTTGATAATCTGGCTGATCTCTTCGGCTTTGATCTGCATTGGCTAGTCTCTCCCCTTGATTGATTCCTTAAGTCCGTTGAGTTGTGTTCTAATACTGCCGTCCAGCACCAGGTCGCCAACCTTGGCCACGATTCCGCCAATGATTGAGGGATCAATCTTGGTTTCTAGTAGTACCTGGGTACCGGTGAGTTTTTCTAGCGTGGTCTGAACCTTGGCAAGCATATCCTTTTTCAAGGCAACTGCCGAGATCACGATACCATGGCTGATGTTGCGATCTTTATCGG
The DNA here is from genome assembly GCA_012744275.1 of Desulfobulbaceae bacterium. Taxonomy (GTDB): domain Bacteria; phylum Desulfobacterota; class Desulfobulbia; order Desulfobulbales; family Desulfobulbaceae; genus Desulfobulbus. The sequence continues at coordinate 13,328 of JAAYIE010000094.1, forward strand.
TCATGGTACGCAGTTCATCTGCAATTTCCGGCAGAATGGCGGCGCGGTTTTTGTCCACCACCAAGACGAGAAAGCCAGAGAGCATGGTGTCGGCTTGCACATTTTCTGCTATCTTGGTCATCACCCGCTGTCGCACGTCCAGCGGATAGAGCGGATTGGTCAGGGCATCCCGCAGCCCAGCCTCTTCATCATCAAAAAGCGCGGCTATGGCACTTAGCTTTTCACTGTATTCTTCTGTTTTCTCTTCCTGCTTGCCCAGCGAAAACAGTGCCTTGGCGTACCGGCGCGCCAGTATAGTGTTTCTCACAGTGCTGCCCCCACTCGTTCAAGATACTGTTCCGTAATCGACTCCTGATCCGCTGCGGTCAGGTTCTTTTTGATCAACTCTTCGGCCATGAGCGCTGCTTCTTCGGCAATTTCCTCGCGTAGAAGACGTTTGGCGTCTTCTATTTCACCCTGTACCGCTGCCTGTGCCTGCCGTTTGATGTCTTCAGCGGCGCGTTCGGCTTCTGCCAGTATGCGATCCTTTTCAATTTGTGCCTGCGCTGTTGCCTGAATAATAACTCGTTCCATCTCCTTTTCCATGCCAGCGAGCTTGGCGCTAAAGGCGGTGTACGAGCGTTCGGCCTCGTCCCGACGGGCGTTGATGTCAGCAAGTTCACTAGCGATACGCTCTTGTCTGCTGCTCAGGCTGTTCATCACTGGTTTGCCCAAAAATTTTACCAGAATAATGAGCAGGGCAATGAAGTTGATAGTGCGCCAGAAAAGATCCTTCAATTTTTCGGGAGCAAGCGGGCTGCTGTGTTGTTCACCGTGGCCATTGCTCGTTGCTGTTGTGTTAGCATGCACTGCATCAGCAGCAGGTTGGGCAGTGGCAACGGCAGGTGTGTTCTCCGAAGCGAAGACTGCGTCATTATGAACAAAAAACGGAGGAATGGCGACAAGCAGCAGCGTAAGAAAAAGCTGCTGCAGCAAAGAGACCAATGATGATTTCATGCTTTCAGACTCCTTCCAAGTATCTTTTCCGCCATGGCTGATGCAAAATCAGTAGTGCTTGCCTGCAAGGTTTTGCGGGCAGACTCAACTTGTTCGTGGGCGCTGGCCAAAGCCTTTTTTTTGTCCTGGTCGCTAGCTTCTCGAATGGACGCAAGTTTTTCCGACCCAATGGCCTGCGCTTGAGCCTTGGCTTCATCCAGTGCTTTCTTTGCGCGTGCGCTGGCCTCACGCATTTTACGATCCAGTTCAGCCTGTTGCGCCTTGGCGTCCAGCTCAAACTGAACCACTTCACCCTGTAGGGTGTCAATGCGTTGTGCTCTTTTTTCCATTATACCAAGGATAGGCTTATAGAGCACCGCATTGAGAACCAGCATCAACACGACAATGTTGATCACGTGAAGCAGAAGGGTGATGTCAATGGATATCATGGTAACTCCCTGAAAGTCGTATGATATTGGTGTCAGTCGCCACGAACGATGAATAGTGATTCATAATACAACCCGATAACTAATGGAAAAAGATGCTGCTGTCAAATGAATAAAAAAAAATTTATGTAAGGATTCAATTCTGTTGAGGGCTCAGGCTGGCCGGTTGCGGTGCATCAAACTACTTTTGGATGATAAGTAGTGTTTCATCTCTCGTTATTCGGCAAAGGTGGGGCTTCATCTTTCTCCTGTTTAGCTTGCTGGCTCTTGCCCGCAATTCGTTCCCTGTTCACGAATAGATTAAGATTGGCAGCATGAATATGGTGTAATCCATTTGCCGCCTGTGCTATCATGCCCTACTTTGGCCCTGTCACCACATTTAGTTGATTGTTTTTGCCGTCTTGGCGCGCTGTAAGCGTCTCAGTGCGATGGATACGGTATAAAACGGGTGAATGTTTTGAGCCTGGCTCCTCATGCCAGACGAAAAGGATGTGATGTGAACGACAAACGACAAAATGGCCAAGGCTTAGCCCGCATTGTACGGGCTACTCGCTGTTCCTGGGCAGGACTCCTGGCCGCCTGGGAAAACGAGGCAGCCTTTCGTCAGGAAGCGATCATGGTGATCGTGCTTTTGCCTCTTGCCCTGTGGTTGGGCGAGAATGGCGTGGAGCGAGCACTGTTGGGTGGAAGTCTTTTGCTGGTGCTAATAGTGGAACTGCTCAACAGCTCCATTGAGGCAGCGGTTGACCGTATCGGTCCGGAGCGGCACGAGCTGTCCGGTCGTGCCAAGGATTTGGGCTCGGCAGCAGTTGGCTGTGCTATTGGGGTGGTTGCTTTTGTTTGGCTCTGTGTGTTGTGGCCTTGAAGAATCAAAACCGCCGATTTTACCAAAAGCGATGGCGACCGGTGTCCAAGTGGATAAAATCGGAGGAAGGATAGTAACCTACTCCCCCTGTCTGCAGGTTGATGGCGTAATCTCTCAGCCGTTTGGTCGACGTTTCCGAAAAACGTACATCTATGGCCTTTCCTACCATGTGCAGGCTTTGTTTCGCCACTCCGTCGCTTTCGTTGCGGAGTTTCGTGTTGGTCTGCGGTGAGCGGAAGCCGGAAATAACTGAAAAAACGCCTGATTTACCACAGCGTCTCTGCAGGGCCCAGAGCATGTCCAGCAGTTGCGGATCAATGGCATGGACTTCGCCTGTGCGGAAGTCACCAAGGTAGTTGTTGATTTTGTTTAAAGCTAGGGGATTGTAGCGTTTGCCCACGGCGTAGGTGAGTTCAAGTTCCTTGCCGGTATGGGTGTGATAGAAGGAGAGTTTGCGTTTGCCCGAACGCAGAGCAGCCTCAGCCAGGTCAGGCATGGATAGCAGGGCCAAGCCAGCACCGGTGAGAAGGCTTCGAGAGAGCAAGGTGCGGCGCGACAGGAGCGGTGCAGCGGGTGTCTGGTCGCTGTGATCCATGTTAGGAGCCCATATTTATACGTTGGTGAATGCTGTATGCGCACTGAATGCTAACAAAAAAGCAGAAACATGGCGGCTTGTCAAGCTGCAGCTGCTGGAAAATAGCGGATACTGCGTTAATCATATTGCTACAGGTGCTGACCTTTTACGTGAGTCCTTCCATCAGGCGGGTACACATGTCTGCACGGTTCAAGGTGTAGAGGTGGATGCCAGGGACACCGGCGTCGAGCAACTCTTTCACCTGCTGACGGGCATAGGCAATGCCCACCTCGTATACTGCTTCCGGTCCTTTTTCCTCCTCTGCTTGCAGCACGGCGTTGATGAGGCTTCCCGGCACACGGGCATTGCAGAGCTTCAGGGTGAAACGCAGTGAAGCCAGGCTGCGCACCGGCAAAATACCAGGAATGATGGGGGCGGTTACTCCAAGTTGACGTAGGCGTTCCACATAGTCAAAGTAGCAGCGGTTATCAAAGTAGAGCTGGGTGATGGCAAATTGCGCACCGTAGTCGAATTTGTCCTGCATGGCCGCAATATCAGCGGCAAAAGTGGGTGATTCGGCGTGCGCCTCAGGGAAGGCAGCGGCACCAATAGCTATGTGTGGGCTATGCTGACGGATATGGCGGATGAGATCGCTGGCATGGGGGAAGGCAGCAAACAGCTCGGCGTCTGTACCGGTATAGCCGACAGGGCGGTCGCCCCGTAGGGCCAGCACATTATCGATACCCATCTCGGTGATTTCATCCAAGAAAGCGTCTATGACCTTCGGATGTGCGTTGACCCCGGTAAGGTGTGGCATAACTGTATAGCCGCAGGTCTTGATGAGCTGTTCGCAAATTTCCAGGGTATAGGTTTGGGTTGATCCGCCCGCGCCATAGGTGACCGAGACAAAGAGCGGATCCAGATGGGCAAGCTCTTTTGCGGTTTCCAGGAAAGCCGGCCATTCCTGCTCCTTCTTCGGAGGAAAAAATTCAAGGGAAATAAAGGGGCTGCGCTGGGCGATAAGTTCCGGAATCCGCATAATAATTCTGAGTATAGATTCAAAAGTGACCAGCGGCTAACGCCGCCGTGTTTTCTTGTCGGCCCATATCGGGTCTTGGCCAAACCGCGCCCGCCACCACTCTTGGGGATCGTACAGGTCGTACCCGCCCACGTCGTCCGTTTGTATCAGGGGGAAACGGTAGTTCTCGCAGTAGCGCTTCAGTAGTTCGTAGGCCGCGGTGAGGCGATACATTTGCTTGCCGTTTTCAGCTGCTTGATCGCAGGCAACATCCGGATGATACTGTTTGCTCAGGCGATGATAGGCACGTTTGATTTCTCCCAAGGTCGCGGTTTCACCTAGTTGGAGCAGGGCTGCAGCGGCCTTGATCTTATGCCAATCGTCTCGGTTCACGCCGCGGTTCCATTGTTCTTTTTCCAGGTTTTTTCCGTGCGGTTCAGCAGGCGCTTGATGTTACCGCTGTGCTTGAACCAGATCAGAACAACCACAAAAAATGCCAGGGCAATTTTCCAGGGTTCTCCATCCAACATGAGCAACCACAGCGGCATGGAAGCGGCTGCGGTCAGTGAGCCGGCCGAGACATAACCTGAAAAGCGCACTGTGGCGAGGAATACGAGCAAAACCAGGGCTACGGCCCAGGGAGCAAGATACAGAAAAAGCCCGAGGGCAGTGGCCACGCCTTTGCCGCCGTGGAAGCGGAGGTAGACTGGAAACATGTGGCCAAGCACTGTGGCGGCTCCGCTCAGCGCCATGATGAGGGTTCGGCTGGGGTCTTGCTGGACAAGGAGCGCGGTGCAGAAAATGGGTAGAAAGCCCTTGGCAACGTCGCAGAGCAGGGTGAGAATACCCAATTTTTTTCCTAAAAGCCGGGCAACATTGGTAGCGCCAATATTACCACTGCCCTGGGTGCGGATATCGATACCGCTTCTTCGGGAGAGCAGTATACCAAAGGGGATGGCACCAACCAGATATGAGAAAAGGATGCAGAGAAAACCGCTGCTGCTCATGGGTATATGTATTCCGGGCGTATTGATTAAGCTTTGTTGTGGCGGAAGATCAGTTCCAGTTCACTGGCGGCAGCGTAAAGGGCGATATCATCCTGCAATGCTTGCACATAGGGGCAATCCATTACCGCCAGCAGGATATTACGCAGGCGAAAGATCATTTTGCTTTCGTCTGCCCCATCTACTTTCTCTTGTTCGAGCAAGTAGGAAAAGATTTGGGGTTTGCGGCAGACCTGCGGTCTTTTTTTATATATGGAGCAACGGCCAGCACTATCCAGTGCCGGGCAGTGGGCATGTCTCGGTAAAATCAGACTGTATCCCTGCAGATGCCTGACTAGAACAGCGTCACTGCAGGACGCATCCAAGCCCGCAGCTATCGTTTCCAGAGTGTGCAGGGTAGTGTCACCATGGCCGGATTTCACCGGTTTTTCGAGGGCAAAAAGTGTCTCTTCCCCGCTGTGCAGGGGAATGTCAAAATACTGCTGCCGCATGGATGCTTCCGGTCCTGTGCAGCACAAGGTGCAGTTGTGCGCGCCGCAGAGCAGGCTGTTGATCTGCTCCAACTCTTTTTCCAGCACCCGCTGGCCAAGAAGTGCGGCAAGGGTTTCTGTGGTGCTTAGCGGTTCCCCATCGGGATCGAGAACCAGCGGTAGAGCATCGTTTCCCTCTGCCTGTGGGCTGCAGAATTGTTCCAACTCCGGCAAATACGGCTGCAGATACTGCCGCGCCCCCTTGTAGGTTGCTCTCTCCGTTTCAATGGTCTCCGGCAGCATATCCAGCACTTCCTGGGCACAGGCAAATGCGCCGGTGTGGAGGATGAACTCCACAATGTAGAGCAGTGGACGCACTGGATGACGCAAGCGCTGCAGTCCGGCTTCGTAGATCGCTTTGGGCATAATTTTGTCAAATTAAAACATTAATAGTACACTATTTGCACGGGGAAAACAAGCGACAGGTCCTGAGAGTTCGGTGCGTAAGCGCGTATTCGCAGCACGCAGAAGCCGCTATCACATCTTCTTGCGCTGTCGCTTTACAAGCAGGATTAAACTGATTACATAGCTTACTATACACTATTTTATGAATAGAAGCGCTGCCTTCGGCAGCGTTAATACGGACTGCAGCCAACATGGCAATACGAACTATCCTTACCTACCCACATCCGGTGCTGCGACAGAAGGCGGCTCCGGTAATCGAATTTGACGACAAGCTCAAAGAGCTGGTGGCCGACATGGGGGAAACGATGTTTGCGGCACCTGGTGTTGGACTGGCCGCCAATCAGATCGGTGTCCCCCTGCAGGTGGTGGTGATCGAGCAATCCACAGCAGAAAATACGAGTTTCATGGCTCTGATCAACCCCGTTCTTTCCAATGGTGAAGGCAGTGTGGTGGATGACGAAGGCTGTTTGAGTGTGAGGGAATGCCAAGCCAAGGTCAAACGTTTCCGCAAAATCCATGTCACTGCCCAGGATGTAGAGGGTAGACCCATCGAATTTGACGCCGAAGATCGTTTTGCCCGTATCATCCAACACGAGGTCGATCACCTGCTCGGCACACTCTTCATCGACCGTATCAGCCCACTTAAGCGGTCGCTGTACAAAAAAAAACTTAAAAAAATTTTGGAACAGGACGAAGAATGACGCGCGCACTCCGTCTTATCTTCATGGGGACGCCGGATTTTGCTGTTCCATCCCTTGAGGCGCTTCTGTACAGCCCGGATGCCGTTGTTGCGGTGATCTGTCAGCCGGATAGGCCGCGGGGCCGTGGTAAAAAGCTGGAACCTCCGCCGGTCAAACGGCTGGCCATGGCCCATGGCCTACCCGTTCTTCAGCCCGGCTCGGTTAAAGATGATGGTTTTGTCACAACGCTTGCCCACTTGCAGCCCGATCTCCTGGTGGTGGTAGCCTATGGCCAGATTTTACCCGAGACCGTGCTTACCCTTGCCCCTTTGGGGGCAATCAATGTGCATGGATCTTTGCTGCCGAAGTACCGGGGTGCTGCCCCTATTCAATGGGCGATTATGAATGGCGATACAGAAAGTGGGGTCACCATCATGCAACTGGATAGAGGTATGGATACCGGCCCAATGCTTCTTGCTGCCAGGGAAATTATTCGACCCCATGACACGGCCGGCACCCTGGCCGAACGCCTGGCAAAGCTGGGTGCTCAGACTGTGGTGCGGGCAATTGATGGTTTGAAAAAAGGTGAAATACATCCCAAAGAGCAGGACCATGCCCTGGCCAGTTATGCTCCCATGCTGACCAAGTCCCAGGGTCATGTGGACTGGACACTATCTGCTGCCCGTCTGCACTGTCAGATCAGGGGGCTAGATCCCTGGCCTTCGGCCTATGGATTTCTTGATGGAGTACGCTACCGTTTTTTTGTGCCAGAATGTATGGGCAAAAAGAGCAGTGAAGCACCGGGCACCATCTGCCGTGCAGACCAGAACGGCCTATTCGTCGCTACCGGTGACGGTATTCTCTGCCTCCATGAAATACAGCCCGAAGGAAAGAAGCGTATGCCGGTAGCTGCCTGCCTGCACGGAAACCCACTCCAGCCGGGACAAATGTTTACCTGATGCGTGTAGCGTATCTTGACTGTTTTTCGGGTATCAGCGGGGACATGTTTTTGGGTGCCCTGTTGGATGCCGGCTTCCCTGCCGAGGCGCTGGAAGATATCTATGCAGCCCTTGGCCTGGACGGCATCAGCCTGCACCAGCAGCAACTGCTGGTGCAGGGTATTAGCGCTGTACGGGTGGACATCCAGTGCGCAGAAGGGCACCATCACCGCGGACTCAAAGAGATTACCGTTATACTTGAGCAGGCGCAACTTGCCCCGGAGGTGCGAAATGGCGCTCTGCGCGTTTTTAGCAAGCTGGCGCAGGCAGAAGCCGCAGTGCATGGCACGAGTGTCGATGCCGTGCATTTCCACGAAGTCGGCGCCCTGGACGCCATCGCCGATATTGTGGGTTGCGTGGCTGGTGTGCAGCATCTTGGCATTGAACGTCTGGTCTGCTCACCTCTGCCCATGCCCAGGGGGTGGGTGCAGGCGGCCCACGGCTTTTTGCCGCTTCCTGCTCCGGCTGTGCTGCGTTTACTTGAAGGTATGCCGGTATACGGCCTGAACCTTTCTCAGGAATTGATTACACCCACTGGAGCCGCTTTGGTGGCAGGTTTGGTGGATGAGTTTGGCCCCATGCCCGCCATGCAGCTCGAGGGCAGCGGCCATGGTGCAGGCTCCATGGAACGGGAAGATGGCCGCCCCAATCTGCTGCGACTGGTGATCGGTACGGGAGAGCAGGTGGAGACAGCAGATTACGTTGACGTTCTTGAGACGCATATAGACGACTGGAATCCTGAGTTTTGGCCGTATGTGAGTGAGCGACTGATGGCAAGCGGTGCGCTTGACGTGTGCCTTATTCCTATGCAGATGAAAAAAGGTCGCCCTGGTTTTCTTCTGCGCGTGCTCTGCGAGACAGCGCAGCGGCAGCAGCTGGCGGAAATCATCCTGAGTGAAACCAGCGCCATTGGTTTGCGCTGGCGGCGGGAAGAACGCATGCTTCTGCCGCGCGAGGCGATCATAGTTACCACCAGATTGGGTGCAGTGGCGGCCAAGCGAATCAGCACGCCCACAGGGGTGGTGGTCACACCGGAATACGAAGACTGTCGCAGGGTGGCTGCAGCACAGCAGGTGCCGCTGCGCGCAGTGTACGCTGCCTGCGCTGCGGCAATACCGAATCAAGTCGAGCCGGGGCACAATCCGATACATTCCCGCGAAGGTGAAAGTAAATAAGCAGGGGCTAGCGTGGATAGACTCTTTCTTTTTATCGCCACCGGTGCAGGCAGTGGCTATCTGCCCAAGGCGCCAGGTACCTGGGCCTCAGCCCTGACAGTCCTGCTCTGGCTGCTGGCTGCCAATTTCATTTCTTTTGGCTTGACTCCGTACCTTTGTTTTGTGGCGACAATATGTTGCCTTGGTGTGGTCAGCGCCGGTGCGGCAGAAAAACTGGTCGATCGCCCTGACCCGGGGCTGGTGGTGATTGATGAGGTGGCGGGGCAGCTGATTGCCTTAAGTGCGGCGCCTGCACATCCGCTGGCTGCACTGGCTGGTTTTGTTCTCTTTCGTATTTTTGACATATTCAAGCCTTTTCCTATCCGCTGGCTGGACCAGCATATCCATGGCGGCTTGGGCATCATGCTGGACGATATACTGGCCGGCCTCTACGCCCTGTTTGCCTTGCAGTTGGGCCTGTATCTGCTCAAAATTTACTGATCGTCTGTGGTCGATCTATATACGAATGGGCCACATTGATTTTCATACCCATGCCTTCCCGGATGCCCTCGCCCTCCGGGCCATAAGCTCTCTGGAGGTGAGCGGCAATATCAGGGCCTATGGCGAGGGCACCATCCAGAGTCTGCTTGCCTCCATGGATGCAGCTGGTATTGAACAGTCGGTGCTCTGTTCCATTGCCACCCGGCCAGGCCAGTTTGCCGATATCCTGCAATGGTCTCTTGCCATCCGCAGCGATCGCATTATCCCTCTGCCCTCGGTGCATCCGCAGGACGAACAGCTCCTTGAGCATGTGCAACTGGTGCATGCGCAGGGCTTTGCCGGTATCAAGATGCATTCCTACTATCAGAATTATTTTCTGGATGATCCGGCGCTTTTTCCCCTGTACGACATACTGGGTGAACTCGGCATGCTGCTGGTTATCCACGCGGGTTATGATATTGCTTTCCCGAGGGAGCGCAGAGCCGATCCGGCCCGCATCGACTGGATTACCCGGCGCTGGCCCAAGCTGAAGCTGATTGCCACCCATGTGGGCGGCTGGGAGGAGTGGGATGAGGTTGAACGCCTGCTCATTGGCAGGCCAGTGTATCTGGAGCTATCCTTTGGTGCAGATTTTATGCCAGCCGAGCGCTTAAAACGCCTCTTGCTGGCCCATCCACAGGAATACCTGCTCTTCGGTTCAGATTCGCCCTGGACAGATCAGAAGAAAAGTTTGGAGGCCCTGCGCAACCTGGATTTGCCGCAGAACCTGTTTGAGCGTATTACCAGCGGCAATGCCCGCCGTCTTTTGCGCAGCTTGGGCAGGCATTGCCAATCCTGAAGACAATTATTTGGCAAGGGCTGTGGCGAGGCGCTCCATGGCCTTCTCCACGTTAGCCGTTGAGTTGAAGGCGGAAAGACGGATATAGCCCTGACCACACCTGCCAAACCCTGCTCCGGGCGTGCACACTACCCCGGCCTTCTCCAGCAGTTCATCAAAAAACTCCCAGGAATCGCGCTCGCTCTGCACCCAGATGTAGGGGGCATTATCGCCGCCAACATGGGCATAGCCAAGTTTCGCCATGGCCTGGGAGATCAGGCGCGCATTGTCCAGATAACCGTCAATCAGGGCCTTGCATTCCGCCTTACCCTGTTCTGAATAGACTGCCTCAGCCGCCCGCTGCACCGGATATGATACGCCGTTGAATTTCGTGCTGTGGCGCCGATTCCAGAGGGCGTGCAGGCTATGGGCGGTACCGCTGCGGTCGTACGCCATGCAGTCTTTGGGCACCACGGTATAGGCACAGCGGGTGCCGGTGAAGCCAGCGCTTTTAGAAAAACTGCGGAACTCGATGGCAACCTGACGTGCGCCTTCAATTTCATAAATAGAATGGGGCAGGCTGTTGTCACGGATGAAGGCCTCGTAGGCGGCGTCAAAGAGGATCAGTGCCTTGTGCTCGCGAGCGTAGTCCACCCAGGCTTGCAGTTGCGCTTTGCTGATGGTGGAGCCGGTGGGGTTGTTGGGAAAGCAAAGGTAGATGAGATCCACCGGTTCTCTGGGCAGGCTGGGCACATAACCGTTTTTTGCGGTGGAGTCCAGATACACCAGACCCTGGTAGCGGCCGTCCTGAAAAGCGCCGGTGCGGCCAGCCATGACATTGGTATCCAGATACACCGGATACACAGGGTCCGGAATGGCTACTCGGGCATCAAGGGCAAAGAGTTCCTGGATGTTGCCGGTATCGCATTTGGCCCCATCGGAGATGAAGATTTCGTCGGCACTGACATCGGCTCCACGTGCCTGAAAATCGTTAGCGGCAATAACCTCCCGCAAAAACGCATAGCCCTGCTCCGGACCGTAACCACGAAAACCACTGGTCGTAGCCATTTCGTCAATTGCAGCATGGAAGGCCGTGATACAGGCAGGCGGCAGCGGATTGGTCACATCGCCGATGCCCATTTTAATGATTTCGCGCTCAGGATGTTTTTCCTGAAAGGCCGCGACCCGGCGTGCGATGTCTGAAAACAGGTAGGAGGCCTGCAGTTTGAGATAATGTTCGTTGATGTGCAGCATTACAGTTCCGTGATATTGAGGGAAAACAGATAATTCCAATTCAGTATTACAGCGCCCTTACGTGCCTGGCTTTGGAAAATGCTCCGCAATGTATCTTGTAGGTACCTCAGCGGCACATTGAGCATCTTTGCTCTGGAATTGGCATGGGGCTACAGTTTCACACGCACTCGCTCGCCGAAATCATAGCCATCGGTTGAAAGATCATAATCCATACTGCCGGCATTCAGGTGGAAATCTTCGGTGATGATTTCCACCGGGCCGGGGCTGTGTGCCATTTTGGTGGCGTCGTAGTAGTGCAGCAGCTCAGTGCGCAACTCCTCACGCTGGCGGGGCTTGCTTATGCGCACTTTGTCCATGAGTATCAGCTCGCGCGCCTCCACCAGATAGCGGCCCCGCTCACTGACCACATTGGTGGGCTCCCGCTCTGTGCCGATGTACATGGCATTGACAGCAACCATCTCAATTTCATTGTCCTGCTCACCGGTGTAAGCCTGTTTGGCATCGATTTGCCATTCTTCCTTGCCTTTGCTGGTAAGGGTGATGGAGACTGAATCCATGGTGAAATTCTGGATAGGAGTCGTGGATACCTGGCCGCTGAATCTGGGATCATAGCCGCCGCGCGGTGCAAGGAATCGGCTCAGCGGTGGCAGCCAGAGCGGCGTGGTGACAAAAAATACCAGAGGCAGCAGCCATAAAAGGTTGCGGGGCGAATGGCTCATCGATCAAACCCTGTAAGCAGTTGAGCATGCAGTCCCTGGGCTTCCAGCAGAAGATCGCAGAGCTCGCGCACTGCGCCTTCGCCGCCCTTGCGCTGGGTAACAAAATGGACCCGGCGCCTGACTTCAGGTACTGCATTAGCCGGGGCAGCTGCTAACCCCACCCGGTTGAGCAGTGGCAAATCCATCCAGTCGTCCCCCATGTAGGCGCACTGTGCAGCCTGCAGCCCTTCCTGGCTAAGAATGTCCTCGAAAAGCGCCAGCTTGTCCTTGGCATTTTCATAGAGATGGCTCAGCTTGAGCTCGGCGGCTCGCCTTCGTACCGCCTCGGAGCTACGACCGGTGATGATGCCGGCCGCAATACCGCTTTCCCTGAGCAGGCGCAGACCAAAACCATCCTGGGTATGGAATGATTTGATTTCTAGGCCGTCACTGCCGAAGCTGACACGGCCGTCGCTGAGCACGCCGTCCACATCGAGCAGTAACAACCGCACCGGACGGGCCAGGGACAGAGCCTGGTTCCGCTGGGACAAGCCTGTTTGCGGGTGCTGTTCGTTTATTTTTACAGCATCATCCATGTTCGTCACGAATCTTCGGGCTGCGTGTGGGTGAAAACGGGCGGTACAATTGCGCTGCGCACCAGTAAGAGGCTTTGCAGAAGCGGCTCCAGTTTATCCAAGGGCAGGGAGTTGGGGCCATCGCACAGGGCCTTGTCCGGATCGGGATGCACTTCCAGAAAGAGGCCGTCTATGCCAGCGGCCATTGCCGCCCGGGTGAGCAGGGGAACGAATTCGCGCTGACCGCCCGAGGAGGAGCCGGCACCGCCGGGCAGTTGCACCGAGTGGGTACCGTCGAAGATAACAGGACAGCCAAGGCCGTGCATTACCTGGAAGGAGCGCATGTCCACCACCAGGTTATTGTAACCGAAACTGGTGCCGCGCTCGGTGAGCAGAATGTTTTTGCAGCCTGCCTCACGCAGTTTGCCGACCACATGCGCCATATCCCAGGGAGCCACAAATTGGCCCTTTTTTACATTGACCACCTTGCCGGTTGCTGCAGCGGCTAGGAGCAGGTCAGTTTGACGGCAGAGAAAGGCGGGAATCTGGATAATATCCAACACCTCGCCTGCGGGCCCGGCCTGGGCAGACTCGTGGATGTCAGAGACAATGGGGACATGCAGGTCTGTACGCAATTGCCCCAGAATACGCAAGCCTTCGCTTAGGCCCGGCCCACGGAAGGAAGTGATGGAGGTGCGGTTTGCCTTGTCAAAGGATGCTTTAAAAATAAAGGAAATACCAAGCCGGTTGCAGATAGCCTTGACCTCCGTTGCCACCTCGCGCGCCATGGCCTCGTTTTCCAGCACGCAGGGACCAGCCAGGAGCACAAGGGGCTGGCCCGGACCGATACGCAGGCTCTCTCCGGGAAATGGAGTGAAAACTACGGGTTGTATCATGAAGTATCTGATGCTGTTTTAAGCGCGCGCTTTTAGGGCTGCGCGGATGAAGTCGCGGAAAAGCGGATGCGGACTCATGGGTTTGGACCGAAACTCGGGGTGAAACTGGCAGCCCAAAAACCAGGGATGATCCACCAGCTCGATAATTTCCACCAGGTTGCCATCGGGAGAGGTGCCTGAGATCAGCAGGCCGGCCTCTTCCAGACGGCTGCGGTAGGCGTTGTTGAACTCGTAGCGGTGGCGGTGGCGCTCGCTGATGGTGCTTTGTCCGTAGGCTGCTGCTGCCAGGCTGCCTGCCTTCAGGATGCAGGGGTATGCACCCAGGCGCATGGTGCCGCCGAGATCGGAATGCTGGTCGCGTACCTGTGTTTCACCACTGCGGCTGTCAAACCATTCGGTCATCAGGTAGATCACCGGATCAACGGTGGCCGTGTCGAACTCCACTGAATGGGCACCGGTAATGCCGGCCAAGTTGCGTGCAATCTCGACTACAGCCAGTTGCATACCCAGGCAAATGCCGAAAAAAGGAATATGCTTTTCACGGGCATAGGCCACAGCAAGAATTTTGCCCTCCATGCCGCGACTGCCAAAGCCGCCGGGCACAAGGATGCCGTGGCATCCATCAAGTTTGTTCAGATCTTCCTCGGCTTGCAACTCGTCGGCGCTGACGTAGAGCAGGTTGACCTTGGTCTGGTTGGCAATACCACCATGCACCAGGGCTTCGTGCAGACTCTTGTACGACTCGGTAAGCTCCACATATTTACCGGTAATAGCGATATTTACTTCGTGCTTCGGATTTTTGATAGTCTTAACCAGCTTTTGCCAAGGGCTGATGTTAGGCGCACCAGTCCAGATGCCGAGCTTTTCAAGGATACGGTCATCCACTCCTTCCTGGCGCAGGCTCAGGGGAAGCTCATAGATGCTGTCGACATCCATGGTGGAGATAACAGCTTTGGCATCTACGTTGCAAAACAGCGCAATTTTTTGCTTCAGTTCATCGGAAAGCGGCACTTCGGTGCGGCACATGAGGATATCCGGCTGAATACCCGAGGCCAGCAGTTCCTTGACCGAGTGCTGGGTCGGCTTGGTCTTGACCTCGCCGGAGGTGCGGATGTACGGCACCAGGGTAAGGTGGATAAAGAGAGAATAGTCTTTGCCAAGATCAATGCGCAGTTGGCGAATGGCCTCAATAAAAGGAAGCCCCTCGATGTCGCCCACGGTGCCGCCTATTTCAATCAAGGCCACGTCGGCGCAGCCGTCGAGCTGGAGCACAGCTTCCTTGATGGCATCCGTAATATGCGGAATGACCTGAACAGTGCCGCCCAGGTATTCACCCCGGCGCTCCTTCATGATCACACTGTAGTAGATGCGGCCCGAGGTATAGTTATTGTGCCTGCTCATGACCGCGCTGGTGAAGCGCTCGTAATGACCCATATCCAGATCGGTTTCGGCGCCGTCGTCGGTAACGTACACTTCGCCGTGCTGGAAGGGGTTCATGGTGCCTGGATCGACGTTGATATAGGGGTCCAGTTTTTGGAAGGTAACGCTTAGGCCACGCGATTCAAGCAGGGTGCCGATGGAGGCGGCTGAAAGCCCCTTCCCCAGCGATGAGAGTACGCCGCCGGTAATAAAAATAAACTTGGTCTTTTTGCTGCAGGATACTTTCATGGAAAACCTTGGCGGCTGAAAAATAGGAACACTTCAAGACGAAAACATCAGTGGAGTATACACGATGCGTCTTGGCAAAACAAGCCTGGGGAAAAGTAATTTATATTGTAAAAACAGATGATTGCGCTGAAGTCTGCTTTGTATCTAATGCCTTTGCGCCCATGCCTGCTCCAGTTCCTAGGCACAGCGCGTTTATGCCTTTGGCTTGGCGAAAGGCTTCAAAACGTACCTGTATGCACGTCTGCCATTGCATTTTCCTTGCCCCTGGGCGTAGTGCCTTGGATCTGGAACGGGAATTACTCGCCCCAGGCAAATCGGCACAGGCGCACAAGCTCCTTTTGTTGTGCTTGGTTTAAACTGGTGAAGGGAGAATTGTCGTAGGTGGTATCGCGGTTCTCCACTACCAGCACCTGGGCTTCCGTACTCAGGGTGTGGGTGTGCCAGACACCCCGGCGTACGTTGTACAGCAGACCGGGGCGCAGATCCTCCGCGTAGATGCTGTCAACCGAGTCTGTGCCATTACCGATAAAGAGCAGACATCTTCCCTTAAGCAGAACAAAGACCTCATTGGTTTCGTTATGGCGCTGCATGGTGTCAAGCGCCATGATATCCAGTTCAGGGCTGTAGTTGAGCAGGGCGACCCGCCATGCTCCGTAATCAACCATCGGCTTGTAACCGTTTTGCCGGTGGCTGTGTATGCTGAGCAGGTGCGCGGGCGCAGAGGTACTGTGATGCGAGTTCATGCGAGTGGCTGCGGCAGTTTATAGAATCTGTTGCAGAAAGAGCTGGATACGCGGGTTGCCGGAACTGTTGAAAAAGACCTTTGGTGGGTGGTCAGAAATGATCTTGCCTTGATCCATGAAGAGAATGCGGTCGGCCACTTCGCGCGCAAAACCCATTTCATGGGTGACTACTACCATGGTCATGCCCTCCCTGGCAAGCGTGGTCATAACTTCCAGCACCTCGTTGATCATCTCAGGATCAAGGGCCGAGGTGGGCTCGTCGAAGAGCATAATCTTGGGCTCCATGGCCAGGGCGCGGGCAATAGCCACCCGTTGTTGCTGGCCGCCGGAAAGCTGAACCGGGTAGTGCTCACTGCGGTCGCTCATCCCTACCTTGGCCAAAAGAGCGCGGGCCTTTTCTTCGGCTTGAGCTGGTGGCTGATTCTTTAACTTGATGGGGGCCAGGGTGAGATTTTGCAGGGCAGTCTTGTGCCGGAACAGATTGAAATTTTGGAAGACCATGCCCACTTCCATACGGATGGTATTGATGTTCTCCGTGGGAGCGTACAGGTCGTGGCCATCAATGCAGATGGAGCCGCTGTCAATGGTTTCCAGGCGGTTGATGCTGCGCAGGAGAGTGGACTTGCCCGAGCCGGATGGGCCAATGATCACGATTTTTTCGCCGGCGTGGATGTCCAGATTGATATTGCAGAGTGCCTGAAACGCTCCAAAGGATTTGTTGACCGCGCGCAGTCGGATGATGGGATCAACGGCGTTCATAGTGACTCAGTCGGTATTCCATGATGCTGATTCCTTTAGAAAGAATCAGGGTGATGAGCAGATAAACCAGGGCGATAATGGTGTAGGTTTCAAAGTAGTTGAAACTCTCGGCCGCGTATTCGCGTCCGCGCCGCAGGATATCGGACACCGCCAGGATGGATACCAGCGAAGTGTCTTTCAAGAGCGCAATGAACTCGTTGCCCACCGGCGGCAAAATGGTGCGCCATGCCTGGGGTAAAACAATATACATCATGGTTTGGTGTCGGCTGAAACCCAGCGAGCGCGAGGCCTCGGACTGGCCACGGTCGATGGATTTGATCCCCGCGCGGATTACCTCCCCCATGTAGGCGCCGTAGCAGAAAGCCATGGCAATGATGGCTGCTGCGATGTCCGGTACCCGCACTATCCGGCCCAGGGCAAAGTAGATATAGAACAGCTGGACCAGAAGCGGGATGCCGCGTACCACCTCAACATAGAGAGAGGCGATCAGGTTGATGATACGGTTGCGGGAAATACGGCCAAGGCCGGTGAGCAGGCCGATGATGATGGCCAAAATTATGGAGGATACAGTCACCTTGAAGGTGATGACCACTCCATCGGGTATAAAGCGGACGATAGCAAGGTACGGATCCGGCTTGAGCAGTGGCAGCAGAATTAGAAGTGACACGGCGCCAGTAAGCGCAATCCACCAGGCGGAGACCAGACCTCGATCATCGCGGCGGGGGATGGCTGCACCATCTCCCACCTCGATCTGGCTGCTTTTTTGTTCGTTCATAATGGCGTAGATTGCCTGGTTACTGACCAATCCACTTCAGTTGTAGTTCTTTGTCGATGCCCTTTTCCTTAACAAGGCTCAAGCCCCTGTTAAGAAGTTCAAGTGTTTCATCGTTCCCCTTGTTAACGGCAAAGCCATATTGTTCTACTTCGCCGCCTTCAATAATCTGCACGATTTTCAAGCTGTCCTTGTAGCGCTTCAGAGCATAGTTAGCTGCGACCGGATCATCACATACCACTGCAGCCAGCCGGCCGACATTCAAATCTTCCATGGCAAGGCCAATTTCATCATAAGATTTGGCTTCCAGACCACTAGCGTTTTTAATGGTGAAGTAGCCGGTGGTACCGATTTGGCCACCAACTTTCTGGCCTTTGAGATCGTCCAGAGTGGTGGCATTGGAATCTTTGCGGACAATCAGGGCCTGGCGCACCGTGTAGTACGGTTCGCTGAAGTCCATACTCTTCTTGCGGTCTTCTGTTATGGAGACGGAGGAGGCGATAGCGTCGTACTTGCCCGCGGCAAGGCCTGCGAAAATACCGTCCCAGGCGGTGTTCTTGATTTCTGCCTTGAAGCCGGCCTCCTTAGCAATGGCATGCACCATATCAATGGCATAGCCAACCAGATTTTTTTGTTCGTCAACAAATTCCATGGGTGGCCAAGTTGCGTCGGATGCGAAAACTATGGTTTTTTCGGCTGCAACTACAGGCTGGCAAAGCATGAAGATGCTTGCGAAAAATGACACGATCAGGGTGATAAATCTGGTAATCATAGAGTGCTTCCTCCTGAAAAAGTGTGGAATTTTCCAGTTTCTCTACCATTGCAGTTGATGGCGTGCAAGAAAAAACCTGCCAAACCGTTTACTATCCAGCCTTTTGCATCTGTTTTAGAAGCTGTTTCCCTTGACCTTTTCCTGGCAGGAGCGCTATATACATACGTCGCGGCTTTCTTCACAATTTTGCGAGGTCTACCATGGAGAAACTTTCCAGAATTTTTCTTTTGACAATGCTTGCCTGCGCTTTGTTGCTCACTGGTTGTAAATCCAAGCAGGTGGGTCCTTACACCCCAACTGGCAATAATCGGCCCGAGGGCAGTCTGACAGACGGCTTCCGTGAAGGCCAAATTACCGAAGAGATGCGGCCGGGCCAGGATGGATTCGGCCCCAGCACCGAGGGTCTTGATGCAACCGGCGGAGCAGGGACCGGCAGTCTTTTTTCTAACGCTGACTCCCAAAGCGATGCGTACAAGCGCGAGCATGGTCGTTCATCCCCCGAGATGAAGCCGATATACTTCGATTTTGACCAGTCTGTCGTCCGGGCCGATCAAATTCCCAGCATGGAGCATAATGGTTCATATCTGATCAATAATCCTGCACGTAACGTTGTTGTGGAAGGGAATACTGACTACCGGGGAACCAATGAGTACAACCTTGCCCTTGGTGAGCGCCGTGCGGCCAGTGCCAAGAGTTATCTGATGGAACTCGGTGTGGCCGAAAGTCGGATTCGCACCATCAGTTACGGCGAGGAGCGACCGCTGTTTTTAGGTGAGAATGAAGGCGATTATGCCTATAATCGTCGGGCAGACTTTGTTTTAGAATAAAATTATGCCTTAATGCTCAAGACGCTGCCCGCTGTTGTTGTGGCGGGCCTGCTGCAGGACAGGCCGGAATAACCTTGGCTGATTCTATTTGAGCAGAATTAAAAAAGAGCGTGTCAGAACATCTGACACGCTCTTTTATTTATGCTCTTCAGGCGAATTGTATGCGGGGCTGGGTCGACCAGGCATGCCCTACGGTGTATACGCCTCATGATGACTGGGCCTCGGCCATCCCTTTGGCGCCTCAGGCGATGCCATCATGGCGCAGCTCTGGACGGCAAATCATATCGCAAGTGTTGTGGCGGTTATAAATACTTCTGCAACACGTTACCCGTTGATCTGTCCAGTTTTGACGAACAGGTCACAGCATGTGTGCTGCACGTGTTGTTATGGTCAAGGAGTATCAAGGGTGCCAGTTGAAAGAGTCGGCTGTTTTTGTATCTGACCGCAAGCGTGGCTGGTCTCGGATCCAGATCTAGGTCCTTCTGTCTGCCTGGCATCAGCGGTTGCTTATAGGGCGTATCCTTACGTATCTTGGTGTAGGCTAGCGCCGGCTTTTTTGCCACCATTTTTGTTCTGGAGTTGGCGCACATAAAAGGGTGTCGCCACTATCGGCCAAAACGTCAACAGGCCTCTGCCAGCGGCAGTCGCAGGCAAAAGACAGCCCCACCATCCTTGTCATTAATCGCAGTGAGTTCTCCGTTGCGGGTGCTGGCCAGCGAGCGGGCCACGGCTAGCCCCAAACCGGCATAGCGATGGCCATTTGGCCCGGGGCCAGAGGGTAGCAAGGCGCGTGTACTAAAAAAAGGTTCAAAAATGTGGGGCATATCTGCTTCGGGTATGCCTGCGCCACTGTCCTGCACGCGTAGTTCGTACCAGTGCCGACTATGGCCATCAGACCGGACTTGACCGTTTAGGCGCATCACTCCACCGTCTGGCATGGCGTCCAGCGCGTTTTCCAGCAGGTGCAGGCAGATCTGTCGTAATTCGGTGCTGGACCCCAGTGGCTTACCATTACTGTCGATCTGCATCTCAAGCTCTACCCCGGCCTTTTCCATGCGTTCGCGCAACAGGACCAGCACCTGTTCCAGTTCAACAGCAACATCAAGGGGGCGGATGCTGTTGTCCAGTCCATGGCCAAGTATGAGTAACTTCTTGGTTATTTCACGCACTCGCAGGCACTGCGTCCTGATTTTCAGTAACGCGTCAAACACATCCTCCATGCCAGGCAGGCTAGCTGCCTCGGCCTCTTCCAGGCAGTCTCGAATGAGTCCTGCCGCCTGCACAATAATATTCAGCGGATTGTTAACCTCGTGTGCAACACCTTCTGCAACCCGGCCCAGACTGCGCCAGCGGGCTGTTTCCGCCAGGCGGGCCGCCTCCTGCCGCGCTGCTATTCTCTCTCCGGCCTTGCGGCATTCATTGAGGATATCGTCCAGCCGCATGGGTTTCGACAACCAGTTGACCGCACCGCAGCGCATGGCCTGTACGGCCTTGTCCATATCTCCAGCGCCCGAAAGCATGACCACATCAGTCTGGGGGAACTGCTCGTGCAGCACCTTGAGCAGGGCCACCCCGTCCATCCCCGGGAGACCCACATCTAGAAAAATAAGGTCGTGGGGGGCATGCTGCATTATGGACAGGGCCTCCTGTGCATCCAGGGCAGTAGTGATCTCCATGCCGCGCAGCTGCAGGCGCTCTGCCAGTGGTAGTGAAAAAGACGGCTCATCATCAACAATGAGGATACGCATGGGACCTCCAAAGAGCTTGTGACCGTCTGGCAATGGCCGTATGTGTTCAGTCGCTTCCGTCTTTCAGTTTATTTTCTTTAAGAATGTCACGAGCAGATTCAAAGTCTCCTCCTTGTGCCAGGGAAACCGCGACCATAGTATTTTCCAGCTTGTCGCGGTACGCCAGGCGGATGCTGCCCAGCAGTTCGTCAATATCCATGGGTTTGCGTAGAAAGTTGTACGCGCCCATACGGTAGGCGGTTTGCTCTTCTGCATCGCCGCCGTGACCGGTGAGGATGATGACCTGCACCAAAGGGTTACTTTTTTTAACGTTGCGCAACACCTCAAAGCCGTCCATGCCGGGCATACGCAGATCAAGAACGATCACGTCTACAGGCTGTTCCACGGCCTTGAGGGCTTCCGGCCCGTCATAGGCCACCTGCGCAGCAAAGCCCCGCATGGCCAAGCGCTCGGCCAACGTGTCCACAAAGTGTTTTTCATCGTCTACCAGTAAAATTTTAATATCTTCCTTGGTCATGGCTGCTCCTTGGTAACCGGGATTGTCTCCGGCCTATTGACTGTCGGCTTCACAGGCGACAAGAGAAAGAAAATAACGGGAACCGGCATCACGCCACGGCGTGAGTGCCGCTCTCCAGCCAGGGGACATACTACTGAGCATGGGAGCACCGGTCAGGGCGGCCAGCACCATCTCGCGGTTGGAACCATCCCGCACGTCAATCACAATGCCCTCTTCCTTACGCAGGCGGTCGGCGGCAATATGCAAGGCAACCTGCCCGCCAACCGCAGCGCAGAGATCAAACACTTCCAGTAATGAGCGTAGTACGGCCAGCGCGGGGGCATTGGTCCAGACTGGTTCGGCGGTAGCTTCACTGCTGAGCTGGATCTGCACGGCACGGGCCTGACGGGCCGCCAGTAACTGGAAGCTGCGACAGGCTCGGGCAAGATCACAAGGACCAGCCGTATTCCTGCCATCTGCGCCGCCTGCATGTGCCATGTAATCCATGGCTTCGGACAGGGCTGCTCCTTGCAGCACTGCTCGTTGCACCTCTGCCAAGGAAGCCGAAATGCGACTATTTCCAGCAGACAGCCTGTCTCCATCCCCCGCTGCTTTCTGCTTGGAGACAAGGGCTGCAATATCCTGTGCTAATCCGGCCGATTCGCGCACAATAGCCAGAAGGTTGCGCATATCGTGGACAGCAGAGGCCAAAAGGCGAGCCATACACAGTGTATCATTCATAAACGCTCTCCGTTTGCTGTGGCAGCGCCTGTGTGCGTCGTCGCGGCCGCCAGGATTTCCAGCAGCGCTTTCAGCGCCAGAGGTTTGGTCATGCAGGCAAAGGCCTGCTCAACCGCCATCGGGCATGTGTCGCCCACAACGCCATGTCCGCTGAGCACAATAACCGGCAAATCGGGAAAAATGTCTTTCAGGCGGCGGAGAGTTTCCTCTCCGGGCATACCCGGCATGAGCATGTCCAGCACCACAACATCTGGCTTATCTGTACGTACTGCCTGCAAGGCGCTCTGGCCACTATAAGCAACGCGGGGATCGTAGCCGCGTAGTGCCAGGCGTTCGGCCAGGGTGTCGACGAATTCGGTTTCATCATCAATCAGGAGAACGCGCAACGCCATCTCACACCTCCACAGGAACTTCAGGCGGTACAAGGGGCAAAATGACACGCACCACGCTGCCCCGGCCTTCTTCACTTTCCACATGTATTTCTCCACCTAGACGGCGCACAATGCCATAGGTGATGAACATGCCGAGGCCTGTGCCTTTGTCTGCCTTGGTGGAGTAGAATGGTTCAAAGATATGCTTCAGCACTTCCGGTGACATACCCTTACCGTTGTCTGCTACGGTCGCCACCACCCCGGTTTCTTCTTCATAGTTGCAACTGACCCGCACAAAGGATTCTTCAGGTGGATTATCGGCATGGCTGGCAGCCACTGCATCCAGCGCATTGCCGACAAGATTCAGAAACACCTGCTGCAGCTGGCCGCGGTCCGAAACAATTTCCGGAAGGTTATCGGCCAGCTCCATCTCAAGTCTGATTCCCCGGTTATTCGCCTCCCGCTCCACGAAACCCAGGGTTTCTGTGATAATTTCCTCAAGATGCAGGGCCTGACGATTGGTTTCCATGCGCCGGGCAAAGCCTAGGAGTCTGTGCGTGATTCCCTTAGCCCTTTCCACCGTACTTTCAATACCTTCAAGCAGAGCATGGAGGCGTTCTCGAAACTGGCTATCGCCGCCGCTCTTGTCCAAGGCCAATAGATCCATGGCAAGCCCAGCTTTTTCATAGATGACTGCCAGAGGATTGTTGACTTCGTGGGCTACTCCGGCAGCAAGCCGCCCTATGGACGACAGTTTCTGACTGTGTTCCATCTGGGCAAAGGCGACAATGCGCCGTTCATCGCTGGCCTGGAGCCGATTCACCAACTGGCCCATCAATATTCTGGACACCAGAACAATGAGGGCAATGCCGCCACTCAGCACCAGCAGAAGCTCGCTGCGCAGCAGTAGCCAAGGACGAATGGCGTCGGCAACGGGCTTGATGGCCATCAGGGTAAATTCTGTACCGGTCAGGGTACAGGAAGCCACCATCAGTCTGCGGCCCTGGGCATCGGTCACGCGGCGTACCACGGTTTCGTGGGAGTGAGGCGGCATAGCGATGGGGATTGTTTCCAGGGCCTTGCCATACAAACTGGAATCGGTTTGGAGTACTCCATCACTGTTGACCAGAAAAACATCCGTATCATGCTCTGGTCCAACCACCGACACGATTTGCTGCAGGCGCAGCGTGTCGGTGGCTACGCGCAGGGTCCAAGAAGTGCCGTTTTCTTCAAGCCTGTTGACCGCCACCACCATATGGGGATAACCGCGATAGCCCAGAAAAACAGGGCTGAGGTAGCGTCCCTGCACCTCGGTTTCCTGCAGCCACGGTTCGCCGGCATAGTCGACCCCCTTGAGTTTGTAGGGGCCCACATAGGCAACCTGACGGCCATCGGCATCCACCAGTCCCATGTCAACAAAGCCCTGGAATTCGCTTTTGAGGGACAGAAAAATTCGATTGAGCGTTCGTTCATCAGTTAAATCGGAAAAATGATAGGCATGGGCGAGAAAACTGACCGTGGAAACTCGTTCTCCCAGGTATAGTTCCAGTGCCGCCTGGGACTTGCGTGCCAGGGCATACACGGGGCTTTCCATCTCCCCTTCCAGAGTGCGCATGTATTG
>JAAYIE010000095.1 GCA_012744275.1 Desulfobulbaceae bacterium
ATATCCAGGCTGTCTTCATCCAGGCTGCCAAAGCCCTCATCTAAAAAAAGCGAATCCACCCGTACCTTGCGGCTGGCCATGCTGGAAAGCCCCAGGGCGAGCGCCAGGCTGACAATAAAGCTCTCACCGCCGGAAAGGTTCTTGGTGGAGCGGATTTCACCGGCCTGGTAGTTGTCAATCACGTTCAGGACCAGGGGCTGCTGCGGGTCGTGGATGAGGAGATAGCGGTCGCTCATCTGCTGCAGTTGCCGGTTGGCATGGCCGATCATCAGTTCAAAGGTCAGGCCCTGGGCAAAGTTGCGGTACTTCTTGCCATCGCTTGAGCCGATCAGATCGTGCAGCAGATCCCACTCGGCGCAGACGCGCTGCTGCGCGCCAATGGCCTCGGCCCGCTCCTGCTGGCGGCTTTTCAGCTCCTCATTGCTGGCAAGGCGCTGCCGAATCGCGCCCAGTTCCTGCTGCAAACGCTTTTGTTCCTGCAGGGCCCGCTCCTGTGCCGCACGCAGCTCGTCCAGGCTGTGCGGGCTAAGTTGCCGCATCTCTTCCTCCTGCAAACGGGCGGATTGCCCGGTCACTTGCCGCGCAAGTTCCGCCTGCTCCAGTTGCAGCCCTTGCGCCTGCTGGGCCAGTTGCTGGCGCTCCGATTCAGGCAGACAGGCAGCACGGTAGGCGGCCTCATCCATAAAACCAGAATCCTGTAAACTGCGGCTAAAGGCGGCTTCATCCTGGGCAAGCGCGCCTTGCCGGGTTGTAATGGCCTTATTGAGTTCGGCAGTCTTCATCTGCAGGTGCTCGTAGGCCTGGCGGCTCTCCTGCAGGTGTTGCGTGGCCGTCTCCAGCTCCTTTTCTGCTCTGCTGAGCGCAGCATTCAGGCGGGCCTCTTCCGTATCCGCCCCTTTGCCGGCAAATAATTCGAGTCGCTTTTCCCTCAATGCCTCCTGCTCCTGCCTGAGCTGGGCAAGCTGGGCCTGTTGCTGCGCCACTTGCTCCTGCATGTGCGCTATCTGCGCCTCCTGATGGCGGTTTTGCTCTTCCAGCCGGGCAATGGCCAGGGTGCAGGTTTCCTTCGCAGCCTGCCACGCTTTCCACTGCTGCAAACGGCGTTGTAATTCAGCGGCAATACTGTCCAGCATGGTGCTGGTGAGGGACTGCCCACTCTGGAGCACAGGCAGATGAAAGGGCTGCAGTTCCTGCTCCAGTTGGGCCAGCAGGCTCTGGTGCTGTGAACGCACCTGGCCCACTTGCTGCTGCTCCTGCTGGAGCTGTTCACAGACCTGCTGATAGCGACTGGCCTTTTGCCCGGTCTCCTGCATCGCTGCCAGGGCAGTTTCCCTGGCCTTGGTCAGGACCTCCTGCTGCACCTGCAATTGCTGCCACAGAGATTCCGCTTGCTGCACGGTTGCAGTGCAGCGCCCCAGTTCCGCGCTACTGTGCTGCAATGCAGCCCCAAGGGCATGGGCAAGCTCTTCGGCCCCATCAGGCCAGTGCAGTTCTAGCGGTAGTTGCTGGCGGAGACCTGCAAGTTGTTCTTTGGCTTGCAACTCTTTTTGCTGCTGTCCCTGCTGATTCAAACCAACCTGTTCCAATTGCAGGCTAAGCTTTACCTCGGTAGTGCGGAGTTGCCCTAGTTCCTTGTCCAGTTTGGCCAGATCAGCGCGCAGCTTAGCCAAACGCTCACGGCTGGCATCTGCTCGCGGTACATTGTCCACTGCATAGGGATGCTCTTTTGCCCCGCAGAGCGGGCAGGGTTCACCGTCCTGCAATTGCTGACGGGCCTCTTCCAAGGCCTCGATACGCTGCAAGAGGCTTAACTGAGTTTCAAGCAGATCCCGCTCAGTTATGAGCCCTGCCTGCTGCCCACTGGCCTTGGTGATGGCATCTGTCACCAGCGCCATTTCTTCCTGCAGGGTAAGAGTGCGGCCAGCCAGTTGCTGCTGCAGAGTCTGCGCCTGCGCTATGGCCTTGGCCTCGCCCAGAGCAGCGCTTAACAGCCCGCGCTCGCCCGCGAAACGCTCCTGCTCTTTGCGCCAAGAACCCAATTCCTGGCCAGCTAAAAGTGCTTGATAAGCTGCTTGCTGCTCTTTCATCAGGGCCTGGGCTCCATCCCGCTCGTGCTGCGCGGCCTCGTGCTGGGTCTGGGCCTCTTGCCATACCTGCTTAAGCCCCTTAAGCCCGGCCCCAGCCTGGCTGATCTTGTTTTCATCAGCTGCAAGCCGGCCAGCCTGTTCCTTGATCAAGCCAAAACGGTTGTGCAAACTGGCCAATTGCTCCACAAGGCTGGCATCGGTTGCATGTTTTTCAAGCAGGTGAAGGAGTTGCGCCTCTTGCTGCTGCTGGCTGGCCAATTGTTTTATATTTTCTGTATGGGCGCTACGCACCTGTTCCTGTTGGGCGGCAAGCTTCAGCCTGGCCTCTTCTGCAGCCTTGATTGACCCCTGGCTGGCGGCAAGCTGCACATCCAAAACGCGCGCCTGCTGCAACAGGGGCTGGGCCTCCTGCCAAGATGTTTTTGCACTCTTCAGGTTGTTTGTGGCTGCCTGATGGGCTGCAAGGCTCTGCTCAACCAGCTTTTGCTTTTCTGGCGCTTCCTGCTCACATTGGGCCAGCGCCTGCCTGTCATTTGTCTGCTCGCGGCGCAGAGCGCTTAAGCTGGCATGGCTGGCCGAGAGTTCCAGCGCGCGCACGGCATGGTCAAGCTGCACCTGCTGGGGGGCAAAGGCCTCCACCCGGCAGTGCAGATTAAGCTGGCGTTCGCCCAGTTGGCGCAGATCCGCTTCCAAGGCCTGTATGGTTTCCCGCCAGGCAATGGCCTGCTGGTCTTCCGCCAGACGCCCAGCCTGCGCCTTTTCCTCCTCTTCCTGCTGGCCAAGCTGCAGCCGCAACTGTGCCTCCTCTTCTTCTGGCAGCAATTGCATGCCTGCCAATTCCGCCTGCAGGGTGTTGAGCAACTGGCGCTCGTTGCTGCGAAATGCATGCACCCGCATGGAGATATGACTGTAGATTTCCGTGCCGGTAATCTGTTCGAGCACGGGCGCGCGCTCATCCGGCGCAGCCTGGAGAAAAGCGGCAAATCCACCCTGAGCCAGGAGCATGGAGCGGGTAAAACGATCAAAATCCATGCCTGTGGCCAGCTCAATCTCCTCAGCTACTCCACGCACCGAGCTGGACAGAATTTTTCCACTTATGGCATCCGCAATTTCATGCCTGGGCGTCTGCAACTCGCCGCTGGTCTGCTTGCGGGCGCGGTGCTGGCTCCAGGTGCAGCGGAACTGGCCCTTCTGCGAAACAAAACTAACCTCAGCCTGGCATTCGCCGCTGCGGCGCGACATGATTTCGTTGGCGCCCTTGCTGATCTTGCCCAAGCGCGGGGTACGGCCATAGAGTGCCAGGCAAATGGCATCGAGAATGGTGCTTTTTCCTGCGCCTGTAGGGCCGGTGATGGCAAAAATGCCGCCTGTCGCATAGGCCGGGTCAGTGAAATCAAGAGACCATTCACCGCTTAACGAATTGAGATTTTTCAGACGAACGCTCAGGATGCGCATAGTTTTTCCTGTTTCTATTCCAGATCCAGATCAAAGGAATGTATCAAGGAGGCGAACTTATTCAGCTTGGCTGTCTTCATCAGCCAAGGACTGCAATACCTCATGGTAAGCGCGCAACAGGGCGGGCCGTTGTTCTGCAGGCACATTTTTCCCATCCAGGCGGCGGGCAAAAACCTCTTCCACGCTGAGATCATCGAGGCTTTCTTCCAGATGCGTCTGGGCCAGGGCCTGCTGTAGCACCCGCCTATTCTGCACCCGCAAAATTTCAAGTTGAGTACCGGAAATGATGCTATCCAGACGATCACGCAGATCTACAATCAGCTCATCCCCCTCATACACCACCTCAAGCCAAATGCTCTCCTGTTCTGCGGCCAACGCCTCCACCCGCACCGCAATATGGGGCCAGTCACCCCTAATGCGTTCCAGCCGCTGCCAGACAGGTACAGGCACCAACTGCACCGTGGCTGTTGCACCTTGACACTGCACCAGACACACGCTTTTTTGCTGCCTAGCCTCGCCAAACCCCATGGACAGCGGTGAGCCGCTGTAGCGGATCAACTCGTTACCACGAACTTTTTGCGGGATATGCAGATGCCCCAGGGCGACATAGTGCAGGCTTTCCGGAAAAATGCCCGCCTCCACCCTGGCAAGTGAGCCGACGTACAACTCACGCATCCCCTCGCCCTCGCCAACACTGCTGCCTGCGGCAAAGAGATGCCCCATGGCAATGATGGGAATACTGGGAGGGACTGCGCCAAGCTGCTGGCGCTGCTCCTCTGCATGCTGGAAAACCATGGCATAGTGGCTGCGGATGCCTGCCAGCAGCTTCTCTTCCTTGTCCGCCATGCTCTCACCCGCTTCAGACTGGCGGAGATCCCGGTCGCGCAAATAAGGTACGGCGCAAACGATCAGCTCTGGTGCACCTTTTTTATCGTGCAACAGCAAGACCTCATCGCTGATCTGGTCCGGAATAGTGCCAACCACATGCACATCCAGCACTTTCAGCAGCTCTTTGGGCGCCTCCAAAAGGGTGGGCGAGTCATGATTACCGGCGATCACCACTACATGGCGGCAACTGGAGGCAGCCACCCGGCAGAGAAAATTGTAGTACAATTCCTGGGCGCGATTGCTGGGCACCGAGCTATCAAAAACATCACCAGCCACCAGCAACACCTCAACCTGGTACTCTTCAATGGTGGCTATCAGCCAGGCAAGAAAGGATTCAAATTCGGCGTAGCGCTTTTTGCCGTGCAAACTGCGGCCCAGATGCCAGTCGGAGGTATGGAGGATATGCATAATATATGTTGTAGTCAAAAGAGCTGTGTGCTGCGTTTATGCCGTGTTACCTGTATACTCTCCTAACCCACACATCAAAGCCCCCTTCAGTGTCTGGCAGAGTGTACCTACAGGCACAGGCATGCGGTGTATTTCCTTCAGCGCCTTGAGAACATCTTTGATCTGGAGCTGAAAAGGGCTAAAAAAGCGTGCGCCTAACCGAATCATGCTTACATTTTTGTTGTTTTATTCCGATTGATCTCAAAACGCTTTCTATGCCCTGTGCCGGATCCAGCGCAGGCAGCGCACAAGGCCCCGCAGCCCACACGCTTTGACTGCGGCCTCTATCCATTCTACCATAAAAAGGAACAGACCATGAATTTTACAGATCTTCTCGGCACCCTGGCAAAGGCTGGCATGAGCCAGTCTGCGAACAAACGTATGCGTGGTTCCATGGGCGGCGGCAATGGTTCTTTAATCGATGTTTTGGGCGGTATGCTCGGTGGTGCCCAAAGCCAGGGCTCCCAGGGAGGCGGCGTGCTGGGGCAGGTGCTGGAGCAGCTTACCAAGGCACAGGCTCCGGCCCGCAGCGGTGCACGCCAGGGGGGAGGACTGGGCCAGGTGCTTGAGCAACTGGGCCGCAGCGTTGGCAATAACCGCACCCTGGCCACCGGCGGCCTTGGTTCGCTGGCCGGGGCTATTTTCGGCGGCGGCTCCAAATCCATGCGCGGTGCAGTGGGCGGAGGTCTGTTGGCACTGTTGGGCACCCTGGCCATGCAGGCCCTGCAGAATGCGGGACAAAAGCCGCAGGCTCCCATGGGCCTGGTGGAGCCACAAAACGAGGCGGAAGTGCAGGAAGTTGAAAATCAGGCCCGCATCATTGTTGAAGCCATGATCAATGCAGCCAAGGCAGATGGGCAGATCAGCCAGGATGAGGTCCAGCGCATTGCTGGCCGCTTACAGGAATCTGAAGCAGATGAAGAAACGCTCCAATTCGTACTGGCTGAAATGCAAAAACCCATGCAAACCCAGGCGCTGATTGCTGCTGTTGGCGGCAGACAGGAACTGGCCGCCGAGGTGTATGCTGCCTCTCTTCTGGCCATTGAGGTGGACACTCCCCAGGAGCGGCAGTACCTCGACCAGTTGGGGCTAGCCCTGGGCCTGGAACCTGCAGTTACCCGTCACCTGGAAGAGGTATTTGAAGTAGCCTGAGCTGAAAAGCAGAGTAAATCATTCCTGTTCCAGATGTAAGATACTATCAAGGAGGCGAGGAAAATGCGACGCCGACGTACCTACTGGACTTCGAGGAGCATTTTCTGAAGCCAACATAGGGAGCTCTTTAAGATGCCATTGGAATCAAACGCCCCGGCCCGGTTCAACCAGGTCGGGGCGTTTTCAGTTTATGCGTGCTCCAGATCCAGAGTAGCGTCAGGCCACGCAGACAATCTCCTCTGTTGCCCCGGTTAGGGTGCGTACCGCGTTTTCCGTCACCACATGGGTATTTTCTATGCCCACCGCGCCCTCGGGTAACACGAATTTCGGCTCCAGGGCAAAAACCATACCCTTTTCAAGCGGCATCTTCATACCCTGGGCAAAGATGGGGAACTCATCCAGCTCCAGCCCCACCCCGTGGCCAACAAAACGCACCTTATCCTTGCCCATGCCCATGAAATTGTCGGCCAGGCCGTGTTGCTCCGCCAGCTCCAAAGCATGCAGGTACACATCCTCGCACAGTACACCAGGGCGAATGCGCGCCAGCAGTGCATCCTGCATGGCCAACGTGGCCTCGTAGGCCGCCCGCATGTGTGCGGGCATCTTGCCGATGCAAAACATGCGGGTCTGATCCACAGTGTAGCCGTTAATGATACAGGTGTAGTCGATGAAAATGGCCTCATCACGGGCGATCTTTTTCCAGCCCGCTCCATGGGGGTTATTGGCTGCTGCAGCTCCAGCCCCCCCCACTGGTCCGTCAAAATAGCTGGGAACAGTGCCACTTGCGCCGGAATGGATATTCCCCATAAAGAAATCCTGGTTAAAGGTGCGCATTTTACAACCACCGCTGTAGCCTCGCCTGCGCATACCCGCCTCAAACAGGCTGGCCAGATCAAGTTCAGTCATGCCCTCGCGCAGCATGCCTGGCACCTTCGCGAAAACCTCGTCCTGCGCCCTGGCTGATTCGATGAGCAGTTCCACCTCATAATCGGATTTGATCATTCGCAGTTCCTTCACTGTCCGGGAAATATCGGTGAAGGCTGTAGTACTGAAAACCTTAGTATAAAAGCTGTAATTGTTGACCGGGATAATATCCAGCTCAAGGCCGATGGACGAAGTGCTGTGGCCATACTCTTGCAGGATAGCCGGGATGTTTTTCAGGCTCTGCACATCAAGGATGATCGGCAGGGGCGATTCCTGGCGGGCGCGCTCAAAGCTCTTACGCACCATCAGAAGCGGATCTCCAGCCTTTGGCACAAACAGGTGGGCGCTCTGCGAGGTGCCACTGTAGTAAAAAAGATTGGTGTGGTGAACGATCAGCGCGCCGTCCAACCCGGCCTGTTCAAGCTTGCTCTGCAAGGCGCGGGTACGGTCCAGAATTTCTTTGACAGGTGTTACCTGATATTCGTGCATACATTTCCCCCTTATGTGCAAAAATAAAAAAGGAGGCCATCCCATGTGTCAGGATGCGCCTCCTTTGCAGCTCAGCCTATGCTTTGCGGGCTGGCATACGTGAAAAGCCTTTACTTCAGTGCTGCCAGGGCTGCTTCAAAATTGGGATCCTGGGTGATTTCCGGCACCTGCTCAGTGTAGGTTATTTTGCCATCTTCATCCAGTACCACCACTGCCCGTGACAGCAAGCCCTGCAACGGCCCGGAGGTAATGAGTACACCATAGTCCTTGCCAAAGGAAGGAT
>JAAYIE010000096.1 GCA_012744275.1 Desulfobulbaceae bacterium
ATTTGGCTCCCTGAGAGCGAAGGCAAGCCAGATTGCCCCATGATCGTCTGCATCATCAGTTGCCCTGGATGAGGCTGCCTCCTGGGTTTGAACATCTGAAAAAAATCATTCTTCAACAGGCTGTTAAAGGCAATGTATTATTGCGGCAATTTGCGGCTTGTTCAAGGCCAATACGCGATCCACGCAAGCAGGTGGAAGCAGAACCAACTGTATATAAGGGCACTCTCACCAGGGAAACATTCCCAGTAACCCATTAATTTGACGGAGAATATCTATGCCAGGAGAACAAATCATCGACAAGGCCAAGGCAATCGGACTTGACCTGGGGCTTTTGTACGAGGCAGTGATCGATTTATCCACAGAAGGTTTGTTGACAGCCAGAAGCATTAACCAGGCTGCCGGCATCCTGCTCAACGATCTGGGGTTGCCGAAGCATTTTTTTGCCACCATCAGCAAGGCTGCGCTCAGAAAGCTTCTCAAGGCCATTGCCCTGAGCATCAAGGTTGACGATGGCATTATCGAGTTGCATGGCCGGGTTGCGCCAGTGGAGTTTGATCAGGACAAGGAGCCTGGCAGCCAGAGGGTGCGCATTGCCACCGCAGAAACCCGGGATGCCATGGAGCGCGTACTGGAAACACAAATCTCCGGGCATCAGCGCGAGTATTTTTACAGCCCGAAAAACGGCTATGCGACCTATATCATCAGGCCAGAAACCGTGGCCGACTTTACCGAGGAGGATTTCAAGGAATCCCGTTTCCTTTTCAACCTGATTGGAGACCGTGCCGCCACCTCCGAAACTACCAGACAGCGTCACGAACAGTTTCTCGTTCGCAATGCCGATCAGGCCCTGCAACTGATCGAGTTTTACAATCTGCCGGAAACCGGGGAAACCCGCATTATGTTCAACAGCGATTTTGAGCGGCCGCAACTGCCGATACTCCGCAAACTGCTGGCGGATTTTGGCCTTACCATTGTGCGCGCCTCCTGGGAGCCGTACCTGGGGAAAGATGCAGTGCCTTCCTCTGTCTGCTCCATCTACGTTCTGGGCGAACTCACCCGGCTCAGGGAAAACGAGGTCAAGACTGCCCTGCGCTCTTTTCTCGGTTGCCCGGCCAAAACCATTGATGACCACTATCTGCAGGGTACCTTGACCTTTGAGGAACTGCTTTTTGCCAGTAATGCCATTGATTTTTGCCTTCTGTTCATCTACCAGGAAAGCGAAAACCACTCTGACCGCGAACTGCTGGAAGCACTGAGCACCGAGGATCAGCGTGAAACCTTCAGCAAGCGCATACAAAGCTCCAATCGCTCCATTTACACCCAGGCCCTGCTGGACGAAGCGGCATACAACAACCCTGACCTGCTCAAGATGCTGTACGCCCTCTTTGCAGACAAGTTTGACCCCAAGGTCAACCAGCGTTTAAGCGAAGCCCAGGTGCAGCTCAAGGAGCAGGAGTTCATGCGCCTGATCGCGGCCCGTTTCCTCGATGCCCCCCTGAACTACGACATCTTCCACTTCATGTTCAGGCTGATTACCAGCACCCGCAAAACCAACTTTTACAAGGCGGAAAAACGTTCCTTTGCCTTCCGGTTTGATAGTGATGTTCTGGATCCCCTGGTGTATCGCCAGTTCGTGCATGGGGTCTTTTTCACCAGTGGTCACTATTCCTGCGGCACCCATTTGCGTGCTGCTGATATTTCCCGGGGCGGGCTGCGCATGCTGCGGGTTAACCGCGCCAACTACCAGAGCATCCTGGCTAATGCGGTACTGCTCAACTATGCCCTGGGCCCGGTGGCACAACGCTTGAAACACAAGGATATCTGCGAGAGCGGGGCCAAAGGCGTGGTTATTCCGCACCCGCAATACGCCCGCTATACCCTGGAGGCATTGATTGACTATACCGAGGGCATCCTTGACCTGATGCAGCCCGACCCGCAAATTGTGGACTATCTGGGCACGCCTGAACTGATCTTTTTCGGGCCAGACGAGGGCACAGCGCCGTTCATGGATGCAGTGGCCGAAAATGCGCGCAAACGCGGTTATCGCCATTGGCGCACCATCACCACGGGCAAGACCATTGGCATTCCCCATGACGCCTTTGGCCTTTTGGACAGTGGTGAGGCCTTTGGCCTTTTTGACATGGATAAAGAAGGGGTTGAACTGCAGATCGAGGGCAAACGTGAACTGCTGACCAACGATCTGCAGGTTATTTATGATCGCATTGGTGAAAAAATCAGCACCAGCGGCCTGACCACCACCGGCCTGATGAGCGTGTTCCGCACTCTGATCAAGCATGCAGGCGCCAAGGAAGAGGAGTTGAACCTGATGATGACCGGTGGTCCGGATGGTGATCTCGGGGCCAACAGTATTTTGTGCTATACTGGTAAGATTTGCCTGATTGTGGATGGCGGTTCCGTGCTCTTTGACCCGGATGGTCTGGACAGGGTAGCCCTGCGTAAGATCGCCCTGCAGCGCAACAGCAAACCCAGGGCCAACACCACCGCTTTCCCCTTGGACAAGCTGGGTAAAAATGGCTTTATGGTGACCATTGGTTCTAAAAACCTGACCCTGCCCGATGGCCGTTTGATTGAGGATGGTACCCTGTTCCACCGCACTTTCCTGACTGACCCGGCTAACCGGGCCCTGATAGAGCAGGCTAATATTCAGGCTTTTATCCCCTGTGGCGGTTTTAAGGACACCATCAACCGCGATAATGTGGCCCAGTTTGCCAAGCTGTTCCAGGAACTGCGCTTTATTGTTGAAGGGGCCAATGTGTTCTTTGACGATGCGGCCCGCCGCTATCTGGCCCAAAACACCAAGGTCATGCAGATCAAGGACTTTTCCGTCAACAAGGGTGGGGTTTTCAGCAGTTCTGTCGGCGAAGTGCTGACCGCTTTCCTCCTGCAGGAGCGCTACGAAGAAGTGCTGATTGATGACATCGAAGCCCGTTGGGGCCTGGTGCGCAACATCATGGATATGTTGGAGGAATTTACCCGCCTGGAAACCACGCTCCTGCTTTCCTGGCATGAGCAGGACAAGTCCCAGCCGCTTTTTGAGCTTTCCAAGCGCTCAAGCGAGCAGGTTTTTGCCTTCCAGGATCAGCTTGCAGAGCGGCTGCCTGAAATTTTGGCAGACAAGGCACTGGTCGACCGGGTGCTGCAGTTGTATGTGCCAGCAATTTTGCATGAAAAGATCGGGCCAGACTTTATCCGTGCCACCCTCGATACCCCTGAGTTGAGTGCCTACCGTGACGCCATTATCACCAAGAAAATTGCGTCCATGGCCTTTTACCGGCACGGGCTCGAATGGGATAAATTTTTGCAGCGGGCCAAGAAAGACCTGATCAAGGCTGTAAGCGCGGCCTTGCAGTAAACAAAAAAACATTACACATGGTGCGGCCTTTGTGCATAGCCATGGCTGCACCATGCATTTCCAGCAAGAGGCTGTCTGCCTCGCCGCTATTTGTCTTACCCACCATAACTTCCGGTTTGTGGGTTTGTAGCTCCAGCCGCTGTGTAGAGGGCAACAGCTAGTAATGCATCAAAAAAAGCCTGACTGCCGAGGGGCAGCCAGGCTTTTTTATTGAGGCGCTTTCAAATTCAGATCGCATCTGCAGCCAGACATTAAAGAACGCTTTACGTGGGTAAAAGCGATATGCCCTGCCACATCGCCATTGATTGCAGCACAAGCAGGGCGAAACTTGCCGGCCTGGTTTCTACAGTCAGCAGTTCAAAGACGAGTGCAGCAACGGTATGTTATTCCGCGGGTGGAAAAGTGCACGGGTAAACGTACCGAATACTTTGAGCGTCCTGGCTTTTTTCTGGCGAATCAGCATTGCCGTATGCCGCGTTCTGTGCACGGTTTCAGGACGTTTTCCGCTTGGCGATTTTCTTTTCTCCAACCTGACGTTTGTGTACCCGTTTGGCATCGGCGAGGCGTTTTTTACTCAAATCAAGCAGCTGCTCCTGGGCAGAGCGCTGTTCTGTATTTTTTGCAGGTTGCCGTTGCACATAATTGCCATCGGGCTGCATGTCCCAGGCGCCGCGCTGGTCAGCCATCTGCAAATCCAGTATTTCCCGCAGCTGTTCCTGCAGGGCAGGGTATTCCACCGGGGTCACCATTTCTACCCGCCGTTCCAGATTGCGCCGCATCAGATCCGCAGAACCAATGAAGTATTCCGGCTGATTGTTGTTGCGGAAGTAGTAGATGCGGGCATGTTCCAGGAATCGACCAACTATGGAAATAACGCGAATATTTTCGGATAACCCCTTGATGCCAGGACGGAGGATGCAGCTGTCGCGTACGATAAGATCCACCTTCACTCCAGTCTGGGAGGCCAAGTACAGGGCCTTGACGACATCGTAGTCGGTCAGTGCATTGCATTTGAACTGGATATGGCCGCCCTTACCCTTGGCCTGGTGGTCCATTTCCCGTTTGATCTTGTCCAAAAGTGCCTTTTTCAGGAATCTCGGTGAAGGTAGCAATTTTTTGTAGTGACGCAGAGGCGCATAACCCAAGGTGAGGAAGTTAAAAAATTCGGTAAGGTCGTTGCCGATGTCGTTATCGCAGGTGAGCATGCCCAAATCACTGTAGAGACGGGCGGTTCCGGCATGGTAGTTGCCGGTGCCGATGTGGGCATAGCGTTTGAGTCCGTTGTAGTCGCGGCGTACGACGAAGACTACCTTGGAATGTGTCTTGAGCCCAACCACACCATAGGTTACATGGATACCCGCCTGTTCCAGGTGGGTTGCCCAGTGGATATTGGCAGATTCGTCAAAACGGGCCATAAGTTCCACTACCACCGCCACTTGCTTGCCATTTTGCGCTGCATCGAGCAGGTGTTCGATAATCTGCGAATTGGCTGCGGTGCGGTACAGGGTCATCTTAATGCCAAGTACCTTAGGATCGGTACTGGCCTCCTTAAGGAAACGTTCCACAGAGGCAGTGAAAGATTGGTAGGGATG
This sequence comes from Desulfobulbaceae bacterium, assembly GCA_012744275.1. Taxonomy (GTDB): domain Bacteria; phylum Desulfobacterota; class Desulfobulbia; order Desulfobulbales; family Desulfobulbaceae; genus Desulfobulbus. Next base: position 4,966 of record JAAYIE010000096.1, read on the forward strand.
GTGCAGCAGAAACGGCCCTTCTTCACGGATGAGGTGGAAGATGTTGGGCGCATCCTGCGACATCTTGTAATGGTCCACCGGCTGATGGGCATGGTAATGCAGGTTAGCGCGGTCGATCGATGCTATTTCGCAGAGATCGCGCTTGGCCATGATGCCTTCCACCACAAAAACATCTTTGCGCGAATCCAGTTGCAACTGGGAGGCCAGCATGCCTTTGTGCTGCTGGATCATGGTATTATCCACTTCCAGGCGTACAATTTCTGCAAACTTGCGTTCGCGTAGGGCAGATTCGATCATCACCAACAAATCCACCGCCTGGTCGGTCAGCTTGTCGGTAATGGCGTTGCGGGTAACGCGGAAACGGGAGCAGCTCTCCACCACCATGCCCGGAAAGATGCTGTCAAGGTTGTTGGCGACAATATCTTCAAAAAGCACGTATACATGCCGGCGCGCCTCCACCTTGATGAAACGGGGGATGCCTGCGCCGGTGGGGATTTTGATGCGGTTCAGATAGGTGTGGTCGTCATCGTGATGGCGGGTGGCGACCAGCAAATTGAGTGACAGGTTGGAAATAAAGGGGAAAGGGTGGGCCGGGTCCATGCCCTGGGGCGTGAGCAGCGGATAGATGTTTTCCCGGAAGTACTGCGCCATGTTCTGTTGCTGCCGTTCGCTCAGCTCCTTGTAATCTAAAATGCGGATATTTTCTTCGGCCAGTAGTTCCAGCAGCACCTTTTCCATGTTCTGCTGCAGTTCCAGCAGTTCGCGAACTTCCTCATAGCATTCGTCGATTTGTTGCTGGGGGGTGCGGCCATCAGTGGAAAGCTCCTTTACTTTTGCCCCCACCTGCTGCTTGAGGCCACCGATGCGCTTCATGAAGAATTCATCCAGATTGGAGCCGATAATGGAAAGAAAAAGCACCCGCTCCAGAAGTGGGGTGCGTTCATCCATGCTTTCGTTCAGCACCCGGCGGTTGAAGGCGAGCCAGCTTAACTCGCGATTAATGTACCATTGCGGCGCAGTCAGATCAAAAACCTCTGGTGCAGGCGCTTCCTGGCTGTCTTGCTGCACTTCCTTTATTGCCGCTTTCTTGTCGCCCGAGTCTGTATTTTCCATGTCCCACCAAAAAGTGAACGATTTGCATACGGGTTAACGTTTAAATTTTTTTTACGATAAGTATAAACAATTCTCCACTGGTGGGGAAGGAAAGGGGACCTGCTAACGCAAATCTAATATTTAAGGCCGACTCAAGTCCCTGCCCAGCACATTGTCTCGGCCTAGTAGCAATGTTGGCCAGGGTATCAAGTGAAAAAAGGAAAATGCGGTCGTGGAGCAAGTTATGCAAGCATGGTTGGGTAAACGGTACTGCTCCGCAGTTTCTATTTGTTTCCAGCCATGCGCGCCTCCCTCCACTATGCGTGCTATCCCACGAAGCAAGGCAGCTCTGGCCTGCGGGTTGGCACCTCTCTTAGGGGGGATTGCCAAGGGCGCCCCAGGATACTGTTGCATGTCCTTTCGTTATTCCCTCAGTCATTACTTCAAGCTCTGCATCAGTTCATGGTAGCGCGCTTTGGCGTAATCAGCAGCCTGTTAAGGTTTTAAACCACCACTTGTACTGCTGGTTTTTCCATACCTGTACTTTGCGTCAGTAGGCTGTTAAAGCTGGCCCTGGCAGTGCTTGAGCCAATCACCGCCACCAGGTCTTTTTTCTGCAGGCAGAAATCTGGGCCAGGGTTGGATTCCATGCGGCCGTCACGCAGCACTCCTACCACCGAAGCACCGGTACGGGTGCGGATTTGTGCATCGGCCAGGCTTTGCCCCAGGAGGGCGCTGCTCTCCTGCACCCTGAACCATTCCAAGTCAAAACCCTGCTCGGCAGTGCGGAGCTGTGCCAAGGTCTTGTACTGCTGCAGCAGTTGTTCGTCCTGATCTTCCTGTTGCAAAAATTCCTGCCGCAACGGTTCGGTGTACTGATGAACCTCCTGCACTGGCAAACCCAGATGCAAAAGCGACTGCCGGGTCATTTCCAGGCCCGCCTCAAGTTCCGGATACACCAGGTCGCGCACCTGCAGTTTGGCGAAGATGTCTTTAAAATCAGTGTCAGCCAGGCGCGCCACTACCTGGATGTCAGCATTGAGCAGGCGGGTGTTGCGGATTATGGCCTGCGATACCACAACTCCCGGTATGGTTACCACTAGGAGCACTGCCCCGGAGGCATTGGCCGCCTGCAGCACCACTTCCTGGCCGGCATCGCCAAAAATCACATTGAACCCTGCTTCCTTGGCCATCTCAACCAGGCGTTGATCCAACTCGATAATGACAAAGGGAATGTGCAACTTGTGAAGAATTCTGGCTATCTGCATACCAACCCGGCCGCCGCCCGCAATCAGCACATGGTTGGTAATGTCATCGCTTTCGAAATTCATGGTTTGTAGTGGCTCTCTTGGTACATGGCGTTTTTTGAACTCGTAGATACGGGCGGTTTGGCCGCTGAGCATAGGAGTGAGCAGCATGGTCATTACCGCGGTGGTAAGCACCAGGTTGTAGAGCTCGGTACTGATGGAGCCCGAAGAAAGCCCAATCCGCGCCAGCACAAAGGTGAATTCACCAATCTGGAACAGTCCCAGCCCAACTGCAATGGGGATAACATTGCCGTAACGGAACAACCGCGCAATGAGCGCAAAAATTGTGGCCTTACCCACAGTGACCAGAAACACCAGGAGCAGCACTGTCCAGATATGGGTAACAAAAAAATGCGGATCGAGCAGCATGCCAACCGAGGCGAAGAAGAGCAAGCCAAACACATCCCGCAGGGGAATGACATCGCTTAAGGCCTGGTGACCGTAGTCAGATTCGGTCAACACCATCCCGGCAACAAAGGCGCCAAAGGCAAAGGACAGTCCTACCAGATAGGTGGCATAACCAATGCCCAGGCCAATAGCGATCACTGCCAGCAAAAAGAGTTCGCGCGAACCCAGAGCCACAATGCTCCGCAGTAAAATCGGCAGCATCTTTGTGCCAAGAAAAAACATACAGCCAAGGAAGATAATTGCCTTGAGCAGGGCAAAACTCAGGGCTGGCAGCCCGGCGGCTGGGTCGTTTAAAAGTGGCAGCAGAATCATCATCGGCACCACTGCCAGATCCTGCACAATGAGCATGCCTATCATCACCTTACTGGAGAGGGTGCCCATCCATCCCTGGTTCATCAAGGTTTTCAGGAGCACCATAGTGCTTGACAGTGAAATGAGCGCACCAAACCAGACCGAGGCAACCAGGTCCCAACCCAGCATTTTGCCGATACCCATGCCCAGCAGTATGGTTAGACCAATTTGTAGTGGGGTGCCGAAAAAGGCGATCATCTTGACCGGCCTCAGGTCCTTGTAGGAAAATTCCAGGCCTAGAGCAAAGAGCAGGAGGGCTACGCCAATTTCAGCCAGCAGTTCTATGTCGTGGATTTCGTGGATGGTGATGCCGCCGGTTTGCTGGCCCAGCAGAATACCAGCCAGGATATAACCAAGAATGAGCGGCTGGCGCAGACGCTGCATTATCAGCCCGCAAACAAAGGCTGTGACGACCAGAACGATAATATCGGCGGCGATACCCATAGGTGTTTGGTTGTGCGGAGGAAAAAACAGGATCCGAGCGTGTTACCACGGGTGTTGGTTGACATGTGCTACAAGACGGCTTACTAATGGCAGCCTGCCCGGAAAGGGCGGCTGCTGAACACTTGCGTGTTAAAATACCTGATTGCCCCTGGCTGCGCCAGTGGATTGCGCGAAAGGTTTGCCTGAAAATACGGTGGCAGGGATGCTGCTCAACCGTGCTTCCATGCTGTTGCCTGAAGAGCGCGTAGGCTGGTGCTTGAGCGTAAGCGGGCCCCCAGCGCAAGAATGTTGGCCAGAGTAAGCCGTAGCAGGGCTGGGTACATGTAAAACCCAGCAATAAGAAACCTTTTACCGCACTTTTAATATAGTATTCCAGTACCAGATTAAAGCGGAAATCGAGAAGGCGAGGAAAATGCGACACAGGCGTATATACAGGTATGTCCTGCGTGGGTTCCCCGGGGCCAGACACTTCAGAGTGCTTGAAAAGAAAAATGTGTACTTGGAATTAACTGTGCAATACGCACGGAGAAACAAACCATGGGCTTTGAACTGATTGTCACCTATCTTGCTGTTGGTCTGATTGCGGGTGTTTTGGCGGGTTTGCTCGGCGTAGGCGGAGGCATCGTTATTGTGCCCATGCTGGTGTTCTGCTTTACTCGTCAGGGCGTGCAGCCCGAGGTGATGATGCACATGGCGCTCGGCACCTCGCTTGCCAGCATCATCTTCACCTCCATTTCCAGCTTTATGGCCCACCACCGCCGGGGTGCAGTGGATTGGGACATTGTCCGCCGTATCGTGGTCGGTATACTGTTGGGCACCTTTTTGGGCGGCTTTGTCGCAGCCAGACTCTCCACCGGTTTTCTTAAAGTCTTTTTCTGCATCTTCATTTACATTATTGCCACCCAGATGATCCTCAACAAAAAACCCAAACCCACCCGTGAACTTCCAGGAACTGGCGGCATGTTCGGTATGGGTTCGCTCATCGGGGTGGTTTCCAGTTTTGTGGGCATTGGCGGCGGTTCCCTGTCTGTTCCCTTCATGCTCTTCTGTAACGTCACTGCCCACCGCGCTGTGGGCACTTCGGCTGCCATTGGCTTGCCCATTGCCGTTGCCGGCGCGCTCAGCTACCTCATCAACGGTATTGGCGTGCCTGGCCGCCCACCCACGAGCTTGGGCTATCTCTACATTCCCGGTTTAATCGGTATCGTTTGTGCAAGTGTGCTCACCGCACCCTTGGGGGCCAAGCTGGCCCATAGCCTGCCCGTAGATAAACTTAAACGTCTCTTTGCCATTTTCCTCTACCTCGTTGCCACCCGTATGCTCTGGTCAATTCTGCACTGAATACAGTGCTCTAAAATCGGAGCAGGCTCAAGTACGACCAAAGCCCGATGGGTTGGGCAGGTCATGCAGCAAAACAGAACAATCCGCAAGTCCCTCAAGACGAAGCGGGAGGTGATCTGGTTGGATGTGCTGCAGCAGGAGCTGACAGCGCGACTTGCAGAGGCCAGGATGAGTTCAATCTCGTTGCTTGAATTCTTGACGCAGTGTCTTGGGTACGCGCAGGTAAAATACAGTACAACGATCTTTATAGAATAGAGGACCGCTTCCCGGGCGTTCCTTAAAACAATCAAACCGGATTTGCCTGTAACCAATGCTACCCGGACTATGGCCCTGAATAACTTGCAGGCCCGGATCTCCAGCCGCAGTGGCTAAGCAGCCAACAAAGATCGAAAGGACCTGGTGGCGTCATGGAGCAGAGGGATCTCATGTGTTGGCGGTTCTCGTCAACAAACCTGTGCTTTCTGGACGTTTGCCAGGTAGCCGAGCCTGGGCAGAACCAGGCCATGTTGTTGGCTGCCTGCATCTGGCTGTTCGAAGGAATGCGACCTTTCAGTTGTGGCGGGAAGATGTCAATCTGGAAGAGTATTGAATCAGGTTAGCCACGGGGGAGCGCCAAGACGGCCCCTGGAGTCCGATGAATTCTACAATAGCCTTTTGATGGGTAGTATTGCTAAAAAATCGACCAGGCGCCGCTGCCACCACTTGGTGTAGGGTTCTGTATGGTGACGAATAAGTTGCTCGTCTTCGCGCTGCTCAAGCCAGTATAACGAACCGTTTTCATCCAGCCGTACCTCATAGGCGGAGTAGGGTACAGCATGTAAGTATGATTTTTCCACCGCTGATGCCAATTCTGCACTCTCAACGATAAAGCCGCACTCTGTATTCAGCCTGATAGAGCGTGGGTCGTAGTTGAAGGACCCTACAAAGAGGTATCTACCATCGCTGACAAAGGTTTTGGCATGGAGACTTGAAGAAGAGCTTTGACCAATGCCCCTGCGGTGCGTCATGAGCGATTCGCTCAGCTGGTGCCGCCATTCATAAAGCCTGATGCCCGCTTTGAGCAAACGCTTGCGGCTGCCGGCATAACCAGAATGCACTAGCTCCACATCGGTTGCAGCCAGTGAATTGGTGAGAATGTGGATTGCTATCCCTTTTTTCGCAAGGCCGCTCAGCGCTCTGATATCGTTTCCCAGCGGCACGAAGTAAGGCGTAACCATCTCCAGAGATTTTTGGGGTATGCCCGAATTGAAAATAAGTTGGGCCGGCAGTAAATCCCTGGATTTGGCCTTACCCAGCCCCTTGGCCGGGGGATCGCTGAGCATACGCACAGGCACCCAGTGCCAGTCCAGGGTGTTGTCCAGCAGGCACTGTATGGCTCCACAGGTTTGCAGGGCATGGGTATGCATTTTAGCCATTAGGTTCTGCTGGTAAACTATGGCTTGGGCACGCAGGTTGCTGATGTCTTCTGCGCGGGATCGGGGCAGGATCAACTCTGCAGGATAAGCCGACAAACTGTTCCAGTAGAGATCAAAATCTTTGGAGCTTTCCCGCACCACTGGGCCGATTCCCAACAGATCGGCATCAATGAAGGAAGTTTCGCTTGGGGCGTCAAAGTATTCGTCACCGATATTACGGCCGCCAACAATGGCAACCTGATTGTCGACAAGATATAGTTTGTTGTGCATGCGGCGGTTCAGCCGCCGAAAATCGGTGAGGAAATCGAACCAGCGGGCATTACGGTGCCGGAAAGGGTTGAAGAGCCTGATCTCAATGTTTGGATGCGCATTCAAAGCGGCAAGCAGCTGGTCGATGCCTTGGGTACCATTGTCGTCCAGAAGGAGGCGTACACGCACTCCCCGATCTGCCGCTTGACAGAGTGCGTCAAACAGCAGGGTGCCCGAAACATCTGCGTGCCAGATATAGTACTGCGCATCAATGGAGCGCTCGGCTGACCGGGCAAGCCGGATACGCGCAGCCATGGCTTCGTAGGGCTCGAAGAGGAGATGGATGCCGGAGATGTTTTCCGGCTGTGCGGCCAGAACAGGTGTAACGGCGCGGCCAAGGCTGGTATCAGCGGTGTCAGTGAAGGCGCTGGAATCTTGGCGGCCTTTTAGGGATGGCAATGAACAGGCAGAGAAGAACATGGGCCCCGGTTTGCCAAAGGTTTTCGTAACCGCACCTGCACACATGGTTTGCAGCTGTGGGTGAGCGTGCGCTTGCTGCACCTGTTGCACAGGTGTAGTTGGAATTTGATGGAATCTGATTAAGGCATCGCACAAATATAGTCTGCGATTAGGCCCGCTGCATCTGAAATTCCTTTGAGGCTTGGGAAAGCGTTCACATCGACGATGAAAGGGTCGTTTCTAGCGACTATAAAATCTACCCCATATATTTCAAGCCTTAGCATTTGGCCGATATATCTGGCAAGGTCGGCAAGTAACGGCCCTGGCATGAATAACCGGTTGGGCAACGTTGCATCCCTTGACCATTTATTGAGAAGACCACGGCATTTGCTGTCACAGGTATAGAATTTGCGACCCCAGCTATCATGGGCGATTTATCCTTCAACCAGATATGGGCTGAGAAAAGGCGGGTCTAAGGCAGTATAACCGCTCCGTTTAAGCGCATATACTTCGACACCCCGGCCGATGAAGTCGTTCTCAGCCTTGACGGCAATGCCCTTTTCTTTGGCGATCGCCTTTACTTTTTTTAAATTGGAACTGGAAGATATGCCTTACAAGAGCCATTTGATGGGCAGGATGGCGAAAAAGTCAACTAGACGCCTTTGCCACCAGCTGGTGTAGGGCTCCTGATCGTGGCGAATAACCCGGCCGTCTTCCCTACGTTCCAGCCAGTACAGGGAACCTTGGGGGCTCAGGTGCACTTCGTAGGATTGGAATGGGATGGCAAGCATGAACGCTTCTTCCATCTGAGCTGCCAATAGCTCACTGTGCACAATAAAACCGCATTCCGTGTTAAGCCTGATGGATCTTGGATCGAAATTAAAGGAGCCAATAAAGAGATGTTTACCGTCAATGGTGAAGGTTTTGGCGTGCAGGCTGGATGCCGAACTCTGACCGATTCCTAACCGATTGCCCATAAGATCGGCAGCCATGCTATGGCGCCATTCATAGAGGTTTACGCCAGCCTTGAGCAAAGCTGTTCGGCTGCCTGCATAACCGGAATGTACCACCGCTACATCAGTGGCTGACAGCGAGTTGGTTAGGATTTGTAGCTGAACGCCTTCTTGAGCCAGATTGGTCATGGCAGCAATATCGTCTTGCTGCGGCACGAAATATGGGGCAATGACCTCCATATTCTTTTCCGGGATACCGGCGAGTTGAAACAGTTTTGCCGGCAGCAGGTCTTCCGACCTGGCTGTACCCAGCCCCTTGGCCGGAGGATCGCTGATCATCCGTACAGAAACCCAATGCCAGGGCAAATCGCCAGCAAGGAAGCGTTGCACTGCCCCGGATGCATTCATGGCGTGGATGTACCTTTGGGCCTTTTCATCAGTATTGTAGATTTTGGCTTCGTTGTGCAGGTCTTCAAGCTCTTGGTCAGAGGGAGCGGAGAGAATCAGTTCTGCCGGATACGATGAGAGGCTGGCCCAATAGCGGTCAAAATCCTTGGAGCTTTCACGCACTACTGGGCCGACACCAAGCAAGTCGGCGTCAATAAATGCGGTTTGTTCTGGCACTTGGAAATATTCATCACCAATATTGCGGCCACCCGCGATGGCAACCTGATTGTCGACAATGTACAACTTATTGTGCATGCGGCGGTTTAGTCGGGAAAAATCAGTGAGAAAATCGAACCAGCGAGCATTACGGTACAAAAACGGGTTGAACAGGCGGATTTCTATATTTGGATGTGCATTGAGCGCTGCAAGCAGTTTGTCGATTCCCTGGGTACCATTGTCGTCGAGGAGCAAGCGCACCCGTACCCCACGCTCTGCAGCCTGAAACAGTTCTTCGAAAAGCAGGGTGCCGACAATATCGGCGCGCCAGATGTAGTATTGTGCATCAATGGAAATTTCTGCTGAGCGGGCAAGGTGCACCCGGGAAGCCATGGCTTCGTAGGGATTGGTCAGCAGGTGCACACCGGAAATAGTATCGGGATGCGCAGCTAGCATGGGAGCAATGGAGCGTCCAAGCTGCGTGTCGTTGGTTGCGTCAAAGGTAGTGGTGGTATTGCGGTACTGCAGCGAGGGGAGAGAAGAACAGGCAGTGGCAAACAGGAGGAAAGAGGCGAGCAGGCAGCACTGGGCAGCACGATACAGATTGGAAAAATTGCACAGTATAGCTGCCATGGGCTTGCAAGAAATGTGTGTTTGTTAGTGAAATCAGCCAGGTGTTGATTGTTTCAAACTGCTCTTACATGGACGACGTCAGTTTACCTCCTGTCAAGGTCAGGCAGCGATCCATGGCCCGGGCCAGTTCCATGTTGTGGGTGACCATAACCACAGCTAAACCATGGCTTTGACTCAACTCCCTCAGCAAAGCAAAAACCCGTTGGCCACTGTTTGCGTCCAGATTGCCGGTGGGTTCATCCGCAAGGAGCAAGGTCGGCTGCATCACCAGGGCGCGAGCCAGGGCCACGCGCTGCTGCTCACCACCCGAGAGTTCACCACTACGGTGGTAGAGACGCTCGCCCAGGCCCACCTGTTCCAGCAGGGTGCAGGCCTGTTCTTCCAGGTCAGGGCCAAGCTTACCTGCAATGCGGCCCGGCATCATCACATTTTCCAGGGCGCTGAATTCCGGCAACAGGTGGTGAAACTGGAAAATGAAGCCGAGCGAGTTATTGCGATGCTGGGCCAGGGCGGTATCCGTACGCTGCAGGAGGTTTTCATTGTTGAACAGGAGTTCACCGCTGTCCGGTGTGTCCAGGGTGCCGAGAATTTGCAGTAAAGTGGTTTTACCCGAACCAGACGCCCCCACAATGGCGCACATCTCGCGGGGCTGCAGATCAAAATCAACCTCGTCCAGCACCGTGATGATGTTATCGCCGCTCAGGTAGCGCTTAGAGATTGCTCTTGCGGAAAGAAGCGGCGTTGTCACCGTAGCCTCACTCATAACTCAGGGCCTCGGCTGGGCGAACTTTGGCTGCTTTCCACGAAGGGTACAGGGTGGCAGCTAAGGTGATGATCAGCGCCGAGATGGCGATAATGGTCACATCTGTGGGCACCACCTTGATGGGAATGGTGGACATGGGGTAGACATTGCTGGGCAACTCAATAATTTTGTAGCGCTTGAGCAGGGCGCATACTCCCAAACCGCTGATCACTCCGAGGATTGTGCCAACTACGCCAATAACCATGCCCTGGTAAAAGAAGATACGCATGATCGAAGAAGTTTTTGCGCCCATGGACTTGAGGATGGCGATATCGCGGGTTTTTTCCATCACTACCATAATGAGCGCGCTGATAATATTCAGAGCGGCCACCAGGATAATGAGATCAAGTGCAATAAAAATACCCAGTTTCTCAAGCTTCAAGGCCGCAAACAGGTTCTGGTTCAGTTGCATCCAGTCGCGCACCACATAGGCCGGTCCGAGTTTCTGGCTGATGGCGGCCGCGACCATGTTCGCCGCCTCTACGTTGCGCACCCGCACCTCAATGGCGTGTACAGCCTGGTCGTGGTCTAGTCCGGCCAGGGTGCGGGCCGTATGCAGGTCGAGATAACCCATGTTGGAGTCGTACTCGTACATGCCAGTGGAAAAAGAGCCGCCTACTACACAGACCCGCACCTTGGGCAACACCCCCATGGGGGTGAGCGGTCCGTTCGGGGCCAGCAGCTGCACCCGGTCGTCGGGATAGGTTTGCAGCTGTCGGGCCAGATCCTGGCCCAGCACAATTGCCGGTGGGTTGGTGGCCGTGCTGAGGCTGTCCAGACTGCCGCTGACCATCTTTTCACTAATGGTGACCACTTTACTGGCGCTGGCTGGATCAATGCCTCGCAGCACCACGCCGTTTGAGCCTGCTGCGGTGGTAATGAGTGCCTGGGTGTAAATCATGGGTGTTTGCGCCACTACCCCGGGCACATTGGCAGTCTCGTTCATGACCGCATCCGGGTCGTCAATGGTGCCGCTGTAACCCTGAATGATAAGGTGCGAATTGACCCCGATAATTTGGTCCCGCAGGCCTTCGGTAAAGCCGGTGTATACTGACAGCACCACAATAAGCGCCATCACGCCTACTGCTACACCGAGGATGGAGATAAGCGTAATCAACGAGATGAACTTCTGCTTGCGCTTGGCTCGCAAGTAGCGCAGGCTGACAAACCATTCAAAGGAGGCCATAGCCAGCCCAGCCTATTCGCCGCTTTCCGGTTTGAGCAGAGGGAAGAGGATGACATCACGGATAGAGGCCGAGTCGGTCAGCAGCATCACCAGGCGATCAATGCCGATGCCTTCACCTGCCGCAGGTGGCATGCCGTACTCCAGAGCACGGATATAGTCTTTGTCCAACACCGGATGGATTTCCTCATCATCGCCGCGTTCATCAATCTGTTTTTGAAAGCGCTGACGCTGATCTATCGGGTCGTTCAACTCGGAAAAGGCGTTGGCAATTTCCCGGCCCGTGATGAACAGCTCAAAACGGTCAGTCACGCTGGGGTCATCTTCGTTTCGCCGCGCCAGGGGCGAGACCTCGGTGGGATAGGAGGTGATAAAGGTGGGGTCAATCAATTTTTCTTCCACCAGCAGTTCAAACAACTCGGTCTTGGCCTTGCCTCCACCGGCATCGGACTGCAACTCAATCCCTTTCTTTTTAGCCAAATGGATTAGGGCCTGTTCGTTCATCAGGATAGAAGCATCCAGCCCGCCGATCTGCACCAGGGCCTCGTCCATGGTCAGGCGTTTCCAGGGCGGAGCCAGGTTGACCTCCACCCCCTGATACACAATATCCATGGAGCCGCACACCATCTCTGCCAGCCAGGAAATCATCTCCTCGGTGATGTCCATCATGTCATGGTAAGTGGCGTAGGCCTGGTAAAATTCCAGCATGGTGAATTCCGGATTGTGCCGGGTAGAAATGCCTTCATTGCGGAAGTTGCGGTTGATCTCAAACACCTTGTCAAATCCACCCACGAGCAGGCGTTTCAAGTAGAGTTCCGGCGCGATGCGCAAGTACAGCTCCATGTCAAGGGTCTTGTGGTGGGTTTTGAAGGGCTTAGCCGTGGCTCCTCCGGGCACGGGCTGCATCATCGGCGTTTCCACCTCAAGAAAACCACGGTCGCTTAAAAATTCGCGAATCAGACGGATAATCTCTACCCGCTTGCGGAAAACTGTGCTCACCTCAGGGTTAACGATCATGTCAAGGTAACGCTGACGGTAGCGGGTTTCCACATCGGTCAGGCCGTGGAATTTTTCAGGCAGCGGTCTGAGGGATTTGGTCACCATCTGCAAAAGCGAGGCCTCCAATGAAAGCTCGGCAGTCTTGGTTTTGAAGAGTTTGCCTTCAACCCCAACGATGTCACCCACATCCCATTTCTTAAACCGGTTAAAGCTTTCCTCGCCCAAAAGATCGCGGCGGGCATAGACCTGAATATCGCCACTGCTGTCGCGCAGGTGGAAAAAGGCAGCCTTGCCAAATTTGCGCATAGACATGATGCGCCCGGCCACACGGAAGACCGTGTCGGAATCGTCGTGCATCTCGGCGGCAAGCACTGTGCCCAGGGGCAACAGGTCGGCAATGGGTTGCGGATGGTTAAAACGGTTGCCGTACAGGGCTACGCCTTCGGCAGCCAGGTTTTCCGCCTTCTCACGACGTTGGGCTAACAGGTTGCTGAGATTTTCCATGAAATAATGCGCGTTATGATGTGAATGGGGTTGAAGTGTTGCTTGTGCCTAATGTGGAACAGTCCGGGCAGGCTGCAGTCCTCAGTCCTGATTAATCAGGATCACCCGGATGCGGTGCTTGGGGCAGGATTTTTCTGTAATGATCCAGGTGTTGCAAATACGATCCGGGCTTTTACAGTTCATGCAGCGGCTGATTTTCACACAAGGTGTGTTTAATGCGCTCCATGCGACCGTCGCATTGTGAACCGGCTTGTTCCCGCCCACGCAGATGATCATATGACGTGGCCCAAAAGTGATGGCTGCGGTGCGGTTGGCCACCATGTCCAGATTGGACAGCTTGCCGCACTCGGTAATGGCGGTTGATCAGGTGTAGAATAGGTCGCAGAGCGGCGGCGGCTTTCAGCAAGACTTGTCTTCGCCTGGCGCACGGCAAAGTTGCTAGCTGCCAGTGCCTTGGCGTAGTTGTTGAGCCGCAACTGCCAGTTGGTATCAATATCGAGATTCATGTTCAAGTATAGGACGGATAGGCATACGCCACGTTGACAACAAACATAATAAAGTAGTTGGTTCCACCCTGGGTGTCAATTTTTTTCCATTGCTTATACGGGCTGTTAAAGATCAAGGTCTGCTTTCGATCAAAGATCTATGGGTAAACATCCATTACCCGGCTACGGCTCGGTAGCTCATGGGAACCGCCTGGTGCGGACCCGCATGCCAGGTGGTGTGGGGGCTGGGGGAGAGATTCTCCCCGGCTACCCGATTAGGCTTTTAGTTCTTCAAGTGGCAATAATTGTCTACTATGCCTGATGGTAAGGATTGAAATCCTTCTTTTCTCAATACGATAGATTATACGATAGTTCGAGTAAATAAGTTCTCTAAATTGAATGTTCCCTATTTCTGGAACAATTCTTCCAATTTCTGGCGAAGTTTCTAATTCTTCAACCTTTGAAAAGATAGCTCTGACCCACTTTTCAGCAGCCAGCGGCTTATCCCGTGCAATATATTGAGCAATTTCTGAAATTCTGTCGAGGGCGAGAGGGGACCAAATAATGTTCATTGTGCGGTTCGTTGCAGCACGCTTTTTAGGGCCTCTTTATGTTCAACCTCTTGTTCATTTTCAATTTGCTGCAAAGCAGTATGCACATCCGTAAGGAGTTCAATTTTTTCCTGCATCGCTTCAAATTCGTGGGCATCGACAAGTACGGCGACCCCTTTACCATGTTGGGTGATGACGAGCGGTCTTTTAGTTTCTTGAATTTGTTTAATAAAATTCGCAATTCCGGTTCTAACTTCGGAGAGAGGTTTAATATCTTCGTTAATACGTAATCTTTGCATCTTGGTCTCCTTGCTCTTTTTTGTACACAATAGCGTACAAAATAACAGAAGGCAAGAGCGTGGCAAAGCCTAACGTTGGAGGTAGCCGGCGCCGGAGCGAAGCGGAGGGAACCCAAAAGCGTAGCTTTTGGGCGTCCGGTTGACCGAAGGGTGTAAATGGGGTGTAAGCCCCCTGTATGTAAACCCTGTTCCTATCGTGATGACAGGAACATAAATACTAGCCGAAAGCAAGGGCGAACCCGCGAGGGTTGGTCTGGAGGAAGCTGGAGCGCAAAGTTATGAGTCGACGAACAGAAACGGCATACAAGGCCGAGTCTCCAGGCAAGTCAGTACCATATGCCAAAGCCTCGGGTTTGGGGGATACGGTAAATGCCGCGATTGCATAACGAAAGATCACGTTCTTATCCGGGGAGGCCTGTCCGGTATGCGATCCAACTTCCGTTGGAAAGCGCCACTCCTGGTAACATGTCTGGTTGCCGGGCAGGAGTCAGCAGAGGTCATAGTAGTTCGCTGCCAGCGGACGAGGGTCAAACCCAGAGCAGGGAAAAGGCCCGTCAAGCTCGACCAGTGCGATGAACCCGACCGGGGGAGCAGTTGGCCGGCGCGTTGACGACATGCCCAATCCCGATGCATACTCTGTTGGGGTTGGTTCTTTCTCGGGCCAACCTGAGTGACGTCTGGAAACAGGTCAAGACCAATCGTGGAGCGCCGGGCGTGGACGACATGCTGATCGACGACTTCATGGCCTACGCTTGGGAGTACTGGCCGGAAATCCGTTCATCTATCTTTGCAGGAAGTTATGAACCTTTGCCGGTCAAAAGGGCGGATATTCCAAAGGCAACAGGGGGCACGCGCCCGCTGGGAATACCTGCTGTCCTTGACCGCTTGATTCAACAAGCTATTGCGCAGGTGTTGGCGCCGATCTTCGACCCTGGTTTTTCGCAAGCAAGCTTCGGGTTTCGTAAGGGGCTGTCGCCCCATGATGTCGTCTACCAGGTTCGCCAATACATCCGCGAGGGGTATCGCGTGGCTGTCGATGCGGACCTGGCGTAGTTCTTCGATACGGTGGAGCACGATGTGCTTATCAGCCTGTTGAAGAATGATTTTTTTCAGATGTTCAAACCCAGGAGGCAGCCTCATCCAGGGCAACTGATGATGCAGACGATCATGGGGCAATCTGGCTTGCCTTCGCTCTCAGGGAGCCAAATGGC
>JAAYIE010000097.1 GCA_012744275.1 Desulfobulbaceae bacterium
CAGGACAGTGTTACTATGGGCCATGGCTCGGATCTCCTTGGTTTGTATGATCTTTTTGCAAAATCATTGTACCACCAAAGAGCTCTCCGAGCCTCCTTTCATTGATCTTTTATGAGACAGCACTGGGAAAAAACCTAATACGAACAGATAAAATTCACCAATGTAAGCCGTTCTTAGTCATCGAAGGTTTCTTGTTGGCAACTCACAGCCAGAATAGCGAGCCTTCACAGCCCGTGCGGAAAAATCTCTTTGATCCATATCAGGCAACATGGTACATCGGGTGACCATTTTTACCTTCAGCCTGTCCTCCTGTTTTGGGGCGCTCAAACCCAGCAAACCTTTGATTATCACCGCACGGAAAAGAAGCAATGCGTTCGGTCATTTTGTTGGTTGTCATGCTTATCTGCAGCAATGTCTTTATGACCTTTGCCTGGTATGCGCATCTCAAGGAGTTCAACCACAAACCCTGGATCATTGCCGCGCTGGTCAGCTGGGGCATTGCCCTGTTTGAATACCTCTTGCAGGTCCCGGCCAACCGCATTGGCTACACGGTTTTATCAGTGGGCCAGCTTAAAATAATCCAGGAAGTGATTACCCTGTCTGTGTTTGTGCCTTTTTCGGTCTTTTACCTCAAGGAAGAACTCAAGCTCGACTATCTCTGGGCAGGCCTCTGTCTGGTGGGTGCGGTCTACTTTATGTTCCGCAGTAAATTTGCTTGATTCCAGTTCCATATTTTTTCAGCCGCTCTTCCTCATTTGGCATCGGCAAATACCCGCAGGATCGGCCTGCACGGACGCCTGTCTCGTATTTCCTAAGCCTGAGAACATATTGAATCTAAAGCTGGAAGACACGCAGCCCGGTTTTGCCTAATAAGGTTATACACAGAAGGTTACACACGGATTATATGCCGGAACAACAGCATACGACACAGAGCGGGAGAATCCGCCTCAGGTTATTCCGCTCGCTTCGCTCCCGGAATTTCCGGCTCTTCTTCTTTGGCCAGGCCATTTCCCTTATCGGCACCTGGATGCAGGCAACCGCCATTGCCTGGCTGGTTTGGCGTTTGAGCCACAGCCCGATGCTGCTTGGCCTTGTCGGCTTTGTCTCCCAGGCTCCGTCCTTTGTGGTCACTCCTTTTGCCGGGGTGGTCAGTGACCGCATGAACCGGCACCGGCTGGTGATCCTCACCCAATTTTTTTCCATGCTCCAGGCCCTGACCCTGGCCATGCTGATGTTCACCGGCTGGCTGGAAATATGGCACATTATTGCGTTGTCTCTGTGCATGGGTATTATCAATGCGGTGGACGTGCCTGCGCGGCAATCCTTTATCGTGCAGATGATCGATTACCGCGAAGATCTCACCAATGCCATTGCCCTCAACTCCTCCATGTTCAACGGGGCGCGCCTTGTTGGCCCGGCCATTGCCGGTTTTATCATTGCCTGGGCTGGCGAGGGCGTGTGCTTTCTCATTAATGGGCTCAGCTATATTGCGGTACTGGGCGGCCTTTTCATCATGCGCGTGCCCAAGTATGTGCAACCTGCGGAAAAACCAGCGGTGTTTGTGCACCTCCGGGAGGGCTTTCGCTATGCCTTTGGTTTTGCTCCGGTGCGCTCACTCTTGCTTTTGTTGGCCTTGGTCAGTATGTGCGGCGCTTCCTACAGCCAGCTTTTACCCATCTTTGCCCAGGATGTATTGCATGGAGATTCCCGCACCCAGGGTTTTCTGGTCTCTTCCGTGGCCGTGGGTGCGCTGACCGGAGCCCTGTATCTTGCAGGTCG
>JAAYIE010000098.1 GCA_012744275.1 Desulfobulbaceae bacterium
AAACCAACACAAAGCCGCCTAAAAAAGTGCCAATAATGCTGCCGAAAGTGGAGAGCGCGTACAAGCGCCCAACCACCTGGCCGGAGGTATGGACATCAACCATAGCCAAGCGGATGACATAGGGAGTGACCATACCGAAGGAGATGGCGGGCAGAGCAAAGAGCATGGACGCACACAGCACCGCCGCCAGATAGGGGTTGATTACGCTGGCGCTCACCCAGGCACCGAGGGGTTCGTGTAAAAGCGCAGTCAGGGCCATACCGCTCCCGGCCCAGGCCAGGATAAGGGCGAGTTGCCGGGCAGTTGCGCTCCTGTCGGCCAGGCGCCCACCCAGCCAGGCGCCTGCAGCCAAACAACCAAGCACCACACCAATCAGACTGGTCCACACGATGATGGAGGTGCCCAAATGCGGGGCCATGAGCCGTGCCCCGGTCATTTCCAAAATCATGACCAGCATGCCGCTGATCATGGCAATCACTGCCAGCATATCAACCTCGGATGTTGTCGGATGTTGCAAGAAAAAGCCCTTGCCTGTTCAATCATATTGTTTCAATTTCACATCAAGCGCTATCTGCCTTGGCAGAGCAGCACAGGCCTGCAGTGCGAATTTTAATACCCAAGCTGATTGTGCAGAAAGGTAGAGCATGCTTGGAGCACCTGCGCCTTTTGCTCACGATGGGGGATGTGACCGCATCCGCGCAAAATAAGCTTTTCAGCATGGCCGCCTGCCCGCGTCACTATACGGCGCGGAAATTCCAGGGAGCCATATTCATCCAAATCACCATGGATTGCCAATACCGGGCTGGTGACGCCGCTAAGGTGTGGGTCAAGGCTCCAGTCTGCAAAGGCGGGTGCAAGCCACGTCTCGGTCCAGGCGGCAAAGACCCAGCGTGCCTTGTCACCGTGCAGGCGCTCCAGCTTGGCAAACTGTTCCGGCTGGACAAAATGCTGCATGGCAGTGCGGATGCCCACCTTGGTGCGCTCTTCCACAAAGGCCTGGGCAGATTCCGTAATCACCGCAGCACAATGGTCGGGTTGTGAGGCTGCAATCATAAGGGCCATGCCGCCGCCCACGCTGTGGCCGAACAGAGAAAAACGGGTCAGACCAAGCGTCTCTTGTATTGCCGGAAAATAGATGGCAGCTTCTTCGCAGATGAACTGCATGGATAGCGCCCCACTGCGGGCGGAGGATTTGCCAAAACCCAGCCGGTCATAGGCGATCACCTCGCAGTTGCAGGCATGGGCAAGCTCAAGGGGGAAGTCCTGCCACAGCTCAACACAGCCAAGGGAATCGTGTAGCAGTATAAGCGGTGGATTTTGGGTCGCCTGCACGTTCCAGCGGCGAGTAAAGACCTTACCCCCTGGAACATCAACAAAGAGATCGTACATGTTGGCCCCATTGCCTCGCATGGTCTTACGCCGAGCAGCCAATGCTTCAGCTTCAAAGCGCGTTGTCACTCACAATCAGCCGATAGTATACGATTTGAGGAGCATTTTCAGCCATATCCGCCCTTCAGGTGAAGCGAGCCAGTATAAGGCGCTGCAATTGATCAGCACGGTAATCCAGTACATGATGCGGAAGGGGTGTTTGCTTGATTTATGCCGCAAAAAACTCTGGGCAAGGCCCGCCCCCGGCCATCCGCCTAGAAGCGCCACCACATGCAAGGTGTTTTCGGGTGTGCGCCAACCGCCCCATTCGGCTGCTTTTTTGTCCCTGGCGTAGAGGAAAAAGGCGGCCACGCTCATGGCGGTATACAGGTAGACCAGTTGCAGTGGAATACGTTTGGCCAGGTAGAGGCACAAGAGGACAGCGCTAATGAGGGCGAGCAGGATAAGGGAAAGGATTTGTTGCCTGCTGTCGCGGCGTAGCCCTTTATGACCCTGAATGGGGCTTACGTTGATGGCACAGATGCGGCCTTTTTGATCGGTAGAAGGCGAATACTGCACGAGCAAGTTGCCGACAGGCCGGTTATGGGCCGGGCTGTAGGCGCTGATGTGGAAAAACAGCGGTTTGCCGCCAGATTGCGGTGTGATAAAGCCAAAACACTTGGCCTCATCCCATTTTGATATGATGCCGTTTTCCATTTTAATGCAGCGGAGTCTTGGAAGGAACTGTCAGGTCGATATCAGGGATAGATAAGACCAGACCTACCTCAAATTATGCAGCTTTTACACTTGAACAGACAGGTCAGCCGCCGCTTATATCGTGCACGATGGAAGCCAGTGGGATATAAAGTGCTGATTCTTGGCCAGATGACTCTTTTTCCAAGCATAGAGCCCTACCCAACTGGGGCGATTAAACCGACAAACTTGTTCAATTCTTTACGCTTGACCTGCAGGCCTTCATACATATTCAGCTTAAAGACGATTCTTAGTTCACCCTTGTCTGCCCTTGAACCACAGTGGATATCTACCAGATATGCACTGTTTGGAAAATCTAACCAATCCTCATAGAAGTCGAAGGTGCCGTCTTCGCTTGCACCTTCATTCTTTTCCCAATCCAGTCACACGCCGAGGGATTACTGTGCCTCCTCCGGTTGCATTGCTCCTTCTCCTGTTGCGAGCCAAAAAAAGAGAGACATGAGCGGCGTCATCCATTGCTATGAGCCGTTCGCGAGATGGATCTGGTTCACCCTTCATGTACGAGCCCATTGATACGGTGCTTTATCCCTGCCCTCCTGGACAATTCATCCTGCCCGCCGACTAATTCAGCAATTTTTCCTACCCTTGGCCCAAAGTTTTCTTTGCTATTTTTCACTTTCACTTCTCCTCGTCGAACTAGCACAAGGTTGCAATGTGGACAAAACAAAAAAGGTTAGAGCGGGAAACCTGCTCTAACCTCTTGAATGTGCTGGTGCCGAGACCAGGATTTGAACCAGGGACACACGGATTTTCAGTCCGTTGCTCTACCGACTGAGCTATCTCGGCACATTCAACGCAATTTGGATTTCATAGCAAAGAACCGGAGGGGCTGTCAAGTCTTTTCATTTTCATCGACTACAAGCAGCTCATCCAGTCCAAAATTAAAGTTGTCCAGGGCAGTGCCGGTTTTCACGGAAGGTTGATAGGTTGCATCGCTAACGGATGTTGCTGGCTTATCCTCAATGCCTTCCAGAAGTAAATTTTCCAGAGAGAAATTCTGTGCGCCCGCAGAGGCCGAACCGGGCGATGCTATCTTGACGGCCGCATCAGTATCATCCAGGCCCTGGGCCGGTTCAATCCCTACAGCCCGGCTGGAGCCAACCTGCGGAGCCTGCAGGTCTGATAGATCTAATTCTCTCAGACCTAGCCCGGGAAGGAAAGTGGATTTTATATCGGTTTTTGTCTCTGCAGAAGGCAGGGAGACATCATCTACGGCCAGCTCAAGTTCCAGATTCAAAGCAGGTTCCTGCTGCATTGCAGAACTTGCATCAAAACTGTCGGTTAAGCGGAGATCAATGGCATCATCCGGAAGTTCGGTGAATGGCCGCAGGATCTCTTCGGTTTGTTCGTGGTCGCTGAGGCAAAAAAGCTCATCACCAGCGCTGCTGTATTCCTGACCATCATTGTCGATATCCAGCCCGATGTCGTTATCCGTTGCTGCAACCGCATGCCCCGCTTCCTGCTCTGGCACCACTATACACAGGAATGCGGGAGGGGTAGCATTGACAACAGTTCCTACAAATGCAGCCGTGGCAGCGACTATATTTTTTTTACATTTTGGACAGCGCTCCTGCTTGTCGAACGATGTGTAGCCACATTTTGGACAGCGCATGACTCGTGCTCCGTTTTAAATTCAGTAGCGGGATAATATGATTATGATATTCTTTTTCATTATCGCGCTGTAGCACTGAAAATCAAGAAATTCCTCAAGAGATCCTATTAAGGAGTTCATATTTGTCTGCCAAGAACTTCACCCGATTCGTTGACATATTACTCTGTTAGCAGCACTCCCCCAGAAGATTTTTCCAAGATAAAAACATTGGGTCGTTTGGGTGTTTATGGATAAATAATCAGCCCTGTATATGTCAGCCTGCCACTCACAATGGAATACAGTAAATAATAGCCAACACTGGACTTTGACAAAAAACGACAACGAATTGAAGAATTAAATTTTACGCTTCTCCGCAACGTGGATATTTTTGCCTACCTCAAAAGAATAGGATTGGAAACCGTACCTGCGGCCGACGCAGACGGGCTTGCCAGGGTACACTACCACCACCTGCTCCATGTTCCCTTTGAGAACCTGAGCATTCACACTAATGAACCTATAAAGCTGAACGACGCACACCTGCTGGATAAAATTATCCGCCGGAACCGCGGTGGGCTCTGTTATGAACTTAACGGAGCCTTTGCCTGGCTCCTGAGGCACATGGGCTTTCGCATCCATCTGGTATCCGCCGAGGTGGCCCTGCATGACGACACCTACTCACCCCGCCATGACCACATGGCGATTTTTGTGGATGGTGACATACCAATGCTTGCCGATGTAGGATTTGGAGATTTCTTTCGCTACCCGCTGCAACTGGTTCCCAACTTCATACAGCACGAGCCCGGCCGCGCGTACAAGCTACTTGAAAAATCGAATAAATTTATACTCCAGCAAAAAATTCTCGACGAACCGTGGATCAATCTATTTCGTTTCTCGCTTGAGCCATACGGGTATGCCGACTTCCAGGGGATGTGCTCCTTTCACGAGAATTCACTGGAATCCCACTTCAGCAAGACACCGATAGCATCTCTTGCCACCGCAGATGGACGCATAACCGTAAGTGGTCAGCAATTTATTCGGACAGGCCTGAACGGTTCCCGCACAGAACTGGCTATCGAGGACAAGCACCAGTTCGACCAGCTCCTGAAGGAACACTTTGGGATTGATTTAATGCGAAACTAAGCTCAGGCAGCATTACAGGCGAGCAACTACCGCAGGAGCGGTTGACCTGCTAAAAGGCCGGAGGAACCATACCTAATATTTACAATATTTGGGTAAGTCGGAGCAGCTTAGCCTGTTCCAGACTGACCAATCGATAATATCCGCGCACTCAAAACGGAATTTGTTTTAAAAAAATCTCAGCCGATTCCACCTCAGCTTACAGATCCTCCTCAACCACTCTCTCCTCCATCCCCGGCAGCGTGATGGTAAAGGTTGAGCCTTTCCCCAAAATGCTTTCCACCTCTACCGTGCCTTGGTGGGCCTGCACAATATGCTTGACAATGGCCAGGCCCAAACCTGTACCGCCCATATCACGGCTGCGGGCCTTGTCTGGCCGGTAAAAACGCTCGAAAATGCGGGGCAGATGCTCCTTGGCAATGCCAGGGCCCTTGTCGATCACGCTTAGGTGCAGGAGTTTGCCGCCATCCGATTTTTCACTTTCCCGACAGCGCAGCAGCACCGTCCCACCTGCCGAGCTGTAGGCAATCGCGTTATTAAGCAGGTTGATCACTGCCTGTTCCAACAGGGGCTGATTCATCGGTGCCCTCAATTCCGGGGCGCATTCCACCTCAAGTTGTATGCCTTTTTCTTCGGCCAGAGGCACACATGCCTCCACCGCATTTTCCAGCACCTGCTGTGCCGATGCAGGAGAGGTAACCACGTTTTGATCAGTCTTATCCTCAATGCGGGACAGGGTGAGCAGATCATCCACAATGGCATCAAGTCGGTTGGCCTGGGCCGCAGCCACGCGCAGGAAGTTGCGGGCCGTATCCTGCTCAGCCAGGGCGCCATCGAGTAGGGTTTCAATGTAGCCCTTGATTACAGTGATCGGCGTTTTCAGTTCATGGGACACATTGGCAACAAAATCCTGACGAATATTTTCCAGGCGGTTGAGCTTGGTCAGATCGTTCATGACCAGAAGAACGCCAACACTATTGTTCACCTCATCCCTGAGCGGCATCGCATGGGTTTGCAGGGTGATTGGATCGGTACCGCTGAATACGGTCACCTGGCACTCCTGCTGGCTGTTATGCGCAAGAGTATAATCAATCAGCTCCAGTAACTGGGTGTTACGGACCACTCCCTGGGCCGGTCTGCCCTTGACTGAATCGGCCGGCAGCATAAACAGGGTGGATGCAGCCTGGTTCATGCGGATGATGTTCTTATCAGCATCAATTGCCACTACCGAGTCAGCCATCCCCGAGAACACCGCTTCCAGTTCATTGCGCTGCTGAATGATAATGCGCACCCGCTGATGGATCTGCTCGGCCATCTGATTGATAGCATTGGCCAGCCCTGCCATTTCCACGGTCATGTGATCAACATTGATGCGGGTGGGCAGGTCAAAACGACCAACCGCCAATTGCTCGGCCCCGCGCTTCATTTCCTCCAGCGGTCGACTGATGCGGCGGGCGCTGAGCACCGAGAGAATAGCGGCCAGCACCGGCACCACCAAACAGATCAACACGATCTTGCTGGTGAAGGAGCCGCTGTGTTGATCGTAGGAGGCGGTGGAAATGGCCAGCCGCAGCACTCCCGGGCGCTGTCCTTCTTGCAAAAGCACGGGCTGTGCCACATAAAGCATGGATTCCCGCAGGGTCCTGCTGCCGCGCCTCGACCTACCTTCTTTGCCTGCAAGGGCCAGAGCCACCTCGGGCCTGGAGGCGTGGTTATCCATGAGGGTATGGTCTTCACTGGAGTCAGTCAATACCACACCGGCAGCGTCGATGATGGTAATGCGAGTCGAGGCCTGCCGGCCAGTGTTGCGGATGAAATCCTGCAGCTGCTCGTCAGCACCGCGTTGTGCAAGTGCAGTGACAGTGGGCTGGAGGAGCTTGATACGTTCACTCAGATTACGATTAAGCTCGCTGATAAAAAAATCGCGGCCAGTTGAGTTGGCGAGCCAGCCCACCAGTAAAACAGAGAGCAGGGAGATGCCGGCACAGACAGGAAAAATCTGCCAGAATAAGCGAAGTTTATGCATAGTGACTTGTGTAAATATCACCCTTGGGAGGAGAAATACCTTCAGAGAAACTTGGGAAGAACTATACGGCTTCAGTCACGCAAGCGGTAGCCGATACCACGCACGGTTTCGATGCAACTGCCGGAACTACCCAACTTTTTACGTAAACCAAAAATCTGCACATCCACCGCCCGAGGTGTAATGCTGTAGTCGTAGCCCCGGATCTGGTCAATAATCTGCTGGCGGGAAAAAACCCAGCCCGGCCGTGAGGCCAGTAACTCCAGGATAGTAAATTCTGACGCGGTCAGTTGCACCTCTTCGCCTGCGACCCGGACTTCGTGTCGTCCTGGATGAATCTCCAGGGAGTGGCGGGTAAAGATACTCACCTGGCCCTCGTCGGGCAGGGCTGGTTCGGTTTTGCGCCGCAATGCCGCCTCAATGCGGGCAATGAGCACCCTCGGACTGAAGGGTTTGGTAACGTAGTCATCTGCGCCGCTGTCCAGGCCGCAGACAATATCATCCTCCTCGCCTTTGGCGGTGAGCATGATGATGGGCAACAATTTGGTGCTCTCCTGGCTGCGCACCGTGCGGCAGATCTCATGACCATCCTTGCCGGGCAGCATCAAATCCAAAACCATGGCATCCACTCGCTCCTGACCGAGCAGGGCAAGCGCTTCTTCACCGCTGTCAGCGCAGGTCACATTGAAGCCGGCCTTGACCAGATTGTAACTTACCAGCTGCTGGATATCGGCATCATCTTCCACCACAAGGATACTGAACTTTCTCACTCTTTTCCTCCTGACACTTGAACTTTGTTCTAAGCTCAGCATAATGTATCTTTAGGTCAAGCTCAATGGTCGCGGCTGTGAAAAGGGGCGAACAAACAGTACCCTAACCGTGTCCTAACCAAAAAAAAACGGGAATATGGCAATGATGTGCCTGTTTTGCCGACCCAGTATACAGGACTCTAACCGGCGGAGAAAGTGATGGCGCGACATATGTTTTTTCATCGTGAAATTGATAAAATAAAAAGAATGATCCTCGAACTCGGTATTATGGCTGAAGAACGCCTACGCCGAGCCTGCATGATTATCAACCAAGACGATACTGATGCTGAGGCACAGGAAATCATGGCCTCCGACTGGCAGGTTGACGACATGGAAGTACGCATTGAGGAGGAATGTCTCAAGCTGATGGCGCTGCATCAGCCGGTGGCGCGCGACTTACGGCTTTTGGTGGTGATCGTCAAGATTAACAGCGAGTTGGAACGCATTGCCGATATCGCGGTCAATATCGCCAAGCGGGTGGTAACCATCAACAAGAAAAAGAACGAGCACTACACGCACATTGTCGATTACGGCCCCATGGCGGCCAAGGCACTGGACATGCTGAAAAGCAGTCTCAATGCGCTGGTAACCGAAGACGCCGAACTCGCACGCCAGATCTTTTTCATGGACGAGGAAGTCAACGCTCTGCGTGACAAGGCCTATCAAAGTGTGGTCGAGGAACTCCGCATTCAGCCTGACAATGCAGCCTCACTCATCAACCTGTACCTCATTTCCCGCCATCTGGAACGCGTGGGGGATCGCGCCAAGAACATTGCCGAAGAAGTGATTTATCTGGTTGATGGTGAAATTATCCGCAATCTGGATGATGCGGATATATGACGCATGATGCGGAATCCTCTCGCACCGACCTGGCAAAGCCATCCCGCTTCTGCGGCAGGATAAGGTGAAGTGTCGCTGGTTATTACTTGCCCGAACGCTTAAAATCTGGCGTTACCGAGGCAGGCGCCTGTTTCCAGGGCGGCCCGAATCCAGGGATGCTCAAGCGGTACCCGCTTGAGCCTGCCAACCACATCCGCAAGCGGCACCTGAACAGTGCCTTCCCCCCTGACCGCGACCATGGTACCGAATTGCTTGTCGTGAATCGCCTCGGTGCAGGCAGTGCCCAGTCTGGTGGCAAGTATCCGGTCTGCGGCACTCGGCGTGCCGCCACGCTGCAGGTGACCCAGAATCGTCACCCGGCTCTCCAGCCCGGTAAGCTCCTCCAATTCACGGGAAAGCTGCAAGGTGTTGTTATCCTGCTTGAGTCGAAAGGCCTCCAAGGCAGCGTAGGCTTTTTTCTTTCGCTTGACATCCTTGTCCTCCTTGGCTGCATGTTTCTCCTCCTCCAGCTTGACCAAGATGGCGGCATCCTGCATGGATAGCGCGCCTTCCGAAATGGCGACAATACTGAAATTTTTGCCACGATGCCGCCGCCTGCGGATAGCCTCGGCCACCTTGTTGACATCATACGGAATTTCAGGGATGAGGATAACATCAGCGCCGCTGGCCAAACCAGCACCAAGCCCAAGCCAGCCACTGTTGTGTCCCATAATTTCCACGACAATAATGCGGTGGTGACTATGTGCAGTGGAGTGAAGACGATCGATGGCATCGGTGGCAATGGACAGGGCCGTATCAAATCCAAAGGTGATATCGGTCATGGCCACGTCATTGTCGATGGTTTTCGGCAGAGTAACGATATTCATGCCCAGCTGCGACAGCCGATAGGCATTTTTCTGGGTGCCACCACCACCGATACAGACCAGCGCTTCCAGATTATGTCGCCGGTAGTTGTGCATCATCACGCCGGTCATGTCCTGCACCTTGTCGCCCACGGGCATTTTGTGTGGTTTGTCGCGGCTGGTGCCCAGAATAGTGCCACCAAGGGTGAGAATGCCGGAAAGGATATCCCCTTCCAGGGGTACGGTACGATTTTCCATCAAACCACGGAAGCCGTCGCGGAATCCGATCACCCGCATGCCATACGCCCTAAGACCGCTGTTACCGATGGCCCTGATGGCGGCATTGAGGCCGGGGCTGTCTCCACCTGCGGTCAGTACGCCTATGCACTTTCCCATGATTTCCTCCCTGCTGCATTCAGCACTGTTTTTCCGATCGGCCCGCACTGCTCCGATAATGCCGCAACTCCACTCAAGCGGCCTTTCCTCCGCACTTTAAACCATATCTGTTACCGTGGCGCAAGAAAGCTAATGTAATCTTAATATTTTCAAAACATCCCTGTAACTGAAGCCTGATACTGTGCAGGCTGCAAAATTTAGGCATTTTAACTCGGCATTTTTTCGGAAAAACAGCTGCCGGTTCCACATACCCACACACAAGCGGCCCCATGTCTCCAACCCTGCTTATCGCCGTTTTGCTTGCGTTGTCGTCACTGGCCTACTGGTTCGGTCGCAACCGTGCCTTTGCCGTGGCGAAAAAAACAGCCGCAATGCGCCTGCATTCCCGGCCGGGCTATCACGGTATGCTGGTCGCCCTTTGGTGTTTGATACCGGCACTGCTCATTTTTTGCTGCTGGCAATTTTTTGCAGACAACCTGCTTGTCAGCCATGCCATGCAAAGCGTTACAGCCGTCAGAGGCGAGTTGAGTCCAAGCGAGATGAGCCTTGCCACCAACGATTTGCGCAATTTGGTGAGTGGCAATTATTTCAACCGGGAAATCGATCCAGCGCTGCAGGCCGCTGCAGACCGCTATACTGGCATGCGGCAGATCGCGAATACTGCCCTGGCTGTGACGGTGCTCAGCGTGGCAATCCTGGGCTTCATCTGGGCTTATTCACGTATCAATCCAGGCCTGCGTGCGCGCAACAAGGTGGAAAAGGCGGTAGAGATCAGCCTCACCATCTGCTCGACCATTGCAGTGTTCACCACGATCGGCATCGTTTTTTCTGTGATTTTTGAGTCGATCCGCTTTTTTCAGCAGGTCCCATTTTTTGACTTTCTCTTTGGTCTGAACTGGAGTCCGCAGATGGCGATCCGCGCCGATCAGGCGGGCAGTTCAGGCAGCTTCGGCGCCCTGCCTGTACTGGCCGGCACCTTTCTCATCTCGGCTATAGCCATGGCCATAGCAGTACCCTTTGGCCTGCTCTCGGCCATCTACCTTTCCGAATACTCCGGCCCCAGGTTCCGCAGAATCGCTAAGCCCATGTTGGAGATTTTGGCCGGCGTACCCACGGTGGTCTACGGCTTTTTCGCGGCCCTGGTGGTCGCTCCGGCAATCCGTGGTTTTGGTGCAAGCATCGGTTTATCTGTTGCTTCAGAAAGTGCGCTTGCGGCTGGTTTGGTCATGGGGGTAATGATCATACCCTTTGTGTCGTCACTGTCAGATGACATTATCAACGCTGTGCCCCAGACCCTGCGCGATGGTTCCCTGGCCTTGGGCGCCACCCAGAGTGAAACCATCAAAAACGTGGTGATACCCGCTGCTCTGCCCGGCATCGTCGGCTCGATTCTATTGGCGGTTTCCCGCGCCATCGGCGAGACCATGATCGTGGTTATGGCAGCCGGCCTTGCCGCCAACCTTACCCTCAATCCGCTCCAAGCAGTCACCACCGTAACGGTGCAAATCGTGACTCTTCTGGTTGGCGATCAAGAATTCGACAGCCCAAAAACCTTGGCAGCTTTTGCCCTGGGTCTGCTGCTCTTTGTGGTAACTCTGGCGCTCAATGTGATTGCCCTGTACGTAGTGCGCAAGTACCGGGAGGAATATGAGTAATTTCAGCTTTATGCCAAGATATTCTCTGTGCCGGTATCGACGGAAACACCAAAATGCACCACTTTGTCCGTCTGCGCCGCATTCAAATTACTTCCTTGAGATCGTCTTTGACCTGCAACAGGAACAGCCCCTTGCAACGTAACGCATCATCATGACTTCCGCATCTTCCGCCACAGAACAGGTACGTCGCAGCCTGCCGAAACGCTACGCTAAGGAGCGCCGCTTCCGCCTCTTGGGTTTGTGCGCCATAGTGCTGACCCTGTTTTTTCTGTTCGTGCTGCTAACCACCATTTTTCTGAAGGGCTGGACCGCCTTCCAGCAGACGCATGTACGCTTGGATATTCATTTTGATCCAGCCCGGCTGGACGTTAAAAATCTGAACAACGCCAACTATGCGGCCCTGGTGCATGATTCCTTGCAACAGATGTTCCCCGAGGCCAAAAATCGCAACGAACGGCTTCAGCTCCACCGACTCATGAGCAATGGTGCAGCCTTTGCCCTGCAGCGCATGGTAACATCGAACCCCGGTATCATTGGCACTACCCAGTCACTCTGGCTACCGGCCGACGATGAAGTGGACATGTTGCTCAAGGGCCATACGCCCAGGGATGTGCCTGAAAGCGCGCGCCGTCTGAATGATCGGCAATTGGGATGGATTGACACCCTGCTTGCAAACGACCGGCTGGAAAAGCAGTTCAATGCCGCCTTTTTCAGCAACGGCGACTCGCGTGAGCCCGAACTTGCCGGGGTACGTGGCGCCATTACGGGCTCCTTCTTCACCCTCTTGGTCACCCTGGCCCTCTCCTTTCCCATAGGCGTGGCTGCGGCTGTGTATCTGGAAGAGTTTGCGCCAAAAAACACCTTCACTGATATTGTCGAGGTCAATATCAATAACCTGGCCGCTATCCCCTCGATCATCTTCGGTTTGCTGGGCCTGGCTGTGTTTCTCAACTTTTTTGGTCTGCCGCGTTCCTCTTCCGTAGTCGGTGGTCTGGTGCTCACCCTGATGACCCTGCCCACCATCATCATCGCCAGCCGGGCCTCACTAAAAGCGGTACCGCCTTCGATCCGTGAAGCCGCCCTCGGCATCGGGGCATCAAAGATGCAGACGATCCTCCACCACGTACTTCCCCTGGCCCTGCCCGGCATGCTCACCGGAACCATCATCGGCATGGCCCAGGCATTGGGAGAAACCGCTCCGCTGCTGATGATCGGCATGGTGGCCTTCATTGTCGACGTCCCGCAGGGGCTGCAGGATCCGGCCACAGTGCTGCCAGTGCAGATTTATCTTTGGGCCGATTCACCCGAACGCGGTTTTATCGAGCGGACTTCAGCTGCCATCATGATCCTGCTCATGGTGCTTCTAGTAATGAACGCTACTGCGGTTTACCTGCGTAACCGTTTTGAACGCCGGTGGTAATAAATTTATAATACGCAATTAATTAAACCGTAATATTGCCCGACTACATTTGCGTCTGTACTCTCAGACACCCTATTTCTTTTAAGGAGATCATCATGTTGAAACGCACCCTAAGCCTTGCCGCTGCAAGCTTGCTCTTGCTTGGCACAGCCCAAGCCCAGGCTGCCAGCTCCGGCCGGGACTACATTTCCATCGTAGGTTCCTCCACCGTGTACCCGTTCTCCACCGCGGTGGCCGAGCAGTTCGGTAAAACCAGTAATTTCAAGACCCCGAAAATCGAGTCAACCGGTACCGGTGGCGGGTTCAAGCTGTTCTGCGCCGGCGACGGCGTTGATACCCCAGATATTGCCAACGCCTCTCGCCGTATCAAACAAAGCGAAATGGAAACGTGTGGCAAAAACGGCGTAAAAGAGATTGTTGAGATCAAGGTGGGTTACGACGGCATTGTGGTCGCCAACAGTAAAAAGGCCGAACAACTGCAACTGACCCGTAAGGATTTATTCCTGGCCCTGGCCAAGGAAGTACCTAATCCGGATGATCCGGCCCAGTTGGTTGCCAACCCCTACAAGACCTGGAAGGATATAAACAAGGATCTGCCGGACACCAAGATTGAAGTACTGGGTCCGCCGCCCACTTCCGGTACCCGTGACGCCTTTGTGGAGCTGGTAATGGAGCCTGGTTGTGCACAGTTCGACAGCATCAAGGCTCTGGAAAAGAGTGACAAGGACAAACACAAGGCCACCTGCCAGACCGTGCGTGAAGACGGAGCCTACATTGAGGCAGGTGAAAACGACAACCTGATTGTGCAAAAGCTTGATGCCAACAGCAAGGCCGTGGGCATTTTCGGCTACAGCTTCCTGGATCAGAATACTGACAAACTGCACGGTTCAGTCATTGAAGGAAGCGATCCGACCTTTGAGAATATTGCCGAAGGTAAATACTCGGTATCCCGTCCGCTGTTCATCTATGTGAAAAAGGCCCACGTCGGCGTTATCCCCGGGATCAACGAGTTCCTGGCCGAATTCACCAGCGAAGCTGCTTGGGGACAGGATGGTTATCTTGCCGAAAAAGGTCTGATCCCAGCTCCCAAGGCCGAGCAGGAGCAGTATGCACAGGCAGCCAAGGAGTTGAAGCCCCTGGTGCTGGAGTAATATATTCCTGGGCATACAGTTTTTACTGTTTAAAACGACGCGAAAACGGCTTGGTCCGGCTTCGCGTCGTTTTAGTCATTTACCTTGTACTTGATCTGTTCTCCCATCTTGATTCGCCGGTAAACTATGATAGAGTCCTTCTCATCACATAACAAAACACTCTGTGCATCGACTGCGGTAACTAATCGACACTGGAATAATGATATTAAGGCATGCAAGTAAATTCTGAATTTCTGGGACTTCGGGCCTACTAAAAAGTTAGTCAATGATTTCGTGCACCGCGAATCCTGTCCGGATTAACACTACGTCCGTTGTCAAAGATCGCAAGAGACATCGATGCTATATCTTTGCTTGAAAATACAACGGAACCTCTCATCTGCAGGGCACAATGGGGCATAGGTTATGAGCACATTGGAGACAACAGTCAGCATATATGATGATTTCGCAGCAGTGAAGGCAAAAACTGAGTCCCGCAGCCGTAAGGTCGACCGTGACAACCGGGAAACCGTAGGCATGCCATTTGTGGCGAACCCGCGCATGACCTGTCGCCAGGTCAATGTCTTCTACGGGGAGAAACATGCCATCAAAAACGTGAGTATAGATATAGGTAAAAATGAAGTTCTGGCCATGATCGGACCATCGGGCTGCGGTAAATCTACCTTTCTGCGTTGCCTGAATCGCATGAATGACACTGTTGCCGGGTGTCGGGTTACCGGTGAAATCCACTTGGATAACCGCAATATTTATGATGGTAATATCGACGTTGTGCCGCTGCGCGCCCAGGTGGGCATGGTTTTTCAAAAACCGAACCCCTTTCCAAAGTCCATTTATGACAACGTAGCCTATGGCCCAAAAATCCATGGACTAGCCAGCAGTCGCACAGAATTAGCTGATATCGTAGAAGATTCTTTAAAGCGTGCTGGACTGTGGAATGAAGTAAATGACAGATTGGATAAACCGGGCACCGGGCTTTCCGGAGGACAACAGCAGCGACTCTGTATTGCCCGCGCCATTGCAGTGCGGCCTGAAATTATTCTGATGGATGAACCTTGCTCCGCCCTTGATCCTATCGCCACGGCCACGGTGGAGGAGCTCATCAGCGGGTTGAAGGAGCAGTACAGCATCGTTATCGTCACCCACAACATGCAGCAAGCTGCCCGGGTCTCCCAGCGAACCGCTTATTTCCACTTGGGTGACCTGGTGGAAGTGGGGCAAACTGACCGCATTTTCACCAATCCATCCCACCAACTCACCGAAGATTACATCACCGGTCGCTTTGGCTGATGGCGGCAGATCGTCGCTGCGCTTGCCCGTCTGTGGCCAACTAGTACTGAAGTACCTGAAATCGTTGCCAGAAGTCTGGAAAGGATTTGACAACGCACAGTTCGTCTTCAATTTCCACACCGCTAATGCGCAAACCCGCCAGGGCAAAGCTCATGGCAATGCGGTGATCATTGTAGGTTTGAATACGCGCACCGTGCAACCCTGACCCGCCCCTGCCGTGGATATGCATGGCGTCTTCTTCTTCCCTGACCTCCACCCCCAAACGTCGCAACTCGGCAACCACGGCGCTGACCCGATCGCTCTCCTTGACCCGCAGATGGGCAATGTTGCGGATGCTGCTAATACCGTTCGCAAAAGCTGCCACCACCGCCAAGGTAGGCGCAACATCAGGCATATCTCCCATATCCGCCTCAACCGCCCGCAGTTCAGCAATGCCCTGCACGCTTACACCATGGCTCTCCCGACGGATAGTGCAGCCCATGTGTTCCAGCAGTTCCAGGAAACGGGCATCACCCTGCAAGGAGGGTAGCGGCAAGTTCTCCACCCGCACCTGGCCATTGCAAATGGCGGCAGCGGCAAAAAAATAGGAAGCACTGGAGGCATCACCCTCAATGGCATAGTCGCGAGCCTGGTAAGCGCCCCGGGGGATAACAAAATGAGTCAACTCACTGTTGGCCTCTACCTCTGCACCAAATTCCCGCATCACCGCCAGGGTCATGTCCACATAGGGTCTGGAATACAGCTTGCCGGCCACCCTGATCTCTGCCCTCTCCTGGGCATAGGGAGCAACCAGCAAGAGGGAAGACAGGTACTGGCTCGACTGACCGGCGCGCAGTTCGGTTGCACCGCCACGGATACCTTGCCCCTTGATGGTGAGCGGCGGACAGCCGTTATCAAGATCACTCTTGATCACCACTCCCCAGCCCTGAAGCGCGCTGATGAGAGGCGCGATCGGCCGCTCAGCCATGCGTTCGTCACCAGTGATATGGACCGTACCCGAGGCCAAACCCGCAATTGAGGTCAAGAGTCGGGTGGCAGTGCCATTGTTGCCAAGATAGAGGGGAGCTGACGGCCGCTGCAAACGCCCACCCAGACCGCGCACCCGCCAGCAGCGGGCATCGGTACAATCGACCTGCACGCCAAAAGCACGCAGGGCTGCGCTGAGTAACTGGGTATCCTCACTGTCCAGGGGATCACGCA
Organism: Desulfobulbaceae bacterium; assembly: GCA_012744275.1. Taxonomy (GTDB): domain Bacteria; phylum Desulfobacterota; class Desulfobulbia; order Desulfobulbales; family Desulfobulbaceae; genus Desulfobulbus. The sequence goes on from JAAYIE010000098.1 coordinate 16,491, forward strand.
AAAGCGACTCACCCTCGCCCAGGGCCGCAGCCAACAGGGCCCGCTGGCTTAGGCTCTTGGAGCCGGGAACTGTGATGCTGGCGTCAATGGTATGAACAGGGGTGATGGTTTGCATCTGAGCTTTGAGGTTTAAAAGCGGAAGCACAGTAACCTGTAAAAGCCAAACTACAGTATATCCGCCTGGTTGCAGAAAAATGGTTACAGTTAGACTAGAAACCCGGATTTAAAATAATCCATCAAGCCTTCTTCAATAGAGTATGCCGGAACAAAACGGATACGCTCCCGCGCCATAGTCATGTCGCACTCCGTATAGTCCTGATAGCTTTCTACAAAGGGATTGTCTATAAATTCTGGTGTTCTTGCGATGCCGAGAAGTGCATTAAGCATGGAAACCAGCTTGTTAAATGAGGTTGCCTTGCCGGAGCCGCAGTTAACAATGCAACTGCTATCTGATGCTGCAGCAAGCAAATTTGCCTGAACAACATCTTTTACATAAATATAATCTCGCTTCTGTTCCCCGTATTTGAACAGTTTGGGGTTGCCTTTGAGCATTTGCTGGGCAAACTGATAAATCATGGTTGCCCTTGTACCCTTATGGTTTTCCCTTGGACCGTATATGTTGCAATATCTCAGGCCAACCAGGGTGACATCCTGATTGCTGTTGGCCAGTGCCGTTGCATATTCTTCCAGCAAAACTTTTGATTCTGCATACGGGGTTTGTGGATTCAAACGGTCGTTTTCTTTGTATGGAGCAGGGTTGTTGCCGTACACTGCAGTAGAGGTGGCATAGATAATTTTTTTACATCCATTCTCCAAAACGTATTCAAAAAGTCTTTTTGAAGCGTAATAATTAGCGCGCATTATTTCTTTTTCATCGGACACTCTGGTACCGTTTATGGCCGCCTGATGAAAAAGGACATCAATTTTACCTATGGCATCAAAATCTATCCCCAAAAAACCGGGGTACAGGCATTTGCCGATAAACTGCGGAACGGGTTGTTCTGATTCATTACCAGTGATAAGTACTTCATGCCCCTGCTCCTGGAGCGCAAGGGCGATATTGGAACCTACAAATCCTGTTCCACCGGTAACCAGGCATCTCATAACAGTACTCCTGTTGATTGTAGCAAACAAAATATGTCAATATTAGCGCTGTGTTCCCTTTTCAGCCAGTACGCTCTCAAGCGCCGCGCGCATTACGTCAACAGGCGGCTCCTCACCCAGCCATAACTGCCATTGGGCAGTGGCTTGATAAAGTAGCATATTACTGCCTGGCACCGTTTTGCAGCCACGGGCAGCAGCCTCGTGCAAGAGCCTGGTTTCAAGTGGAGCATAGACAATATCCATCACCACTTGAAAATTGGAAAGCAGGTCAGCTTCCAAGGGCATGGTGCTGGCATTGGGTTGCATACCCACCGAAGTCGCGTTGACCAGCACATCTGCCCGCAAATCGCGCAGTTCGTTGACCGTCACACAAGGACAACCCAGCTGAGCAGCCAGATGCTCCCCCTTGGCCTGACTTCTGTTGTGGATGAAAATCTGTGCACCCGCCTCGCGCAAGCCAAAACCAATGGCCCGGGCCGCACCACCCGCCCCCAAGAGCAACACAGAGGCACCGCCCAGCCGGATAGCTTCAGCAAGGGCCTGATTCGCCCCAATCCAGTCGGTATTCACGCCTGTACACTGCAGCCTACCATCGGCCTTGTGTTTAAAAAGGAGGGTATTTACTGCCCCTATTTTTTCGGCCACAGGATCAATGACATCCAGAAGTGGCATGATTGCCACCTTGTGGGGCACGGTTACTGAAATACCAGCAAAGCCGAGGGCCTTGATGCCAGCCAGGGCCATTGCCAGTTCGCTGGTGGGCAGAGGCAGGTACACCGCGTTGATACCCCGTGCCCGGAACGCTGCATTGTGCATGACCGGACTGAGCGAATGCGCCACTGGATTTCCCAGGATGCCAAATAATCTGGTGCTACCGTTAATCATGCTGTTTTCTCAAAAAGTTCGCATAGCGTGTGCAGACGACCCAGGGAGAGCTGGCCCGGTGCGGTACTACTTGATTCATTCACGGAAGCATAACTGATATGGCCGCCAAGATATAGGGTAGCCAAACGGGAAATGCTGCCCACCTCGCCCATGGCAAAGGCGCTCAAAGGGAAGAAGGCTGCAGTCGCCTGATTGAGCAAAGCCAGCAAGCGCACCACATCAGCAGGTTTTTTAGCAGTAGTGACAATTTTTCCACTCCGGGCGCCACTGCTTTGCATGGCCTGGACAATACCTTGTAAAGTCTCATTATCTGGAGTCCCAGTAAAATCATGCCACGAAACCAGCGACCATACCCCAAGAGTATCTGCCTTGGTCAGGAGGGTATCTCTTAGCGCCGCTTCAGTACGCAGTTCGATATCAACATACGCTGCCCCGGCTTGCATGGCCGCTTCAAGCTGGAGGAGGCGCTGCTCTTCGCTGCCGTTATAGTGACCGCCTTCCCATTGTGGCCGGTTGGTGGCAAGCACAGGGACAGTCGTATACCGTGCAACAAAGGGAGCAATGTCAGGTTTCCGCATGCTGTCCAGCCGGATCTCCACCAGATCCGCCAGGTGAATCACCGCCGCTGCCTCGCGGATCAGTATGTCTACATCCTCCCCTGTCAGGGAAAGGCAAAGCAGGCCGCGACGTAACCCTGCTTTTTGCTGATCCTGCCATGATGACATCTGATCAATCATGGCGCAGTGTGCCAACAATGGCGGCAAGGGACGGCTCCTGGTATTGCCCAAGATAGGCACTGATACCGTCGATGATTTCTTCTGCAGCCCGCGGATTATAAAAATTAGCCGTGCCCACTTGGACCGCACTTGCACCAGCCAAAACAAATTCCAAGGCATCCTCCGCCGTGGCAATGCCGCCAATACCAATCACCGGGATACGTACAGCCTGTGCCACCTGCCAGACCATGCGCAGGGCCACAGGTTTGACGGCTGGGCCAGAGAGCCCACCGGTGCGATTAGCTAATTTTGGCCGCCGGGCATGGATGTCTATGGCCATGCCGATCAAGGTGTTGATGAGGGAAACCGCATCTGCTCCCGCATCCTCCACCGCCCGGGCCATCAGCGCGACATCAGTCACATTAGGTGAGAGCTTTACAATAACCGGTTGCCCTGCATGCTCCTTCACTGCCCGTACCACGGCAGCCGCCATTTCCGGCACTGCGCCAAAGGCCACTCCACCCTTGTCCACATTGGGGCAGGAGATATTCACCTCCAAAGCGTCCACGCCGGCTACCCCAGCAAGACGACCAGCAAGTTGCGCATACTCTGCCACTGTATCGCCCAAGATATTGACAATCACCCTGGTGCCGCATTGTCGCAGGTATGGCATCTTTTCCACAAGGAAACGCTCAAGGCCAACGTTTTCCAAGCCTATGGCATTGAGCATACCGCAGGCCGTTTCCACGATGCGGGGAGGCGGATTGCCTGCTCGCGGCTTAAGCGATATACCCTTGACGATGATGGCTCCCAATCGGGAAAGATCGAGCAGGCCAGCAAATTCGGCCCCATAACCAAAGGTGCCCGAGGCGGTCATAACCGGGTTATCGAGCTTAAGTGTACCGATCTGGACGTGCAAATCCGGCGTGCTGTTCGTAGCGTGTACAATCATGGCCAAACCACCTCCGTTGCCTGAAAAACGGGGCCGTGTTTACACACATGCCGGTAGGCATCGGTCCTACCGGGGATAGGGATGGCACAGCCCAAACAGGCGCCCAATCCACAGGCCATATGGGTTTCAAGTGACACCTCACAGGCAATCCTGTCTCCGCAAAAACGTGCCACCGCCGCCATCATCGGCACAGGACCACAAGCGTATACTTTTTGTACTTTACCGGAAAGTGCCGGCAGCAAATCTGTCACAAAGCCATGATGGCCGAGGCTGCCATCGTCGGTGCTTACATGCACGGCGCAGCCCAAATCACGCAAGCCAGGTACAAGGGCCGCATGTTCGCCAGCACTGCCTGCCCCCAGGAGCACCAGGGGAAAAACGCCCTGCTCAACCAGCCATTGGGCCAAAAAAAACAGGGGGGCACAGCCTATACCGCCTCCAACTAAACAAACCTCACCATCCGGTGGTATCCCGAATCCCTTGCCCAGCGGCCCCACCAAGGATATCTGCTGACCTACTGCAGTTTCAGCCAGCATGGCTGTCCCTCGGCCCACCACTCGAAGGAGCAGTTGAATACCGCCATCTGGATAGCGGCTATGAATGGAGAATGGCCTGCGCAAAAGCGGATCCTGACCTGTACCGCAAGCCACCATGACAAACTGACCGGGCCGGGCCACTGCCGCGATATCCGAAGCATCAAGGCTCAGGCGCACAATATTTGCTTCAAAGTGCTCAACACGGCGAACGGTGTAATTTTTCTGGAATTCGGGCATGGGAAACGATACAACCAAAGGTGGTAAAAATAATTCAGAACTGCTCGTAGCCTCTCATCATTCAGTACTGCCTTCAGATGGAAAACCTCTTGCTCATATTCGCCGCGCTTGTCGGCGCCGTTGTCGGCTCCTTTCTCAATGTGGTCATCCTGCGTCTGCCCAAAGAAGACAGCTCCATCGTTTTTCCCACCTCCCATTGTCCGCAGTGCGGGTATATGCTGCGCTGGTACGATAATGTGCCGCTCATCAGCTTTCTAACCCTGGCAGGAAAATGCCGGCGGTGTCGCAAGCCCATCTCCCTACAGTACCCGCTGGTGGAATTGGCCATGGCCCTGCTCTCTGCCCTGCTTTTGCACCACTTTGGTCTCAGTTTTGAATTTGTCTTCTACTTTATCTTTATGGCAGCACTTCTGGTTATCATATTTATCGATATCCATCACCAAATTATTCCGGATGCCATCAGCCTGCCTAGTATAGGGCTCGGCTTTGCCGGCTCCTTTTTCAATACACTGATCAGCTGGCAACAGTCTGCCCTGGGTATCCTGTGCGGCGGTGGCCTGCTCTTCGCTATAGCCTCTGGCTACTATTTTTTTACCAAAAGAGAAGGTATGGGCGGTGGTGATATCAAACTGCTGGCTATGATCGGCGCTTTTCTTGGCGTACAAAGCCTGCTCTTTGTGCTCTTTTTCAGCTCTTTCACCGGCAGTATTGTCGGGATTGCTGCCATGGTCCACCAGAAGAAAGGCGGTCAAACCCGAATTCCCTTTGGCCCTTTTTTGGCTCTGGCTGCAGGAGTCTTTCTATTTTTTCAGGAAGCGATTTTCAGGCTCTGGCATGTGTACTTGGGTATAAGCAGCCTGCAATAAACGGATAACTGCGTCCTGCGGTTTCGCTTAATGTTGTCTGGGCGTGATTTTACCGGTTTAATAGCAGCTTTCAACTGAAGCTAAACTTAGAATGAATCGCACAAGGCTTAATCGAAAAACAACAAAAAACCCGATCCTGCAGGATCGGGTTTTTTTATTCTATAAAGAGGATGCGATTAATAATCTATGCTCTAAGCCTCAATCTCATGCTCCACACCAATGGCTATCTTGTAGAGAATGGTGAGCACAAAGAAACCTGCAGCCCACACGCCAGCTGTAATCAACAGCTCGTTCAGGTGGGGATAGTATTCAGTAATCTCATTGATGGGTGACGGAACAAAACCACCAAGAACAAAACCAATACCCTTATCGAGCCAGAAGGCGATGAAGATGGAGGCGCAACCCAGTCCAAGCCACAAGTCGCTGCCTTTGCGAGTAGCTGGATAGCTGATAAGCGCTATGCCTATCACAAACAGGATGAGGAAGGCCCACATGAAGGGCACCAAGTTGTTGTAGACATGACCATGGTGATCAAGCCCGGAGAACAGGTATTGCAGGGTATGGGTATGACCTGGGATCTGTGAATAGAAGCCAACAAAAAATTCCAGGGCCAGGAAAAACATATTAGCAATGGCCGCGTAGATGATGATGGTCACCATCTTGTCGATTGCTTCCTTGCCAGCATCGAAATTGGCTACCCGCTTCAAAATAAGCGCCATAATTACGATCAGTGCGGGCCCAGCAGCAAAGGCAGAAGCCAGAAAGCGCGGAGCAATGATGGCGGAAAGCCAGAAATGCCGGCCAGGCAGACCGCAGTACAGCATAGCGGTAACAGTATGAATCGAAATAGCAAAGGGAATGGAGACATAAACAAAAAAGTAGATCCACTTGGGCGGCGCCACCTGTTTGCGCTCAGCAGTGAGGATTACCCAGCCACAGAGGATGTTGAGAAACAAATAGCCCAACAGCACGCACATGTCCCAAAAAAGCATGGAATGTGGCGTTGGATGCAGCATTACGTTCAAGGCACGCAGGGGCTGACCCAGATCCACCATGATAAACATCATGCACATGAGCAGGGCAGCAATGGCGAGGAATTCACCAAGAATGGTGATCCGGCCAAAGGCCTTGTAATTATGAATGTAGTACGGCAAGACCAGCATTACACCTCCAGCGGCCACGCCAACCAGGAAGGTAAACTGGGAAATATACAAACCCCAAGAAACATCACGGCTCATGCCAGTGATGGCAAGACCATAGAAGAACTGGCGCAGGTAACTGATACCGCCAACGGCAATGATAAAGCCCAAAAAGGCCAGCCACATCCAGTAGTAGTTATTTCCTTTTAACGCTTTCTCGAACATGGGAGCCTCATACGATGTAGAAGACGGAGGGTAGTGTCCCCAGGGACGGATTCCGCTGAACGGTATGGTGCTGTTTCAGCATTTGCCGAATCTCTGAGTTGGGATCGTTCAAATTGCCGAAAACCATTGCCTTGCTATCGCCGCAGGCCTCCACACAGGCTGGGAGCAAGCCTTTGCGTATACGTTCGTCGCAGAAGTTGCACTTTTCAACCACACCGCGGGTGCGAGTCGGGAAATCCCTGTTCATATCGGCACTGTCAATGTAAGGCCGTGGGTCGCTCCAATTGAAGCTGCGACTGCCATAAGGACACCCAGCCATGCAGAAACGGCAGCCTATGCATCGGTGATAGTCCATCATCACGATACCATCGGCGTTTCGGAAGGTCGCCTGGGTGGGGCAGACCCTCACGCAGGGCGGATTATCACAGTGGTTGCACAGGATTGGGAGTTGAAATTGGGCATTCACCTCGTCTCTGTACAGATTCGCCTGCTCCGGAAAGGCATTATCATAGTGGGTCATCCAGATCCACTTGATCTCATCCTTCTTTATGGGGATATTCGGCACATTGTGTTCGCGATGGCAGGCAAGTACTACCCGCTCGCCCAGTGTTGGGTCTTCACGGAACTTGCGCGCATCAATCAGCATGCCGTAGCGGTTGATACAGGCATCGCCACATGCCGCGTTCTGCCCTGTGCCGTTTTGTGCAGAGGCATTAACCTGGGCCTCTTCGGCAGCAGCCATAGCTGACTCGGCGCCGCCGATCAAACGGCCTACTCCGGTGGCCGCTCCCAATCCAGCCAAGGTAGAAATGCCAGCAACCTTCAGGAAAGTTCTTCGTTTTTGGTCCATCTGAGTTTCTCCTTCTTCGCCGTTCACTCAACCGGAGCTATATGGCAATCCCAGCAGTAGGGTCTCACCGAGGAATAATCGTGGCACTTATCGCAGAAATTCACCTTGCTGGTGTGGCATTCCATGCAGTTGAGCTGCAGGCTTTTCGGATAGGCCTTCCCTTCAATAACGATGCTGCTGTTGTCGCTGGTACGAACAACCTCATCACGCCAAGTGTTCAATAACTGCATGTGCTTGGCCCGCATCTCCTCAACCGGCAGAACACAGGAATTGGCGTTCGTCGGCTTGACAAGCTCAGGTGCGGTGCGGGTCGTACCGCGATTGTACCAAACCGGTATCGTGACGAGCAGGACGAAGATCACCAGTCCTATTATGATTTTACCACGGTCGTACATCAGTCTTCCTCCAGTTCTGCCGATATTTTAAACCAGGGTCCTAAGACCCTCGGTCAAATCCTGACGTTGCTCACCCTCGATGACCAAGGCATTCCCCACCAGTTCGCTCAATCCCGCCACTTCCACTTCCGGTACCCAGTAGCTCATCAGGGTTGACAGGGTAGCGCGGTCAATGGCGCAGACACAGCTAAGCGTGTTGACGCCATGTTTTTCATGGACGTACTTCACGGCATTTGCCCGAGGCAGCCCGGAGCGCATGCGCAATTCCATAATTTCGTCGGTATTCAGAGCCGTACCCGATCCACAGCAGAAGGTGCGTTCCCGGATGGTATTTTCCGGCATCTCGTACCATTTGTCCACTACATGATCAAGGATGTAGCGCGGTTCATCCAAGAGCCCCATGGCCCGAGCCGGGTTGCAGGAATCGTGGAAAGTGGGAAGCACATGCGCATTGCGGCTCTTGTCGAATTTGATCTTGCCGTTTTTGATCAGGTCGGCAGTAAACTCGGAAATATGCACCATTTTGGTGGATTTGGCGTTGTCAAAAACGGTGCCGGTGATGGGTGATTTGGGTACTTCGAGGAAATCGGTTGGGCCGTTCATGGTATCCATATATTGGTGGATAACGCGCCACATATGCCCGCATTCTCCACCCAGAATCCACTTGACTCCCAGGCGTTTCGCCTCGGCGTACATCTTGCCATTGAGCTTCTTCATCATCTCATTGGAGGTGAAGAGGCCAAAGTTGCCACCCTCCGAAGCGTAGGTTGACCAGGTGTAATCCAGGCCAATGGCTTCGAACAGGAGCAGGTAACCCATGCAGGTAAAAATACCGGGCTCGGCAAAAACATCTGCAGAAGGTGTGATAAAAAGGACTTCCGCGCCCTTTCGGTTAAAGGTAGGATTGACCCGCACTCCAGTCAGATTTTCAACATCGTCGCAAAGAAAATCCACATTGCCTTTGAAGGCCTGCGGAGTGAGGCCCATATGATTGCCGGTACGGTTGGAATTGGCCACCGGCTCCATGGCCCAGTTGATGCCAATACCAACCAAGTGCAGCAATTCACGCAGCATCATGGTGATTTCGGCGGTGTCGATACCGTATGGACAGAACACTGAGCAGCGACGGCACTCCGTACACTGATAGGCGTACATGAACCATTCCTTGAGCACGCCCACAGTCATTTCTCTGCCACCAGCCAGTTTTCCCAGAATTTTACCGGCCAGGGTAAAGTCATTACGGTAGACCGAGCGCAGCAATTCAGCGCGCAAGACCGGCATATTCTTGGGGTCGCCGGTACCCAGGAAGAAGTGGCACTTGTCGGCGCAGGCACCGCAGCGCACGCAGCAGTCCATAAAAATTTTCAGCGAGCGAAAACGATCCAGACGGTCGGCCAGACCCTGCAGGATTATTTCCTTCCAATTTTCCGGCAGCTTCCAGTCATCATCCTCAGGACTCCACTCACGGGCATTAGGAAAACTTACCCCTTGCTGGCTGTTGAGGTATTCCAGCTTGTCTGCCTTGGTCGGGTAGGCATAATTCCCAGGTTTGAACACCGCGGGAACTTCATCCCAAGGCTTATTCGGGTAGGCTCCCGTCATCAAAGAGGGCCCTTTGGCAACACTTACCGCCAGTTTATCTACCTTTATGACTGCCATTGCTCTATCCTTGTACCGTTAGTGTTCACACGAGAGTCAAGCGGTTTCACCAGCCTGCGGTTCCAGTTCCTTTTCCACCGGAATCCCCTGCTCTACCATGTCCGCACGGAACTCATCCTCATAGCTGGCATAGGAATGTGGTTTGATTTCCGGGTTCCACGGGTTGATGTGGCGCTTCATGCGCGAATCGTTGGCCATATTCCTGGTAGGGCTGAGGAACACTCCGCCCATGTGCATGAGTTTACTGAAGGGGAAGTATGCCAAAAGAACGCAGACGAGAAACAGGTGCACGTAGAAGAGCGCGCTGATATCCGCGACAATGGTCGGGTGGAAGGTAACCAGACCCAGCGCCAGCTGCTTGATAGCTTCGATGTCAACATTGGTGCGCAAAAAGAAACGCATCAACACACCAGTGGTAACAATTGACAGCAGGAGGAACAACGGGAAATAGTCATTTGCAAGGGACAGGTAGCGTACCTGGGGATTGCTGAGACGGCGCAGAAAGAGGAAAAGCAGGGCCAGCAGAATGGTAACATCGGTGATGTACATCAGTGGCGCGCCAATCTGCAGCAGCGAATCCAGGGTTTCCGCCCAAACGACCAAAGTTGGCACCGGCTCCATAAACAGGCGCAGATGCCTGAAGATGATCACCAGAAAACTGTAGTGAAAAACAATCCCGAAGAGCCACAACCACTTACTTGACTCGTAGGTGAGCTTGGGTCCGTCATACACGGTGGCCTTGGTGTTGCGCCACAGCGAGCGAAACAGCACGACCTCCATGAACATCCTTGCGACAACCTGTGAGGTGGTAGTCGGTGCTTCGAGCTTGTTCTGCTTGATCCAGGGAAGGGAATACTGTTGCCCACAGGTGGTCGGGATCTTGAACGGCACCGGAGATTTTCCCCAGTGAACCACCCGGTACACAAACCCTCCAATGAACACAGCCACGGCGAGATAGGGAATGACCACGCCGAAGAGATACTGCATTCCGGGAATCTGCACTCCTATCAATGCAATCAGAATCAGGGCAATAACTGCCGCCAGCGGGAAGGCGTACTTCATCGATCACTCCTTCACATACGTTTTAACAACCACAAATCAGCCTGTCTTTGCCTGCAGACAGACTCACTGTCATTCTGTCCGGACAGGACTTACTTCCTCATGTTCTCCATCTGCTCCTGACGGGCTGCAGCGTCTAGAAAGCGGGAAGGGCAGCCGCCATCGGTGAACCGTGCCCGTCCACTCTTCAATTCCTGTATACGGTTGCGGTACAGCTGCTCACGGCACTGACAATACAAATCAAAGCCCACCAGCGCCATCCGCTCCACAGCGCATTCAAATTCGTTGAGTTGGTCAGCCAAAAGGCGTCGCTGCAACTCTTGGGCCAGTACTTCCTTAACCACCCACTTCAGTTCAAGAAAAGGCACAACCGCCTGCGATGCGGTGAAATCCTGAACCGCACGAATACGAATGACCTGATCCAAGGGCCCAACAAAGGCCGCGGGTTCCGCCTGGTCGCGCAACAGCTCAAACAGAGCCGCCAAACCGCTTCGGATCTGAACACCTACCGGATTGGCAAAGGGATCCAAAGATTTTTTGAAAAAACCCGGTGCGCTGTAGGTGCCCAAGGTTCTTTCTGTCCAGATATCCAGGATCTGCTTTTGCTTTGCTGCCAAAATTTCGGCAAGTTCTGAGTAGGTATTCATCAACCCCCACTCCTGTACAAGTGCGACGGAACAGTCTGAATTCGCCACTTAAAAAATGAATGAGGATTCATACATGACAGCTCTAGCATGATTGATACGTTGTTTCAAGAAAAAAATCAGCGGACAACACCGCCGGAAGTACTTTGTTTTGCCGTGTTTGTGATCAGTTCCAAAGAGAGCTGCACATAGGGATCAAGTGCCAGACTCTCCTCGAGTTTCTTCTCGTTTTTCTCTTGGCCGGAGCGATCGTTTTCTTCGCCATCCGGTGTTTCCAAAAGACCAGCCGCTTTGGCCTCCTCCCGCGCCTGCGCAACAATCTGCCGTTCCTGCCACATGTCTGCCGCCGTCACAGTCACCGCGGTCTGTTGCGAGCGAATTTTTGCCTTCTCGCTTTCCTCCAGAATTTTCTGGAAACCAGGATTGTTAGCTACCCATTCCACACCCAGTTGATGTGCCTGTATCCGATCGAACATGGGCCCCCGCCAAATTTGGTAGGGTACGGGCAGCACCTGATCCCAGGGCAAGGCGTAATCCATATACTGCTCGCCACTTTCCAGATGATCCAGCATGGATGGCACAACCAGATCTGGAGTCACCCCCCTGAATTGTGTTGAGCCACCGTTTATGCGGTAAAATTTCTGAATAGTCATCTTCAACGCGCCTAGATCGCTTGGTTTTTTGCGTATCCGGAACAGAGGAAAACGATTCAGATCCATCATGGCCTGCACCGTGCCCTTTCCATGGGTATGCTGGCTGCCAATAATGAAAGCGCGGGCATAATCCTGCATGGCAGCGGCAAGAATTTCAGAAGCCGAGGCACTGAACTGGTTCACCAGTACAATCATCAGGCCATCATAGCTTACACTAGGGTCGTGGTCAGCCCGAACGTCGATGCTGCCTTCCCCGTCTCGAACCTGAACCACCGGGCCGCCTGGAAGGAATAAGCCAGAAATGTTAACCGCATCTTCAAGGGCACCACCACCGTTGTTGCGCAGATCAAGAATCAGTCCTTGAATGCCGGCTTGCTGTAGCTGTTGCAGAATAAGACGGGCATCATCCGTGGAATTGCGCCCCTGCCCCTGATTACCATCCGAATTAAAATCCCTGTAAAAACTGGGGATACGAATATATCCTACAGGGATCGCCTTGGAAGTATGCAACACGGCAGATTTAACGTAGGTTTCTTCCAATTGCACCACATCACGCACAATGTGGATGTTCAATCGGCCACCGCCCGGCTTGCGCACAGTCAGCACCACCTCGGTCCCCTTGGGTCCTCGGATGAGACTCACTGCCTCACGGATACGCATCTCCGAAATATCCACCGGCACGCCGCCCCTTTCTGCAACGCTTAAAATGGTGTCCTCAGCCTGGAGCTGGCCCTGTTTTTCCGCTGCGGATCCTGGCAAAACTCGCACGACCTTGATCAGTCCCTCATCCTCGCGCAAGAGCGCACCAATGCCTTCCAGGGATCCGCTCATCTGGATATCGAAATCTTCCTTGGTCGTAGGAGGCATATAGTTGGAGTGGGGATCAAAACCTCGCGCCACTGCGTCGAAGTAGCGGTCGTAATGATCCTGACGTGTCTGCTGAAGCAGGCGCTGCATGGCACGATGGCTACTTTCCCGCACCTTTTGGATGATTTCAATCATAAGTTCGGGATGCGCTGCAGGGTCAACCTCCTGGTAGGTACCCGGCTCTTTCTTCCGCCTGTCTTCAATGGCCTCAAAAAAGCTGTCCAGCACCTGCATCTTCAAGGACAAGCGCCAACGTTCGCGCAGAGAGCTACGACTGGGAACAAAATCCAGCTTTTTGGGATCAATCTCAAGCGATTCTTTCAGAGCAAAATTAAAACCGGCATCCAGAATCGGATCAATCAGGGTGTCAACTTCTCGAATGCGCTCATCCAGCAAGAGCCTGCCCTCATCCGGCAAACGGATGTCACCGCTTTTGAGTTCATCATCAATACGGTACTGGAACTTACTCAGCTCCTGCACATCCGCCTGTAGCAAAAAACGCTTGCGTGGGTCCAGCTGGCGCAGGTACAGATCAAATATCTTGGCGGAAAGCTCGTCATTGATACGCTCATGGCCAAAATGGCGGGCAGCCAGTTGCTGGCTGATTATGTAAGCAATGCGCTGGTTGTGTTCAGGATCAAAAGGCTGTGGCGCCGTCTTCGCACAGCCAGTACTAGGCGCAAACAGCAGCAAAAAAGCCAGGATGAAGGATGTAGCAACGCGCATAACAACCTCAGCAAATACCATCGGACAAGAGTGGTGCAACGGCCTTTAGAGCGGACTGACCACTCGAACGGCCCTGACAGTGGCATCCATGATGGCAAACATATTGGAAATCTGTCCCACTTGCATGGCCGACTTCAATTGAAAAAAATCCAGACAGGTACCGCAGACTAAAATTTCCACCCCTTTGTCCCGCAACGTACGGAGCGCCTCCAAGGCACCGGATTCGGTGCTCACCAGCCTGACGCCCCCATTATATAGAATAATGGTCTCGGGCAAGGGATCCACCTGAAGGATAGTCTGCACGTAGGTCTGCATCAGGGCCCAGCCCAGCTCATCATTACCCCGGCCCATGGTGTCAGAAGCAATTACATACACCAGACCCTCTTGAGCTGAAAGATCGCAACGGTAGTCCTCAGGCTGAATGGTCATGCCGGCTCGGGTTTGTCCGGCCTCTGCGCTGACAATAAGACGATAGCAATCCTCATCCGCCTGCATCGTTTGCACGCCAAAACCCATACGAGCTGCAAAGCGTTGTACATTTTTGCTGGAGGCCGCATTATCCACCAGAACCTCAAGCCGCTCAGTCCCTTCCTCCAGGGCCTGCTTGACCTGCAAAACCGGTTGCGGACAGGGAAGGCCCCTGCAATCAAGTTTCTGATGATTCATAATTTGCTGTAAATAAAATCTGGGCTTGCTATCAAACTTGGTGTTCAAGCACTAACATTCATACTTGCACAGAAAATCGCGGACCAGCTCATCCATTATCTCCAGTTGCGTCCGCCCACTCTCGTGAATCTGTATCCACACGCAACGCTGGAAGGCGCGGTATAAGTCTTCAGCTACCACCAGTTTAATTACCGCCAGTCCCTGTTCCGGCTGGCTGGACTCAGTTGTGCTGCCCATGGAATGCAACCAGTTCCCGGTACTTGATACCACTGCCGCCAAAAATATCCAAGGCGGAACCTACGGTGGCGTCGATGCGCCCTGCGCCAACCCGTTGCACCAACTCAACATCCGCCATGCTGGCGATACCGCCGGCATAAGTGGTAGGAAGCGGGCTTTCTTCTGCCAACAGGGCTAAAAGGCGCTCATCCAAACCAGTGCAGGTGCCCTCGACATCTACGGCATGGACTAAAAATTCATCGCAAAACTCACCCAGCCCGGCCAGAGCTGCCCCGTCAAGGCGCAGGGAGGTAAAGCGCTGCCAGCGATCTGTCACCACATAGTACCCGTCCTCTCGCCAACGGCAACTCAGATCCAGCACCAGGCGGCTTTTGCCAATGCGCTGCACCAACTGTTCAAGGCGCACCAGTTCAATGATACCATCATGGAAAATCCATGACGTCACGATCACATGGGACGCACCTCGCTCAATCCAGGTCGCTGCGTTGTCAATGGTAATACCTCCACCGAGCTGTAATCCGCCTGGCCAGGCGGCAAGCGCGTCCATGGCCGCTTTTTCGTTACCCGGGCCAAGCATAATGACATGACCACCTGGCAGATTGTCGCGGCGGTACATATCGGCATAAAACGATGGGGGATTGGACGAGGAAAAATTGGTGCGCAGAGAGGAGAGTTCTTCCCCAAGGGTGGAGCCGACGATTTGCTTCACCTTGCCGTCATGCAGATCAATGCAGGGGCGAAAGCGCATGGGGATGAGGGGTAAAAGTGAATCGGGGAGCAGCCAGCGCCGCTCCCCGACAAAAAATAGGTTTTATCGTTCCTTGACCATCATGGTGGTCGGATCAAGGCGCAGTCCCTTACTGCCTATGGCATGTTCACTGCTGTTATTGATGAACT
The DNA here is from genome assembly GCA_012744275.1 of Desulfobulbaceae bacterium. Lineage (GTDB taxonomy): Bacteria > Desulfobacterota > Desulfobulbia > Desulfobulbales > Desulfobulbaceae > Desulfobulbus. Next base: position 31,804 of record JAAYIE010000098.1, read on the forward strand.
CCAGTTCGATACTGGCGTCTTCCCGTGGTTGCAGCAGAATAATCGTATCAAAGAGGTCATCGATTTCATGACAGGGCGCAGGCACACCATGGGGGGAAACGCGGAGATCCTCACGATGGCGAACCGCGGAAAACCAGGCCTGCAGATGCATGCTCTCCATCAGGTTTTTTAGATCTTCCAGTGCCTCCCTGTCAGCAGTGTCAAAATCAAAACCATCCACAATCAAGCAGTTCGGCCGGAAAATATCCTGCAGCACCAGATCATTCAGCCGCTCCTCCAGACGTGCCCTGGAAAAGGCCGAGGCCTGAAAGGTCATGATCATACGGTGGCGGCTCACCATGTCGATCAGCTCGTGTGGCCTGTCCACACTGTGCCCCTGCAGAATCAGCTGCAGGATATCATCGTACCAGACCCTGGTCTTGTCGATCCCCTGCCCGATACTGACATGGATAACCCGCTTGCCGCGCAGGATGGCATCCAGGGCTATCTGCACCAAGAGCGCGGTTTTTCCCAAGCCAGCCCGGGCCATCACCAAACCCATCTGGCTGTCTTTACTCATATTGAGAACCCTGAGCGGATTCTGCTGTGTCAACGATGTATATGCCATAATCTACCTCTGCGGCAATTGTCCGTTTGTCTACGACTTGTGAGGTCAGGATTCTTTTTTCTTCTCGTTAAACGCCTTGATGAGCTCATCTGCCAGCCCCTTGGGCACCTGTTTGTAGGTGGAGAATTCCATGGTGAATTCGGCCTTGCCCTGAGTGAGTGAACGCAGGGTGGTGGAATAACCGAACATTTCCACCAACGGTACTTCTGCCTCGACCACAGTGTAGCTCCCCTCTTCAAAGGTGCCGATGATCACGCCCCGGCGCTGGTTAATACTGCCCATGACCGCACCCTGAAATTCGGAAGGACCTTCCACGGCAACTTTCATGATCGGCTCCATGATAACGGCAGCAGCCTTGTCATAGCCCTGGCGGAAGGCGCCAATGGCAGCGAGCTGGAAGGCCACATCGGACGAGTCCACCGCATGGTAGGCACCGTCATTGATAGTGATCCGCACGCCGGTGATGGGTGCACCGGTAAGAGTGCCCTTGTCCAGTGATTTCTGAAAGCCCTTGTCACAGGAGCTGATGAATTCCCTCGGGATCGCGCCACCGACAATCTGATCGACGAACTCGTACTCACCCTCTTCAAGGGGTTCGACAAAGCCTGCCACCCGACCAAACTGACCGGAACCACCGGTCTGCTTCTTGTGGGTGTAGTCGAAATCCGCCCTCCTGGTGATGGTCTCACGATAGGCCACCTGCGGCGCGCCCACCTCCACTTCGGCCTTGTACTCGCGCTTCATGCGCTCAATATACACTTCGAGGTGCAGCTCGCCCATACCGGAGATGATGGTCTCGCTGGTTTCATGATCCACATAGGTTTTGAACGTGGGATCTTCCTTGGTAAAGCGGTTGAGCGCCTTGGCCATGTTGATCTGCGCTTTGTTGTCCACCGGTTTAATGGCAAGCGAAATAACCGGCGCAGGGATATGCATGGAGCTCATTGACCAGCTCAGCTCCGGCGCACAGAAAGTGTCGCCCGAAGCGCAGTCCACCCCGAACAGGGCGACAATGTCGCCTGAGCCGGCCTCTTCGATCTCCTCCATCTCGTCAGCGTGCATGCGCACCAGACGCCCGACCTTCACCTTTTTACCGGTGCGGCTATTGATAATGGTGTCACCTTTCTTGACTTCACCCTGGTAGGTACGGATATAGGTGAGCTGACCATAGCGTCCGTCCTCCAGCTTGAAGGCCAGGGCCACCAGTGGATCAGCCGGATCGTTGCTCACCGTCTTCTCCGCTTCTTCATCGTTCAGATCAAGGGCGGTGTTTTCAATATCCATTGGGGTGGGCAGGTAGGTGGCAACTGCATCCAGAAGCAGCTGAATGCCTTTGTTCTTGTAGGCAGAGCCAATCATTACCGGCGTCAGCCCCAAAGACAAAGTGCCCCTGCGGATAGCCTCATGAACCACTGCTTCGGGGATGTCACCCTCCTCAAGCATCAACTCCATCAACTCGTCGGAGAACATGGAAGCTGCATCGAGCAGTTCCTCTCGTTTGGCCTGGGCCTCGTCCTGCAAGTGGGCAGGGATGGCTTCACGGCGTATTTCCCGCCCCTGGTCGCCATCAAAATACACCGCCTGCATGGCTACTAGGTCAATCATGCCCTCAAGATCACTCTCAAGGCCAATGGGCATCTGCATCAACACTGCGTTAAGGCCAAGCTTGTCGCGCAGTTGCTGTACCACACGGCCCGGATTGGCACCAGTACGGTCACACTTGTTGATGAAGGCAATACGGGGCACCTTGTATCGGGTCATCTGCCGGTTAACGGTGATGGACTGCGACTGCACCCCCCCCACCGAGCAGAGGATGAGTACTGCGCCATCCAGCACCCTCAGGGCGCGCTCCACCTCGATGGTGAAGTCGACGTGACCAGGGGTGTCGATAATGTTAATGGCATAATCCTTCCAGGTGCAGTGAGTGGCCGCCGACTGAATAGTGATGCCGCGCTCCCGTTCCAAATCCATGGAGTCCATGGTGGCGCCGACGCCATCCTTGCCGCGCACCTCGTGGATGGCATGGATGCGCTGGGTAAAAAACAGGATACGCTCCGTCAGCGTGGTTTTACCCGAGTCGATATGGGCGCTGATGCCTATATTTCGTACTTTTGACAGATCTTTTTTCATACCGCCAGCCGCTTTTGCCAGCCCTCTTGGTTGTGTGTTACTCCGTTCATTCCGGAAATACAGAAACAGCCGCAGTGAGCGCCGCTCTTTCTGAACTGGGAGGCTACCCAGAGACTGTAACGGCGCAGCCCTAACTGCCCGTCGCTCCGAAATGGTACAATAGTGAAATAAAATGTGCGAAACATAAAAAAATAGCAGAATGGGATAGTTCTGTAAAGCTTTATTTCACTGGGCCACAAGGAGGCCTCACAACAGTCGTCCCACCAGTTTTTTGTTTTCGCTCTGGTGTTCAAACTCCTGCTCTGGCATAATGAACATCAAGAAACCGCTTTTCTATGCATCTTACCTGAAAGGAGCTCCCATGCAACTACACGCCATTCGTCTTATCGTTTTTCTAGCCTGCACCAGCTTTACCAGTATTGCCCTTGCTGCAGCAACCGACACTGGTCCGGAAAGCATGATTTTGCGTTCTACCATAGACCCCGACAAAAAGCCTCGAACAGCAACCTTTCCCCATCGAGAGCATCAATCACGCTACAACTGCGCAGAGTGCCACCACAGCATGGGGGCCGATGGGCAACAAATTCCCTATGTAACAGGACAAGCAATAGCCAAATGCGAATCCTGCCACAACACCAAGGTTGAAGGCATGAATACTGAATACAACACCTTTCAGAAAGTCGGCCATGCCAAGTGCCGTGAATGCCACCGGCAAACCGATACCAAACTGGTGAAGTGTACAGTGTGCCATAAGAAGGAGTAGGACATCGGTCCAAGTGGGTGCAATACCGATGCTAAGAGACGTGGCTAGCTAGACAAGGCACTAAGCGCATTAATAGCGGCGCTTAGTGCAATACCTTTTTATTGCTCTTTTTTATCGGTATACACTGCGCCAGCCTGGAAATTGTCGGCGTTTCTGCATCCGCCTGCGCTTCATGGTGGCGGGTAATTTTCTGCACGCTGGCAGTGTCCCGATTGCGCACCAACTCCGGCAACCGACCCCACAGAGCGATCCGTCTGTTTTTAACGGCCAGAATGCCGCCCACTCCAGGAATGGCACCCACTTCCTCGAGCACTGGCTCCAAGTCTGCTTCACGCCGAATACGGTTACACACCAGGGTAACAGCCGCATCCGCCAGAGCTGCGTCTTTTGCCGCTACCGTAGCCAGATCGCAACGGCCAAAACTGAGCGAATGCCCCATCAGGCTTGAGGATGAACACAAGGCCAGCGGCATCTCTTTTGGTTGAATACGAAAAGCCAGAGTGGCAGCCAACGGACTCTTGCCGGCAAAGAGCCCTATCACAACCTCTGCATCCGAAGCCAGGTAGATGTCACCGCCGTTTTCTACAATGGCCTCCCGGCAGCCTGCATTCAAGGCCGCTTCCACCCCGTATTGTGCCAGACAGCCAGCCACCGCCGCCATGGGGCCAAGCCCGGTCAGTCGGGCAGCCGCGGCCATGCGGCAAGCTACTTCAGGGGCATCCTCCAGCAGATCAACCGGCGTGAGACTGCGCTGAAATTCCGGATGGCGGGCAAGGTAGCGTTCCAGTTCCCGACGCCTAGCAACCACGGTCGCGGTCACCAGGTCAAACTTGTCGCAGGCCACCCGCAGGCTGGTTTCTTTCCAGGAAAAAGAACGATACTTTCGAGATATTGGCGACATGGGCCAGCAGGTCCAGTACCGGCCATCAAAAAGAGGAACTACAAGCCCCAAAAGGGCAGGCCGGGATGCAAGCGTGGCACTCCACGCACACATCCTCGGTAAAGGCCAGACGCCGAGTGGCTGTATCGGCAAAGGCAAGTGCACCAGTGGGACAGTGCACCACGCAAGCGCCGCAGTGAGTGCAGCGCTCCGCATCCCAGCGCAACCCCTTGTTACCCACGTGGATGACCACTTCCAAGGTCGATAAATAGGCAAAGGCCCGCTCAATGTCTGCCTCCTGACCAGTAACATCAAGCGAGAGATATCCTTCCTCCTCGGGAGTAACCTTGGCACGGAAGATATTGATAATCAAATTAAAATCCTTCACCAACTGGTAGACAATGGGTTTTTCCGTCTCACTCTTAGGGAAGTAGAGGTATATCTTTTTAGTGATGCTCATCGCTCTGGCCCCACACATTCCAGGCCCCGCATGGCTTGGGCCGCTGGCAGGGGCTGGCTTGGTTCAGAAAGAAGAAAGGAGCCGGATTGAATTTCCGCCTTAAGCAGTTCGCAAATCCTGAGTGCCTTATAGTAGGACGAAAGCGAAGTCACCGGTACTTTTTTGCCCAGCAGCTCCACCTGGCCACTGCGCAGCTCCGCATAGCTGAAACGGCCCAGAGTCTTGCCGGTTTTTTGCGGATAGTCTTCACTATAATCCATCACAGTGGCGTATATTTCACTATCACGCACTGTGGTTCGTCGTAATATATCCACATTCAGTATAGGAATGGGCACACCCACCCCCAGGGCCAGCGAAACACCGTAGCCCTGCAGGCTGACCCCGCGCACGAATTCCGGCAACATCTCCTTCATGTTGGCACTCAGCGCCAGGGTACCCGCGCCTTCCACCGGCACGTCGTTCTCGCTGCGTTCCACCAGGGAAGTGTGCTGGGTTCCCTGGCTATAGACCAAGCCCCGTGCCCCAGCCAGCCATACGCTGGAGCCAACGCCAATGGTTTGATACAGCGGATCGTTCAACAGTGGCGACAATTGGCCGGCCGAACTGTAGGTCATACTGCGCAAACGTGCCTTGAGAATACCCATATAGGTGTAGATGCGCTTGTCGGAGAGATTCACCGCCACATTGTAATTCTGGTAGCAGTTACGGGGGTTGACCATGATGGCCTGGTTGAGGTCATCAATAGCAACCATGGTGCGGATTTCCCGGCGGGGATAGTCTTCGGTGCCGTAGGAAAGGGCAAAGAGCTGTACCTTTTTTCCGGCCACCAGCTCTTCAATCACATGGCCGCCACCATAACGAAACTCGCCGGGGTGGTACATATTGGCCGGGTCATTGTGGCGCAGCTGGGTGGCTCCCAGATACACATCCACGGCCGCGATGCCACAGTAGGCCTGCACATCATTGATCCACGCCTCGGTGATGCGCATCTTCGGCTTACTGTGACCAAAATTGAGAAAGCAACCCGAAGAACACATGGGACCGAAGGTGGCGGTAGTGACCACATCCACTTCTTTGGCAGCCGCCTCAAGGCCCTTGCGATCAACGTAGTCGATCACCTCTTCTGCAGTCAGCACCACGGCCTTGCCTGCTGCGATCTTTTCATTGATACTTTGGTAACTTTTGCTCATCGTCCTCGTACCGGCAAACAATATGACGAAAATCATGTATTATAGAATGGGCTTTGCAAAACATCAAGCCGCTCAAAAAGCGCTACGCCTTTTGCATGATCCCGACTAGTATAGCTTGGTGTACGCAGTATTTCATTCATATTTATTGACCTATCCTTTCATTATTCCGTTTTTATTTTCAGGAAGAGACCATGCCCGCCTCAACGCTTGGCCACTTGGATGCCCGCAGAACCCTTGCCTGCAAGGGCAGGCACTATACGATCTTCTCTTTGCAGGCGCTTGAGGACGCAGGCTATGGCCCCATCAGCCGCCTGCCCTATGCCATCCGCATCCTGCTTGAAAATGTGCTCCGCCATGCTAAAAATGGCCTGGCTACTGGAGATGATGTCCTCAATCTTGCCTCCTGGCAGCCAAACGCCACCAGCTCCTCCGCCATTCCCTTCATGCCCGCCCGGGTAATCCTGCAGGACTTCACCGGCGTGCCCGCCCTGGTGGATCTGGCGGCCCTGCGCGCGGCCATGGCCCGGCAGGGTGGCGATCCGGCGGCCATGAACCCGTTCATTCCAGTGGATCTGGTGATTGATCATTCCATTCAGGTGGATTGCAATGCGAGCGCGGAGGCGGAAGCCTGCAACATCGGCAAGGAAATGGAACGCAACCGCGAGCGCTACCTGATGCTGCGCTGGGGTCAGGAGGCCTTTGCCAATTTCCGGGTCGTGCCGCCTGGCGCTGGCATTGTTCACCAGGTGAATCTGGAATATCTGGCCAGCGCGGTGATGTGCCGTTCCTCCCAGGGCGAACAGCTTGCCTATCCCGACACCGTTCTGGGCACCGACTCGCACACCACCATGATTAACGGCATGGGTGTGCTGGGCTGGGGTGTGGGCGGCATAGAGGCTGAGGCCGTGCTTCTGGGCCAGCCCTATTCCCAGCAGATTCCCCAGGTTGTTGGCCTGCGCCTGGAGGGCACCTTGCAGGCAGGGGTTACAGCCACGGATCTGGTACTCTACCTGACCCAGTTTCTACGGGCCCAGGGTGTGGTCGGCTCCTTTGTCGAGTTTTTTGGGCCAGGCATGGAGGCTCTCAGCCTGCCCGATCGGGCGACCATTGCCAACATGGCCCCGGAATACGGAGCCACCATGGGCTTTTTCCCCACTGATACGGAAACCCTGCGCTACCTCAGGCTCAGCGGCCGCGACCCGGAACATATCGCCCTGGTTGAACAGTACTGCAGCACTCAGCTGCTGCTCTACAGGCCGGATGCGCCGGAACCCAGCTACAGCCGCCTCTTCCACTTTGATCTAGCCACAGTGCGGCCCAGTTTTGCCGGGCCGAAACGGCCGCAGGACCGCCTTGGGCGCGCCCAGCTCACAGAGAATTTTCGCGCAAATTTTCCCGCGGCCGCCGCCCAAACCGCCAGCAGCGGACCTTTGCCCGGCCATGGCGCAGTGGTTATTGCGGCCATCACCAGCTGCACCAATACCTCAAACCCGAGTGTCATGCTCGCAGCCGGACTTCTGGCAAAAAAAGCCCACGCTCTGGGTCTCCAACCCAAACCCTGGGTGAAAACCAGCCTTGCCCCTGGCTCACGCGTGGTCAGCCGTTATCTGGAGACAAGCGACCTGCTGCCTGATCTGGAAGCCCTTGGCTTTCACGTCATCGGCTATGGATGCACCACCTGCATCGGCAACAGCGGCCCGCTGGATCCGGCCATTGCTGAACAGATTCGCACGGACAACCTGGCTGTGGCTGCGGTCTTGAGCGGTAATCGCAACTTCGAGGCCCGCATCCATCCACTGGTGCAGGCCAACTATCTCTGCTCGCCCCCCATGGTGGTGGCCTGCGCCCTGGCCGGCACGGTGCTGATCAATTTCGACTCCGAACCCCTTGGCCAGGATGCCCAAGGAAACCTGGTCTATCTGCGCGATATCTGGCCGGATGATGAAGAAATTTCCACTCTGGTTGCAAGCGCCCTCAGCCCGGAGCTTTTCCTGCAAAGTTATGCCCATGTCTTCTTGGGTGACAACAACTGGCAAGGGCTGGGCAGCGGCAACGATAAACTCTTTCAATGGCAGGTGGATTCCACCTATATCCGCGAGCCACCTTTTTTTATGGGCATGCCGCCCGCCCCCGCGCCAATACGTAACATCAGCGCGGCCCGCATTCTCGCCATCTTTGGTGATTCCATCACCACTGACCACATCTCCCCGGCTGGCAGTATTGCTGCCGATTCCCCGGCCGGGCGTTACCTGCAGGCCCAGGGCGTGGCTCCAGCGGATTTTAACAGCTACGGCTCCCGGCGTGGCAACCACGAGGTCATGCTGCGCGGCACATTTGCCAATATCCGCATAAGAAACCAGATGGTGGAGCGCAGCGGCGGTTACACCCGCCTGATGCCTGCTGGTGAAGAGATGAGCATCTTTGATGCAGCCATGCGCTACGAGGCGGGTGGCGTGCCGCTGGTAGTGCTGGCCGGGCGGGAATACGGCACTGGCAGCTCGCGTGACTGGGCGGCCAAGGGCACCCGGCTTTTGGGGGTGCGGGTGGTGATTGCCATTTCCTATGAGCGCATCCACCGTTCCAACCTGATCGGCATGGGCGTTTTACCCCTGCAGTTTCCGGAAGGAGCGGATGCTGCAAGCCTTGGTCTGGATGGCAGCGAAGTGCTGGATATTTTTGGTCTGGATGGTGAACTGAGACCCGGCCAGGAGGTACAGTTGCAGATCCGCCGCAGCGATGGCAGCACAACTTCGCAACCCCTGATCCTGCGCCTGGATAATGCCATGGAAATCGAATACTACCGCCATGGCGGCATCCTGCACAAGGTACTGCGGGAGCGGCTGCAGGCTGGCGCATAAGCAAGGAATGCCAAGCCTGCTAGATCCAGGCAGCTCGTGACCATGGCCGCCATTCTCCTCTGCACCATCAACGCCCGTTATATCCACGCCAACCTCGGTCTGCGCTGGATCTGGGCCAATTTGGGCGCTCTGGAAGCTGAAGCAGGGTTGCTGGAATTCACCCTGGATGATCAGCCCGCCGATATGGCCGAGGCCATCCTTGTCCAAAAGCCGCGCGTGCTTGGCCTGGGGGTGTATATCTGGAATGCCATGGAAACCCAACGGCTGGTGATGCTGCTCAAACAGCTTGCACCAGAGCTGGTGATCGTGCTGGGCGGGCCGGAGGTAAGCCATCTGCCCATGCGGGTGGATTTCAGTGCAGCAGACTACATCATCCAGGGCGAGGGCGAGCTGAGCTTTGCCGCGCTCTGCGCGGATATTGTTGCAGGCAGGCGGCCCAGCAAAAGGATGCTAAGCGCAATCACGCCGGATTTGGGTAAACTCAAGCTTCCCTACCACCTGTATTCAGATAGTGACCTTGCCCATCGCCTCATCTATGTGGAGGCCTCACGCGGCTGCCCCTTTGGCTGCGAGTTTTGTTTGTCCTCACTGGATAAACGGGTGCGCATCTTTGATCCAACAACCTTTCTTGCCGCCCTGGAAGCATTATGGCAGCGGGGTGCGCGCACCTTCAAATTTGTTGACCGCAGCTTCAACCTTTCGCAGCAGAGCACCCTGGCCATTCTGGATTTTTTCCTTGCCAAGGAGCCGCCCTTCCACGCCCATTTCGAGGTGGTGCCCGAGCATTTCCCCCAGGCAATCAAGGAGCAGCTGTGCCGCTTTCCACCCGGCACTTTGCAGCTGGAAATCGGCATTCAGACCCTGCAGCCTCCGGTAGCTACGGCCATTGGCCGCCGCATGGATCTGGACAAAATTCAGGAAAACCTGCACTTTCTGGCCACAGCAACCACTGCCCACCTGCACCTGGACCTGATCATCGGCTTGCCCGGTGAATCAGTGGAGGCCTTTGGCGACAATCTCAACCGGCTCGTTGGCCTAAGCCAAGGGGAAATCCAGCTGGGCATCCTGAAAAAACTCTCCGGCACCGCCATCAACCGGCACGACCAGGAACACGGCATGGTCTACAGCAGCCTGCCGCCCTACGAACTACTACAGAATACGCTGATTCCCTTCCGCCGCATGCAGGAACTAAAGCGCATGGCCCGATACTGGGACCTGGTCTACAACAGCGGCAATTTTCGCAGTACAGCACCCCTGCTCTGGCCGGATGGCGATGTGTTCCACGGCTTTTTCGCCTTTTCCTGCTGGCTCTATAACCAAACCCGCGCCACCTGGAAGATTGCCCTGCCCAGACTTACGGAACTACTCTACCACTATCTGGTCGAAGAGCAGGACAAACATCCGGAAAAAGTCGCTAACCAGCTGGCAGCAGACATCCTCACGGTCAAGGGCCGGGTGCTGCCGGAACTGATCCGCGTCCAGGCCACCCGGCTGCCTGATCAACGGCACAGGCTTGAGCGTTCACTCATTCGCAGGCAAGACCGGCACGATGCGGGCCAGTCAAACTAATCAGTTCTTGTTCATCAATACAAAACATCCCCACTGAAACGAAGTGAACCATGCTTTGCGCCAATGGCGAACAACTGCTGCAACAGTTTGCAGATGTAACCCTGCCCTGGTTGAAGAAATTACCCCGGCTGCGCCGGGAATCTACCATGTACGGGGAATGGGGCACAGCAATGCCATAGTGATTGAGGCAGAGCATTCCGTCATGGTGATTGACCCGCTGGAAACCAATGTCCGGGGCGAAAAACTCAAGGCCCTGATCCGCACAAAGACCCAAAAACCGGTGAAAACCATCATCTTTACCCATGGCCACCCGGACCACTGCGGCGGTTCCGCAGCTTTTCAGGATACGGTTGAAGAAGTCATCGCCTTTGCGCCCAAAAGGCCGGCACTGGGCAGAAGTGCAGCCATCAGGGATATCCTGAACAAACGCACAGCCCGGCAATTTGGTTACCTGCTCAGCGATGCCGAGGTGATCACCCGGGGGCTTGGAAAACGCGAAGGTTTTACTGCAGGCGAAGGGGAATACGCCATCCTCAAACCACGACCCTGTACCATGAAAAAAAGGTGGGCAGGAACATTGATGGGGTTGAGCTGCACCTGGTGTCGGCGGTTGGCGAGACAGATGATCAGCTCTTTGTCTGGCTGCCCGAGCATAAAATCCTTTGCTGCGGGGACAACTTCTACGCATGCTGGCCCAATATCTACGCCCTGCGCGGCGGCCAGTACCGGGACGCCAGCGCCTGGATTGATTCGCTGGACTTAATATTGTCCTACGACGTGGAGATCCTGCTGCCCGGCCACTTTGCCCCGGTGATCGGCAAGAACAAGATCCAGGAGATGTTGGGCACTTACCGGGACGCCATCGCCTATGTGCTGGACGCCACCCTGGCGGGCATGAACCAGGGCCTGACCGCTGATGAACTGGCCGCGACCATCAAGCTGCCGGAACAATACGCCAAACTGCCCTACCTGGGAGAATTCTACGGCACCGTGGCCTGGACCGTGCGCGCCATCTTCAGCGGCTATATCGGCTGGTTTGACGGCAATCCCACCAATTTGAACAGGAAGACGCCGAAGAAAATGGCGCAGGAACTGCTGCAGCTCATCAGGGATGAAAACCAGCTCATCCGCCGCATCCAGCAGCTCCTGCAGGAGAACGAGCCCCAGCTCGCTGCGGAACTCTGCGATGTGCTGCTCTTTTCAGAGGCAAACGGGAAAAAGGCCAAACAGCTCAAGGCCGAATGCCTGCTTGCCCTGGCCAGGAAGGAAACCAGCGCCAATGGCAGGCACTACTACCTTGCCTGCGCCAAAGATCTGATGTTGGAGGGTTAAAAAGAAACCGGTGCCTTGGGCAGAGTTGCTTACACTCTGCCCAGTACCAGTTGCGTTACCGGAAGGCCTCGTTAATCTGCGCAAGCACGGCCGCGCCGGGGCAGAGTTCTGCCGCGCCCAGGCTGTTCAGCGGCTCCTGACAGGTGTTGAGGATGTCGTGGGTATCCTGGCTGTCCGGGTTGATGTAGAGCACGCCGGTGAGCAGGCGACCCTTGGCCTTATGATCTTCCAAGGTGTCGATGGCCTGGCGCCGGTCAGTAATACTGGGGCCAGCCTGGGGTTTGTGCAAATAGATCACCGATTCATCGTGCAGGGTAATGGCTTCAGTCGCCCCGTCTTTATAGCTGGCATTGATGGTCTGGCGGAAGGGGACAAAATCCACCTCGCTATTCTCCTCTCGGTGCTCCCGCACCCAGTGGTAGCTCTTGGTTGATTCCGGATTGTTGTTAAAGGTGACGCAGGGCGAAATCACATCAAGGAAAGACAAACCACGGTGGGAAAGTGCCGCCTTCAATAGCGGCACCAGCTGCTCCTTGTCGCCGGAGAAGCTGCGGCCGACAAAACCTGCGCCCAGTTGAATGGCCATCTCGCACAGATCTATGGACTCCAGCAGATTGGCCGCGCCCTTGCGGCTGCGGCTGCCCTTGTCGGCCGTGGCAGAGTACTGCCCCTTGGTCAGGCCATAGCAGCCGTTATTCATCACAATATAGACCATGTTCAGGTTGCGGCGCACCGCATGCACGAACTGGCCCATGCCAATGGAGGCGGTGTCGCCGTCACCGGAAACACCCAGGTAAATAAGCTCATGGTTGGCCATGTTGGCCCCGGTGGCAATGGCGGGCATGCGGCCATGCACTGCATTGAAGCCATGGGATTTCCCCAGGTAGTAGGCCGGTGTTTTTGAGGAACAGCCGATACCGGAAAGTTTGGCTATGCGGTGCGGTGGCAGCGACAGTTCAAAACAGGCCTGGATGATGGCGCTGGTAATGGAATCATGGCCACAACCTGCGCACAGGGTGGAAATCAGCCCTTCGTAGTCGCGGCGGCTGTAACCGCCCTCGTTGGGCTGAATACCAGGATGACGAAATGTGGGCCTGGTAAAACTCATACGGATTCTCCTTGCCGGGGTAGGGAATTTAGCTCAAGCAGGCCGCAATCACCAAAAAGTTGACGCAGGCCGGCAAAGACGTCGCGGCTGGCAATGGGCATGCCGTCGTACAGGGTAAAGGGCAGCAAAGCGGCTGGTGCTATCCCGCATTCATTGATCAGAAGCTGGCGCATCTGAGCGTCACGATTCTGCTCCACCACCACGATGGGCTGGTGTTGCTGTAAGAAGCTCTCTACCTCTGGGCCGAAGGGAAAAGCGCGCAGGCGCAGAATCGTGGGCTTGATGCCGCAGTTCTGTTCCAGCAGGGCCACCCCCTCCTCCACTGCCGGGCAGCTGGTGCCGTAGCAGATCACTCCCGGACCATTTACCGAAGCTCCTTCCTGCACCAGGGCTTGAGGCACCTTGAGCTTGGCAGTCTCCCATTTCAGGATCAGACGCTGCATGTTCTTTACATATTCGCCGCTGTCTTCAGTGTAGCCGGAATATTCGTTGTGCGAGGTGCCGCGAGTAAAATACACACCCCTGTCTGGGTCGGTGCCGGGCAGGGTACGCCAGGGGATACCGTCTCCATCCCTATCCAGATAACGCCCCCACTTTTCTCCCTGTTCCTCAAGGGCAGCCAAATCCTGAGCACTTAGCACCCGGCCGCGCTGGTAACTGCGACCCTCTTCCCAGACAAGGGGCAGGCTCACATGCTCATTCATGCCCAAGTCCAGGTCGCTGAGCACAATCACCGGGGTTTGCAGTTCCTCGGCCAGATCAAAAGCCGTAGCGGTGAGCTCAAAGCATTCCGCGGGGGTTGCCGGAAAGAGGAGCACATGCCTGGTGTCACCGTGGGAGGCATAGGCACAGCTGATGACATCGCTTTGCTGGGTGCGGGTGGGCATACCGGTAGAGGGACCAACCCGCTGTACATTGATAAGCACAGCCGGAATCTCGGCAAAATAGGCCAGGCCCAGAATTTCGTTCATCAGAGAGATGCCAGGGCCCGAGGTGGCGGTAAAGGAACGGGCTCCGTTCCAACTTGCACCAATCACCATGCCGATAGCGGCCAATTCATCTTCGGCCTGCACGACGGCCACCCGCATGCGGCCGGAACTGTCTTCACGAAAACGGCTGGCATAACGGGCAAAGGCCTCGATCACCGAGGTGGAGGGGGTAATCGGATACCAGCCCACCACGGTTGCGCCAGCATAGAGCGCGCCCAGGGCAGCGGCGGTATTACCATCCATCATGATGGCCTCATCGCTGCGCCTGCCGCCGCGCACCCTGAGGAGACAAACCCCGGCATGGTGTTCGCGCGCATAGCTGTAGCCCAGTTGCAGGGCCTTGAGGTTGGACTCGGCCAGCGCCGGTTTTTTAGCATACTGGCGGCCAATACCTTCCTCAAGCATGCTCAAATCCATGTCGAGTAAGGCTGCGACCGCACCCACATAGACAATGTTTTTCAAAAGCGGGGCCTGGCGGTTGCCCTGAAAGGCTTCGTTGACCAGCAGGGTCAGGGGAATACCAATGGCGGTGATGTCTCCGCGGGTAAAATCTTCGGGCAATTGCTTGGAGGAATCGAAAAAGAAGTAGCCGCCCGGTTCAAGGGAGGCGTAATCCTGGCGCAGGGTTTGGCCATTGACCGCCACCACCATGTCCACCCCGCCCCGGCGGGCAAGATAGCCCTGATCGTTGACCCGCACTTCATACCAGGTGGGCAGGCCCTGGATGTTGGAAGGGAAGATATTCTTCGCGCTTACTGCCAGGCCCATGCGGAAGAGCGAGCGGGCAAAGAGGTTGTTGGCGCTGGCCGAGCCGGAGCCATTGACTGTGGCGAAACGAATCACAAAGTCGTTGGTGCGTTCAATTCTGTTCATGCCTTTTGCCCTGCCCGTGGTGTCTGATAGAAAAATTTCTGCATCTGCCAGGCTGCGGTTGGGCAGCGTTCCGCACAGATGCCACAGTGCACGCAGAGGTTTTCATCCTTGACCATGACCTTGCCCGTGGCAAGGGGTTCTGAAACATAGAGACTCTGGGCTGTGTTTTCGGCAGGCGCGCGCAGCCGGGTGCGCAGTTCCTCCTCGGGCCCGTTTTCAACAAAGCTGATACAGGTGAGTGGGCAGGCATCGGCGCAGGCGTCACATTCAATACATTCCTGCGCATAGAATACGGTCTGTACATCGCAGTTAAGGCAGCGGTAGGATTCCTTGCGACCACGATCCCGGTCAAAACCAAGCTCCACCTCCATCAGCCGGTCACGCAAGGTTTTCGCCTTGGGCGCGGTTGGTACGGCCTGGCGCTGGGTGTCGCTCACCTGATTGTGGTACAGCCAGTCCTGCCGTCCCATTTGCTGCCCGGTCAGGCTCACTGTCGGTCCAGGTCGTTCATCCAACGGCAGGCCCTGGCAGAACAGATCAATGGAAATGGCCGCCTCATGGCCATGGGCCACGGCAGTGATAATGTTTTTCGGGCCATAAGCGGCATCGCCACCAAAGAAGACCTGGGGCAGGGTGGATTGATAGGTGCCGGGCTTGAGCAAAGGCAAACCATGCTCGTCAAAATCAATGCCAAGCCCTGCCTCGATCCAGGGGAAAGCATTGAGCTGGCCCACAGCCAGAAGCACCTCATCGCAGGGCATGAACACCCATTCCTCATCCAGGGGTACCAGTTTGCGCCTGCCCTTATCATCATACTCGGCCCGCACCTTTTCAAAGCGCATGCCAGTGAGCTTGCCGTATTCAAGCACAAACTCTTTAGGCACGTGGTTGTCGTAGATTGGGATATCCTCGTGCAGGGCATCCTCAATCTCCCAAGGCGAGGCCTTCATGTCTTCGCGCGGACTGCGCACCACAATGCGCACATCCTCGCCGCCCAGACGGCGGGCAGTACGGCAGCAGTCCATGGCGGTGTTGCCGCCGCCCAAGACCAGCACCCTGCGGCCAGTTTTGTGCACATGCCCGAAGATCACGCCAGCCAACCAGTCGATCCCCACATGGATGGCGGCATCGCCTTCCTTCCGGCCGGGCAGATCCAAATCCCGTCCACGCGGCGCACCAGTACCGACAAAGATAGCATCATAGCCCTTTGCCAGCATGGCCGCCATGCTGTCCACATAGTGGTTGAAATGAGTGTGGATACCCATGTTGAGGATATAGTCTACCTCCTCCTGCAGCACCTCGTCAGGCAGGCGGAAGGAGGGCAACTGGCTGCGCATGAAACCGCCGCCCATGTCCTGATCATCGTACAGGTCAATAGTATAACCCAGGGGAGCCAGGTCACCGGCAACGGTGAGTGAGGCCGGACCTGCACCAATAAGGGCAATGCGTTTGCCGTTTTTTGCTGCAGGAATGGCCGGAAAGCGTGCCTCGATACCATCTTCGCGATTATCAGCGCAGACTCTTTTCAAGCGGCAGATGGCCACCGCATCCTTCTCTACCCGGCCGCGGCGGCAGGCTGGTTCGCAGGGCCGATCGCAGACCCGGCCGAGAATGCCCGGAAAAACATTGGAATGCCAATTGAGCATATAAGCATCATCGTAACGCCTTTCGCTGATCAAGCGAATATACTCCGGCACTGGGGTATGGGCCGGGCAGGCATATTGACAGTCAATAACCCGATGGAAATATTCTGGATCGTTAATATCGCTAGGCTGCACGCTTGTTCCTCACTGGTATCAGGCCTTGTTCCCGCTTGCATGGGCGGGATGAATATGTCAGAATACTGTGTCCTTTATCCTTCTCCTTTTTTATCAGGAAACGTCTATGTCTTCCAGCCATTTTTCCTTGAACAGACGCCAGCTGCTCCAATACACAGGGTTGGGTGTTTCGGCCCTTGTCGGTCAACAGTTCCTTGCTGCCTGTGCGGTCAATCCGGTCACCGGTGAAAACCAGTTCATGATGATTTCCGAACAGCAGGAGATCAGCATCGACAAGCAACAGGGCCCTTTCCAGTTTTCCAATGACTATGGCATCAGCCAGGACCGCCGCCTGAACGAGTATGTCAACCGGGTCGGTCAGGAGGTAGCAGCCCGTTCACACCGGCCGCGCATGCCCTATTCCTTCTCACCGGTTAATGCTGCCTACATCAACGCCTACGCCTTTCCTGGGGGTACCATTGCCACCACCCGTGGCATCCTGGCCGAACTGGAAAGTGAAGCGGAGCTGGCGGCCCTGCTTGGCCACGAGATCGGCCATGTCAATGCACGCCACACTGCCCAGCAGCTCAGCAAAAGCGTGCTTGCCAACCTGGCAGTGGCCGGACTCTCGATTGCTGGCAGCGCAGCGGGCATGGGCGGTGCAAACGATGCTCTGCAAAGCTTGGGCGGTTTGGGCGCAAGCGCACTGTTGGCCCACTACAGCCGCGACAATGAGCGTGAAGCCGATGCCCTGGGGATGCAGTACATGGCGCAAACCGGTTACAGCCCCGAGGGTATGGTGCAGCTGATGGAACTACTGATCCGCAACAACCAGCGGGAACCTAATGCCATGCAGGCCATGTTCTCAACTCATCCCATGAGCAGCGAACGACTGGCCAACACCCGCAATGCCATCGCCTCGCAGTACAGCGGCCAGTTGGGCCAGGCCACTAACCGCGAACGCTACATGGATGAAACCGCAAACCTGCGCCGCTTCAAACCTATGCTTAATAGCCTGCAGAAGGCCAGCGCCGCCACGGCCGCCAAAAAACTCAACGAGGCGGGATCATTGTACAGCCAGGCCTTGCAGCAGGCTCCGGGCGACTATACCGCCCTGTTGATGATGGCCAAGTTCCAAATGGGCACCAAAAACAACAGTGCTGCGGAAAACTATGCCCGCCAAGCCGCACAGGCCTATCCCCAGGAACCGCAGGCCCGCTTGGTTTCAGGTGTTTCCATGCTCAACAACAAACGCTACGATCAAGCCTACCAGGAGCTCAGCACCTACGACCGCATGCTACCGGGCACGCCGCAAGTAAATTTTTATCAGGGTTATGCGCTGGAAGGTATGGGCAGACGGGAGGAGGCAGCGCAGCAATACGCCAATTTTCTGCAAAAGCAGAACAAAGGCAAGGAGGCGCAGTACGCCTACGGCCGCCTGAAAAGCTGGGGATATGTGAAATAACAACAGAGATTGGTAATTGAACAAGATATCGGCCGGGGTTTCCTACTTATGAACACCCGGCCGTGCCTGGAGCAGTTGGTAGTTGGGTCGGATGCACGCGGTTATTCCCGTTCCAGATCAATAACTGTCTCAAACACTCTGCCGCGCTTGGCGGCATTCTCCTAGAATACTGCCACAGCCAACACAGATAGCGCCTGCTCTGAAAGTGGAGTTACGTGTTTAACTGCCTGTTGCTGGGAATAGGGAGAACAGGATACAAGCCAGGCAAGGATACACGATAAGAAATGCAGTTGTCAGCAGGTCTGCGCACACTCATCACTCCGCCCAGGGCCTCAGCCAGCTGCCCGAGCTCGGCTTCACTGCCCTCCGGCAGTGTACCCAAGCCCTGCAAGAGCAATTCCAGGCGGGGCGGCGTTCTGTCGTTTTCGTCTCCTTCTGTGGATGCCTGCTGCAGCACAAGCTGCGGCCGACAATTGTCCTCCACATCAGTGGATACTCCGCAGGCCACCCGGTGCAGTGCAACAAGCAAATCCTGTACCTGTGTCGGGCGTGCCAGCACTTGGATGTTCGTATCCCGGACCTGCACCAGAACCGTGGGCCGTATTTGCCCAGATTCAGTCACTTTTGCCAGCGCGGGCTCAAACGCCAGACTTTTCCCATAACCCTTGAGCACAAGTCCCAAGGTTACGGGTTGTGAAGCACTCGCTTCCATGTGAAAGTGCTCAAGTTGGCCCAAAAGCTCGGTAACACGTTCGGTACCGATGCGGATCTGCTCCAGTCCCTGCCGATTCGGTCCATTCGCCCCGATTCGCAAAAGGGCCAAATCGGTAAAGCCCTGGATGCTGCGCAGGATATTATTAAATTCGTGGATAAACCCCACAGTCATAGCATTGGCTGCGTTTAAGTTCGGGGAAGCTATCGCAAGACTGTCAGTTAACGGCTTTTGTTCACAGACTTTCCTGCCATATCTTTGCAGCAGCATCCAGGCCGCCCAAGCGCCCAAAGCCACCCCCGCCACAACCGCCAGCGACAGCCAGAGTATGAATCCACCCGCGCCCCAGCTACCCGGTGCAGGCGGTGCCGCTTCAGCGGCAGACCCCAATGGCGGCCAGAAAAACATGCTAATTACAAGGATAAGAATACCGGCAGACAAACGGCTGGACAGTTT
>JAAYIE010000006.1 GCA_012744275.1 Desulfobulbaceae bacterium
GAATCGTTTCTGCCACTGTATCAAACTGAGTGCTGGCATCCGCATGGCAAGACCTCTTGGTTGAAATATCAATATGATCTTGCGTACAAATATAGGCATCAAGCTGAAGGTTGTTAAGAACCACTATCTTTTATGAGACAGCACTGAGCCGGTTTGTTGGGTTTTACCGGTATTGCTGGTACAGCAGCTGGTATTGCCAAGATTCTTTTTATTGTTATTCTGGTTATTTTTATAGTTATGTTTATCATGGGAAGGAAACCGAGGATATAAAATATTCTACAAAGACGACTTTATCTTTTTGAAAGGTTACCGTGCGGTTATGTTGTTGCTGAGAGTATAGAATGAATATTGTGCTATATCGTCGAAGCAACACTGAAAAACCGGAAAGCCCGCTTCCAAGGCCTTCCGGTTTTTTTATTATTCTGAAGCTCTGGTACTGATGGAGTAGATTGTTAATAATACAGCCAGGGTAGCTGAACAAAGTTTAGAAAAGAGTATCGTTTTGTTTAACTGACGAAATATCGTTACCAAGTGCTCACAGGGGGGGTATCCCTGTGGGTGTGCGAGTCGGTGCGTAAAACTTGCGAACAATATGAAATTCACATCCTACGAGGACTGGTGAGCAATGTTTATGCGCATATTCTGGTATCAGCTCCTCCCGCTATTGTGCTAGCCACAATCATGCGCTGGGGAAACGGCCGGACAACGTACAAAATATTTGAAGAATTTTTGTGAGTAAAGAAACGGTATTGGGAGCAGCATTTTTGGGCTCGCGACTATTTCAGCGTTATAGCAGAGGAGATGCCCCAGGAAACGGTTGATGAACACCTTGCATACCATTTTGAATCCTCCCTAACGACGGCTCCAACATCGCTTCATAAATCGGCTGCATCAACCTGCTGGCATAGCAGGGATTTCAGTCCGCGGCTGTGTAGTCCGACCTGACGAAAAATGATGGGTGCCGTGATTGCCGGGCGAAAAGAATGCCCTGCGTAGAGAAAGCAGCCAGTATCAAAATGACTCATACTTGTTTTCAGGATTTTCCATGACATTCAACCCGTGATACGGTAGATTAATCTGCTATAATCGTATTTTAATGTATGGGTGGGATGATATGGAGCGTGAACAGTTTTCACCTTTACCTGTGCCCGATGAGTGGCTGAGCGCATTTGATGCCTATCTGATTGGCGAAGGCACCCACGAACGGGCCTATGAAAAACTTGGTGCACATCTGGTGCATCTGCACGGTCAGGATGGGGTCGCTTTTGCGGTGTGGGCGCCCAACGCCCGCCAGGTCTCTGTCATCGGCGATTTCAACCAGTGGGATCATCAGCGCCATCCCATGAACCCGTCGGACAGCGGTATCTGGTCTTTGTTCATCCCCGAACTGCGTGAATTTGCTGTTTACAAGTACAGTATTATCGCACAATCCGGACAGACCCTGCATAAGGCCGATCCCTACGGCTTTGCCATGGAGGAACGTCCGCGCACCGGTTCAGTGGTTGCCGATCTGAGCCGTTATGAATGGGGCGATGCCACCTGGATGGAGGAAAGGGCACAGCGACAGGCGCTGGATGCACCCATTTCCATCTATGAGGTGCACCTCGGTTCCTGGCGCAAAATAGCCGATGAAAATTGGGGTTCGCGCTATTTATCGTACCGGGAGCTGGCGGATCAACTTATCCCATATGTGGTGGAGATGGGCTACACCCATATCGAACTGCTGCCCATTGCCGAACATCCTTTTGAAGGTTCCTGGGGGTATCAGGTGCTCGGATTTTTTGCACCAACCTCGCGTTTCGGTCCGCCCCAGGATTTCATGAGCTTCGTTGATCAGTGCCATGCTGCAGGAATCGGGGTTATCCTGGACTGGGTACCTGCTCATTTCCCCAAGGATGGCGCCGGTCTGAACAACTTTGATGGCACTCAGCTTTACGCCCACGCCAACCCCATGCAGGGCGAACATCAGGACTGGGGCACGCTGATTTTCAATTACAGCCGCAACGAAGTCCGTGCCTTTTTGCTTTCCAACGCACTGTTCTGGCTTGACAAATATCATATTGATGGCTTGCGTGTGGATGCGGTTGCCTCCATGCTCTATTTGGACTATTCCCGGCAGGATGGTCAGTGGATCCCCAACTATTACGGCGGTCGCGAAAATCTGGCTGCAATCAGCTTTCTGCAGAAGATGAACGAGGCGGTGCATGGTGTTTTTCCAGGCATCCTTACCATTGCCGAGGAATCCACCTCATGGCCGATGGTCTCCCGGCCAACAACCTTCGGCGGCTTGGGTTTCAGCTGCAAGTGGAATATGGGCTGGATGCACGATACCCTTGGATATATGCGCGCTGACCCCATCTACCGGCGCTACAGCCACAACCAGATGACTTTCGGCATGCTCTATGCCTTTCATGAGAACTTTGTTTTGCCTTTAAGTCACGATGAGGTCGTGCACGGTAAGGGGTCCTTAATCAATAAGATGCCCGGTGATGAATGGCAGAAATTCGCCAATTTGCGCGCCATGTACGGTTATATGTGGGCCTATGCCGGCAAGAAACTGCTCTTCATGGGCGGTGAATTCGCCCAGTGGAAAGAGTGGAACCACGACAGCGGACTGGATTGGGCTGCACTGGATGGCGAACGCCATCAAGGCGTGCAACGCCTGGTTCGTGATCTCAACTTGGTTTACCGGGATCAGGCCGCCCTGCACGAGGTCGATTTTTCCTGGAAGGGTTTTGCCTGGATTGAGGCTAATGACGCAGATAATTCAGTGTTTTCCTTTGTGCGCTATGCCAAGAATCCAGAAGATTTTTTGGTTGTGGTCTGCAATTTTACCCCGGTAGTGCGCTACGATTATCGCATCGGGGTTCCACGCGCCTCTGCCTATGCTGAACTGATCAACACCGATCTTGAGGTGTACGGCGGCAGCGGTGTGCGTAACCCGGAGATCATTGCCATCATTGAGCAGGAATGGCACAGCCTGCCCTGTTCGCTTTCCTTGGCGTTGCCGCCCCTGTCAGCCCTTATCCTGCAACCGTTTCGATCTTGATGCCCTTAACATAGCCAACCATATAATGAGGCGCCTTCGATGAACATACGACTGATCCTTTTCTCCCTGCTCGGCATTGTCATCTACTTTCAACTGGCCACTTTCAATAGCAAGATGCTGGCGCAGATCGATGCCGCTGCCCCTAAGACACCGCCTTGCACTACTGAACTGCAAGCCACCAGACCGGTAACGGAAGCGTTGGCACTGCCAGTGGCTGCGCCAAAAACTGTTCAGGCCTTGGAGGAAGAACTGGCGCAAAAGGAGCAGCAGATGCGCAATGCGCTGCTTGAACAACAGGCCCTTGCGAACAAGCTGCAGACCTACGAAGCTGCAGCTCCTGCTCTTGTCGACAAGGACAAAGAGATAGCCCGCCTGTCCGATGAGCTGGCCACTAGGAGCAAAATGCTGGATGAAGCCCAGGAGGGTATTGATGCGCGTAACAGGCAGGTGGAAGAATTACGTGGCAATATCTCCGACCTGCAACAACAAGTAGCAGGATTGCAGGCGGTTAAAAAGGAAATGGACTCTAATTTCGCTCGTTTGAAAGAAGAGGCCAAACAACAGCTTGATAAAGACACTGCAGCCCAAGACCTGCAATCTCAATTGCAGCAGCAGATTACGGACAGAGATCAGCTTGTGCAAAAACTTGAAGCGCAGGTGCTGGATTTGAATACGGCCCTGGCTGCCAGCAAGGAAAAGGAGGAAGCCTCCCAGAAAGAAATGCTGGTATTACAAGAGAATAAGGCCACAAGCGAGCAACATCTTACCCAACAACAGGAAGAACAATCTGCACTTAATACACGCATTCAGGAACTGGAAGCGCAGCTGCTGCAATCGACAAACAGCCGTGAGCAAAGTCAGAAGGAGCTTGAAGGCCAGTTGGCCGATGTACAGGCTAAGTTGACTGCCAGTCTTGAGAAAGAAGCTGCCGCGATGCAGCAGTTACAGGCTCTCCAGCAGAGTCAGGTCGAAAAAGAACAGGAGGCAGTCCAGGAACAGGACCAGACTCATCAGCTGACAGCACGAATACAGGAGTTTGAAACGAAACTTGCTGAGGCACAGACACTGGTAACGGCTGCTCAGGAGAAAGAGAATGCCGCAACCCAGCAGCTGCAGGCTCTGCAGCAAGTCCAGGCAGAGAAGGAGCAGGCTGTAGCCCAGCAGCTTGAGCAGGTAAACCAGCTGACCGCGCGCATCCAAGAGTTGGAGTCGAAGCTGGTAGAAGAGCAGGGCAAAGCGGCTGCCAGCCTGGAGAAAGAAACTGCTGCCATTCAGCAGCTGCAGGCTCTGCAGCAAGTCCAGGCAGAGAAGGAGCAGACTGTAGCCCAGCAGCTTGAGCAGGTAAACCAGCTGACCTCGCGCGTCCAAGAGTTGGAGTCGAAGCTGGCAGAAGAACAGGGCAAAGCAGCTGCCAGCCTGGAGAAAGAAACTGCAGCCATTCAGCAGCTGCAGTCTTTGCAGCAAAGCCAAGCAGAGAAGGAGCAGGCTGCAGCCCAGCAGCTTGAGCAGATAAACCAGCTGACCGCACAGTTACAGCAGGCGCAGGAAAAATTCGCTGCTACCCAATCTCAACTGGAAACACGTCAGGCAGAATTTGAGCAACTCAGCGCAGAGAAAAATACTCTGCAACAACAACAGCAGGAAAACGATCAAAAGATTGCTGGGCAGGAAGAGCGTTTGCAGGTCCTGCAGCAGGAGTTGGAGGCAAAAAATACAGCTCAGCAAGAAGCGCTTGCAAAGATTCAGGCCCTGGAGGGTGAAGCTGCTGCGCATTTCCAGGCTCTGGCCGCTTTGCAGAGTCAGCTCGATGAGCGGAACACTGCACTTAGCCAAACTGAGGCCCGCGTTGGGGAGCTTCAGAGTAATGTCGATGCGTTGAATGCTAATCTCTCGCAGACGAGTCAGCAACTTGAAGCCGCCCAACAGCAGGCAGTTGAGCTTGAACCTTTGCGAAAGAAAGTGGCTGAATTGCAGGAGCAGCTGGTCACCACGCAAAATAAAGAATCAGAGCTGCAGCAACTGTTGAATGACCGCAGCAGTGCGCTGGATTCCTTGAAGATCCGTGTTAACGAGCAGCAGCAAAATCTTCAGGGTTTTGCCGATGAGCGATTGGGGCTCACCAGCCAGATCACGGCGCTACAGGAGCAAAATAAAGAATATCCTGCAGTGAAAGCGGCTCTGGATGAGAAAACATCAGCCTTGATCCAGGCGCAGCAGCAAATTGAACAACTTACCCCCCTGCAAAAACAGGTGGAAGGATTGCAAGCCAAAATAGCCGAGCTGACTGGTGCAGTTGCTGCGAAGGAGGCAGCTCTGGCTGAGCAGACCGGCCAGGCCGAGACTATTGCAAAGCTAAACGAAGATATTTCTGCAGCTCAGACCAAAACCCAGGAATTGATTGCCAAAGAGGCCGAACAGAGCAAGCGTATCGCCACGCTTGAGCAGGAAAAAGAGGCAATCAGTGCGCGCATGGCAGCGATGCCCGATGCTGGTAAGCTGCAAGAGCAAATTGCATCATTGAATGAGCAACTTGCCGCACAAAAAGAAGTCATTGCCGGCCAGGAAGAAATGCAGGCCCTGCTGGAAAAAGCCACCTCAGAGGCTAGGCAGAAACAAGAAGCGCTGACCGCACTTCAGGCGGAAAAAGAGCAGTTGCAGGAAACCGCGGCTGCCAGCCAGGTACAGTTGACAGAACTGCGCGGGCAGGTTGATGTGCTAGAAAAAACGATTGCGGATAATCAATCCCAAGAACAGAATATTCAGCAGATAGAGCAGCAACTCGCTACTCTTCAGACAGAAAAGGAGACCCTGCAAAAAGATCTCGAAGCGGAGAAAGTAAAGACCCAGGAAGCCATGGATCAGTGCAGAGAGCAAGCACAGGTTGCTGAGCCGCAAGCCGCTACTTCAGCACCGGTGACATCATCATCGGTTGAAACACAGCCGGACACTGACGGAGATGGCGTGCCCGATGCTTTAGATCTCTGTCCCAATACTCCGGCAGGAGCAACCGTAAATGCCTTGGGCTGTGCTCCCAGTTCCGGTATCGTTTTGGAAGGCATCACTTTTGCTACTGGATCCAGCGAACTGACTGCAGATGCCCGGCAGCGGCTTAACCGGGTCGCCGAGGCCTTGATTCAACAGGGCCAGCTCAAAGTTGAGGTGGCCGGGTATACGGATTCCAGGGGTAATGCCGAACTGAACAGGCAGTTGAGTCAGCGTCGGGCGGCATCGGTTGCCGCCTATCTGACTGAAAAAGGTGTGGCTGGCGAGCGCTTGGTTGCTCGAGGTTATGGCCCGGAAAACCCTGTGGCCACAAACGACACAGATGCTGGCAGGCGGCAAAACCGTCGGGTAGAGTTACATCCGCAGGGGCAATAGGTATCCAGAGCAATAATCGCAGCGCAGTCCTTGCCTGCGGAGAAGTGCACAAGCTCTGCTCGGATTCGGGCAGAGCTTTTTTGTTTATCTCACGCTAGGCCGCAGCAACACGAGCAGTACACAGGCTGAAAACTTGTAATCACAAGTAGTTCCAGGCTGTTTGACATCATCCTTGCTTTAAAGCGGGGGCCACGTGGTTAGCGGGTGAAATTACCACTCCAAGCGGAGCGTATTATCCATTGGCCGGACCCGCGCCAGTCGAACACGGACTATATCACCCGCCTCCACAGGGAAGGACGGATTGGGTGGTAAATCCACATCAAAAAGGCAATCACTCAACAGCAGGCTGACCCGTTTGACATTGCTGCCGATCACCATGGCCTTAACCCGTTCACCTTCCCTCGGTTCGAGGTAACGTAAGATCCAGTAGCGGTGCCGCTGTTGATTGATGGCTGCAGCCCGTGCCAGTTTTTGCTGGAGTACGCCGGCAAAGGTTTTGCACTGCTCAGCCGAAAACAGCACACCTTTCCCTGCCAGCGCATGGCCAAGCTGGAGTTGCATAACCAGGTCGAGAAAGCGACGAATAGGGGAGGTGACGGTAGTATAGCTATTCAGACCAAGGCCGCTGTGGGATTTTGGGTATGCAGTCAATTCGCCCCTGGAAAGAAACTGCCGCTGGCGGGCGATATCTGCATAACTGTTTTGCGCGCCTTCAACGATGCGCCGCCGCGGTGGCGGCTGCGAGCGGAACAGCCCCGGAATTTCTCGCATGGTGCAGTACTCTGCCGCCATATGATTGGCCTGGATCATTAATTCGGATACGAGATTACGGGCTGGGGTATCCACGGGCAGCAGCTCTACTCTGATGTTGCGGCGGTCGCTGATGTCAAAGTGCACATCCGGGAGGGAAAGCAACAGTGCACCTTTATCAAGCCGGTTTTGCCGCAGGCGCAGGCGCAGGCGGTTCAACAGCTTGAGTTCAGGATCGCTGTCCATGAGGTTCTCAGCCTCTTGGTAGTGTAACTGGCGCCGTACGCAGATCACCGAGGGTGTAATACGGGATTGCAGGATTTCGCCTGTATCACTCAAGTGCATAATGAAACTGAAGGCCGGGCGTATCTGTTCGCGAATGAGGCTACACACGGAAAGTGAGAGCTGTTCCGGCAGCATGGGAATGTGGCCTTCGGGAAAGTACAGCGAGGTCGCCCGTTCCTGCGCCTCGGCAAAGAGCGGGCTTTTGGGTGATATATACCAGCTCACGTCGGTGATATGGATACCCACCTGCAGTTGGTTGTCCACCATGGCTACATGGAGAGCATCGTCATAATCTCGGGTACCTTCGGCGTCAATGGTGAAGATGTTGAGATGACGAAAATCCTGACGCCTGGAGTCGGCCA
This sequence comes from Desulfobulbaceae bacterium, assembly GCA_012744275.1. GTDB lineage: Bacteria > Desulfobacterota > Desulfobulbia > Desulfobulbales > Desulfobulbaceae > Desulfobulbus. The sequence continues at coordinate 7,825 of JAAYIE010000006.1, forward strand.
GCAATTCATCTATGCCAGCCACCTGCATGCCTGCAGCCACAACCTGACTCTCCGGTGAAAAGGTCACGGGATGATCCGAACGGAGCAGGCTGAGGTTCTCATCCTCATCCCAAATGCCGGCTGCAACCAGCAGTTGCCGGGCGGCATCGGGTGCAGTCAGGCCTGCTTTTTTAAGGATACTGCGCATCTGCTCGGCTGCTTCGCCCTCGCTTTGTTCAAGGGCGTGAACTTGCAGCATGGCAAGGCAGTGGTCATATCCCCGCCAACTTGCTGCAGATACCGCTTCGCCCTGCATCAGTTTTTGTAACCAGAAGGCGGCCTCTTCAATCTGCTTTGCCCTGATGGCCTCCTGTTCGAGCTGATGGCGTAGCTGGTCGACCTGTTCGGCACTGTTTACGCTGATTTGGCCGTTTTTAAACTTGAAGTAGAGTGGGTCTGCAAACACTGCACGGAGGAAGGCGGCTCGTTCGTCATCGCCGGGGCTGCCACCAAAATGCAGTTCGGCCAGAAATTCGGGTGAAAAGATATTTTCCGTTTCAGTGGAGGCTATTTCCCAGAGCTCATCTAAGGCAATGGCAGCAGCGATTTTGCCGCGCTTTTGCCCGCACTCCTTGAGCAGGCCCATAACGGCGTTACGGTTATCCCAGGGAAAGCGCTCCTTGGAGACACTTAAAACCCTTGCTTCGGACAGGGCTATCTCACGGCCACTGTGACTGAGCAGACGCAGTTTACGTTCTGCATGTTCGGTCACCAGGGCGCAGTAAAAAACGCCATTGTCAATATACTCAATAATACTGCCGGGAGGAATCATACGGGCTGCCTTGTGGGGGAAGTCCTTTTCATGGTAAGCTGCAATGGTTAGCAGGATTACACCGCTTTGTCATCCTTTTCCGAAAAAAATCAGTACACAGCACGATAAGACCCTAATGAGCCAAACATACCGTTCCGGAGTGGCGGCTATCTGTGGTCCGCCCAACGCGGGTAAGTCCACCTTACTCAACCAGCTTCTGCAGCAGAAAATTGCCATTGTCAGCCCAAAGCCACAAACTACCAGAAACCGCATCATGGGGGTGGTACATGGTGAGGATTATCAGATTATTGTGCTGGATACGCCCGGCCTGCACGAAGCCAAGGAAGAAATGAACCGGCGTATGGTGCGGGCAGCACTGGAAGCCTTAGCCGAGGCGGACGTCGCTGTCTTTTTGGCCGATGCCAGCGACCCAGGCTTGCAGAAAGCAGGGCGATTTGAGCAACAGTTGGTATTTTTGGATAACGCCCCATGCCCGGTACTGCTCGCGCTGAACAAGATTGATCTGTTGCCGCGGCCGCAGCTTTTACCGCTTATCGACTGGTGCCGCCATCAATATCCCTTTGCCGCCATCGTTCCGCTGTCGGCTCTGCATGGTGAAGGCATGGACCGCCTGTTAGACGAATTGGTTGCCCGCCTGCCTGAGGGGCCGCAGTATTATCCGGATGATATGCCCACCGATGTGAGCGAGCGCTTCCTTGTGGCGGAAATTGTGCGTGAATCGATTTTTATGCGTACCCGCGAAGAAGTACCCTATTCCACCGCAGTATTGATTGATCTGTTTGACGAATCAGTTGCTCCGCTCAGGATTGTGGCCACCATTCTGGTGGAGCGCAATTCGCAAAAAGGGATCGTTATCGGCAAGGGCGGTACAATGCTTGCGCAGATTCGCAAACAGGCCACCGCGGAAATCAGCAAGGTGCTGGGAAGGCCCGTTCGGCTGGAACTGTGGGTGAAGGTGCAGAAAAACTGGACGGAGAAAAAGGACCTGCTCCAAGCCCTGGGGTTACCCGAATGAGTCGTGCTGTGTGCCGCTGTGTTTAGCGTTTAGCGCTTTGAGCCTTTTTCAGTGCTTCCAGTGCGCGGCGGAGTTGATTGTCCTGCTCCAACCGCTTAACCAGATCCATGATGCTGTTGACCTGCTGAAAGGCATCTTCCTGGTTGAAAGTAGCGGATGACGATTCATTTGCTTCAGGCGAGTGTGACATTGCATTTGAGTCGTTGGTGAGGTGACCGGGCAGATCTCTCTCCCTGAGCAGGAGCTGGGTAGACGAGTCCGTATCCATGCCAGGCGGAGTTTCCAGCGGCACCACGATATCCGGGTGGATACCAGTAGCCTGAATAGAATCGCCACTGGGCGTATAGTACTTTGCCGTGGTGAGGCGGATGCCGGCGCCGTCGGGCAAAGGGATAATGGTTTGTACGGATCCCTTGCCAAAGGAGGTGGTGCCGAGGACCTGCGCACGCTTATGATCTTGGAGTGCTCCGGCGACAATTTCAGAGCCGCTGGCCGACCCGCCGTTAATGAGCACCACAATGGGATAGTTTTCCACCCGTGTGTCAGGATGGGCGTCGTAGAGGATCTGTTCCTGGTTGTTGCGGCCGCGGGTGGAAACAATCACCCCATGATCAAGGAAAATATCCGCTACCTTGATGGCCTGATCCAGCAGGCCGCCGGGGTTGTTGCGCAGGTCCAGCGCCAGCCCCTTGATGGGATGCCGAGCCCGCAGGGACTCCAGGGCTGATTGCACATCACCGGTGGTAGAATCCTGGAAGTTAGAGATGCGGATATACCCGTATCCAGGTTCAATTTCCATATATTTAACCGAAAACAGCGGGATATCTTCCCGCACCAAGGTAAAATCTCGGCTATTGCGCCACTGGGGCCGGTTGATGGACAGAGTGACGGTTGACCCCTTAGGCCCGCGCATTTTTTTCATGGCCTCAATCAGAGTCATATTCTTGGTCAGCAGGCCATCGATGCGTAAAATCTGGTCCCCTGGCTTAATGCCAAGCCGGTCTGCCGGTGTGTCTTCTATGGGGGCAACGGTTGTCAGGATACCTTCACGGATGGTGACTTCAATGCCGACTCCGGTGAAACTGCCCGTAGTTTCCTCTTCGAGTTCCTGGAAATCTTCAGGACTCATATAGGCGGAGTGTGGATCCAGCGAGCTGAGCATGCCGTTGATGGCGCCATGCATCATGTCCCGCATATTCACCTGATCTACATAGTACTGCTGCACCAAGGTGAGCACATTGGCAAAGGTTTCCAACTCCCGGTAGGTGTCCTGCTGCTCTTTTTCCTCACTGTTGCCCGGCTTTGCGGTATCTGCCACAGCCAATACCGGCAAAACAAGCACAGTGCACAGGGCAAGGTAAGGCAGCCACAGGGATGTCAGCCGGAACAGACGCTTGAATAAGGATGTGGAAATATCTACAGGAAGACTGCGCACAGCTGTATTCAGGTGAAAAGGAAAAAGTAAACTTGAATTGTACCCCTTCAGCATGGCGTCGGCAACGGTAAATTTGTGATTCCAGAGCGCTTTTAGTGAACTATGGCCTGGTGATGGCATCTGGTTTCAACCAGTCCATCGGATTTTCCGCGATGGCGCCATGGCGTATTTCAAAATACAATCCCTTACCGACCAGGGTAGCAAAGCTATCCGTGGTACCAAGTACATCTCCCTGGGCAACCCGGATCTTTTCACCAACTTTAATCTTGGCAAATTTTGCCGTCACGGTGAAGTACTGCTGAGCATGTTCAATAATAACCATTTTACCGTATCCCGGCATGTAATCGGCATAAATGACCACGCCACCGTGTACGGCCCGGACTTCCTGTTCTGCATTCACGCCGATGGTGATGCCACGGGCAAAGGGGGCGGCATCCGCGGTTGAGCCCGGCTCCATGAAGCCGCGAACTAGGGGACCGTTGATGGGTGGGGGCAACTTGCCTTTGTTCTTCGTGAACGCTTGAGTTCTCCGTTTTTGCTCGTCTCCCGCCAGTCTGTTCAGGATGGCAGTGAGATCGCGCTGCGACTTGTTCATTTCTCGAATGGCCTGCCCATACAGGGCTCGTTCTGTCTGCACCTGCTGTAAAAATTGTTTTTGTTCTTCAACGGCCAGCTGAAGCAATTTTTCCTTGTTATTGGCATCGGTGATCAACTGATCAAGCTGAGCCTGCTCCTGGGCGAGGGCCTGCCTGATGGCGGCGATTTCTTCCATGTTTTTGCGAAACCGAAGGAACACAACGCGATTATAGGTAACCAGAGAGCGGAAGGCTTCGTTGCTGCGTACGAGCTCCGATATACTTTCACTGGAAAAAAGGGCATTGAAGAGTCCGGTTCTGCCCAGCATATAATAGGACTGCATCCGTTTGACCAGATGCTCCTGCAGTTTTTGATGCTGCTCGGTAAGCAGGAACAACTCACTTTCCTTTACGGCAATAAGTTTGTGCTTTTCCCGTTGTTGACCCTGCAGTTCTTCGAGTTGGCTGCGCTGGTCATCAAGGGCTGCATCAAGCCGTTGCAATTCCTCAAATAGGGTTCGTTCCTTGCCGGCACCTAGTGCCAGCATGTCTTCCTGCTGTCTGATGGATTCCTCAAGCTTGTTGAGGTTGATGCGCATTTCATCCGCCTTATCCTGGGCCTGGATTGGGAATGGCAGGGTTAGCACCACAAGAAGGAGAAGAGAAACAAAGCGAGTCATGCCGGTTATTACAGGTGCAGTATGGGGCGAGTGGCGCGAAAGCTGCCCAGGGCGCACAGCAGGGTGGCCGCCGTGACAATGCCGGTAATGGTAGGCCAGGAGAGAAAGGTAAAGGGTACTAGGTTAAAAAGGGTCGGGCCCGAGAACTGGAGTTTGATCCAGCGGTGGAGCAGATACAGGGCGGCAATGCCAGTCGTCGAACCGAACAGACCCAAAAGCGCACCTTCTATGAGAAAAGGCATGCGGATGTAGTTGGTAGTTGCACCAACAAGTCGGAGCAGTTCCAATTTCTGTACACGTGAGAACAGGCTGAGCTGGATGGTGTATGCCACCATGAAAGTGGAGGTCATGATCAGTAGGAAGCCCGAGAGTATAATAACAATGCGCATCAGCTGAATGAAGGCATGGAAATGGTCGATCCATTCCTTGCCGTACAGTACCTTCTGAACGCCGGGCAGGGTCTCCAGGTAGTCGGAAAAACGTTTAATGCGGGCAAGGCTGTCCAGTGAGCGTAGAGGATACACTTCAATTGAGGGCGGTAGAAAATCGTCGGGCACGCCGCTGAGCACATCGCTGTCACTGCCAAGCTGCTTGGAAAAGCGCTGGTACGCTTCCTGGCTGTTAACAAATTTTATCCGCTCCACCTGGTCGAATTTGAGAATCCTGCGACGATATTCATCCTGCAACGGCGGCGGCGGGTCTTCATCCAGGTACACCACCAGACGCAGGTCATTGCCCATTTCTGTGCCAACATGCAGGGCATTCACGTAGGTAAGGTAGAAGAAGGAGAAGATGAGCACCGAAAGCATGACCGTAAAAACGGTCATGAGTTGCGATTTCCAAGTCAGGAGGAGGTCGCGGCTGGTATGGAGCAGCAGCGTGGTAAAAAATCTCATGCCTGTGTCTCCAGGGGGCTATGGTTGCGTGCCCGGGAAGAGGTGCCCCGTGGTAAGCAGGCGACCACCCCGCAGTTCCATAACCCGCCGGTTGTGGCCACGGAAAAGGGATTTATCGTGGGTGGCGATGAGCAGAGTACATCCCTGCCGGTTGAGCTGGTAAAAAAGGCTCATAACCCGGGCAGTATTTTCTGCGTCCAGGTTACCTGTGGGTTCATCGGCCAGCAGAATTTCTGGATGGTTGGCCGCGGCACGCGCGATGGACACCCGTTGCTGTTCACCACTGGAAAGCTCTGCGGTCAGGGTATCGTATTTTTTGCTTAGGTTGAGCTGTTCAAGCAGATTGCGCACCCGCGCCTCAATAACCGATGTTTTCTGGTAGACTACCTCCATGCTGATGGCGATATTATCAGCCACGGTCCTGTTGGGCAGGAGTTTGAAGTCCTGGTAAGCCACACCGATTTTGCGGCGCAGCAGGTGTATGGTACGGTGGTTGAGCTTGCTCAAATCAAAGCCGGCCACATCAAGCATCCCTTGGCTTTCCTTTTCCATGCGGCTGATCAGGCGTATCAGGGTGGTTTTGCCGGCACCGCTCATACCAGTGAGGTAGACGATTTCTCCCTTGTCAATGGCAAAGGAGATGTCAGACAGGGCTTCGACATCTGGCGGGTAAAATTTGGAAACCTTGATCAGTTCAATGACCGGCGGTGGTGGCAGTTCCTGATTCATGCAATTCCAGGGTACGGAAAAGGAAGGAGATAACTTTACGCTGCAGCAGCAGGTTGGCTGCAGCAGCAGGTTGTATTCAGCCGGTCGAACCTGCTCGCATCAATGATGATTCAGACATCCAGCTGATATCGCCTGCTTACACGCTGCGGCCCCTTACTATAGCATGTAAGAAAGCAAGTCCACAGCTTTTTCAAGATGATCGGGTAGTTGCGTTACTTATCCACGGAATTTTGTGCTACAGTATTTTTACTGGTGTGCAATGCAACCCTCTCTTTATTCAGCCTTTGTGCTGGAAGAGGAAAAATTTGGCTGGTATAGTTGCAGATACGAATATGCGTATGCAGCAAAGAGGAGGAATGAAAGAATGCGTTATCAGGCGGTCCTTTTCGACCTTGATGGCACTCTGCTGGACACCTTGGTTGATCTGGCCGAGGCAAGTAACCGTGTTCTGGTGGGATTGGGCTTAAAGCCGTTTCCGGTTCAGGATTATCGTTATTTTGTTGGCAGCGGCGTCCGCCATCTGGTGGAATGTATCCTCCCCAAACCACTGCGCGAGCGCGAGAAAGAGGTGGATGCTGCCATCGCCGCCTTTCAGCAGGAATATGCCAAAAACTGGCAAATACACACCAAACCCTATGACGGTATTGCCGAATTGCTTGATTATCTGAGCGCTCAAGAATACCGCATGGGCGTGCTTTCCAATAAACCGCAGCACTTCACCCAGCTCTGCGTCGAAACCCTGTTGCCTGCCTGGCGCTTTCATTCGGTGCTCGGGCAGCGGGAGGGTATTCCCCGTAAGCCCCATCCTGCTGGCGCCCTGGAAACTGCACGGCTGTTTGCTCTGCCCCCATCCTCCATCCTCTATGTGGGTGATACTGGCGTGGATATGCGTACCGCCCAGCAGGCAGGTATGGACGCAGTTGGGGCTTTGTGGGGCTTCCGTGACGCAGAGGAATTACGCGCCACTGGTGCTGAGGTGCTGGTACAAACACCACAAGAGCTTATTCGTTTCCTTGCCGAACCCGCCGTTTCGGAACAGATTCCTTGATCAGCCCGAACAACGCCCTGCTTGTAGCCCTGGCGCAGCCCTGCGTCGGGGCGTTTATCGGTTATCTCACCAACAAAATCGCCATCCGCATGCTGTTCAGGCCCCTCCGACCCTGGTATGTGCTGGGCTGGCGGGTGCCGCTCACGCCTGGCATCATTCCGTCAAAGCGGCATGAACTGGCCGTCAGTATCGGAGAAATGGTAGGCATGCGCCTGCTCACCAGTGAAGAAATATGCCGAGCCATTTCCGGTGAATCTTTCCAGGAGCATCTGCACAGCCTGGTTGTCCGCCGGCTCAATGCTTTTTGCCAAAAAGAATTGGCTTCGCTGCACGGGTATTTTTCCGGGAAGGGCAATTCTGCGCTTTTCACCCTGCAGAACCGCCTGATCAGGGAGTTGCAGGATGCTATCAACAGCTTTTTTGCAAGCTCTAACGCTGCGGAGCAATTGACTCTTTGGTTGCAGGCTGCGGACGAAAGCCCAAGGGCTGAACAGGACAAAGCTGCTACGCTGCTATGCTTAGCCGAAAACCTGTTCAAGCAAATGCTGGAACAGGTTGGGCAACGACTGGGCGTTCTTTTAGCCGTGATGCTGCAGCAGGCAGGAGCAGAGGGGAAGAGCCTGCGCGATCTGATGCCAGACGCGTTCGCGCAGCAACTGCATGCGCTCGTTGAGACGCAGTCGCCTGTTATTCTTGAGCGTATTACTCAGCAGGTGCTTGCCAAAGAAACCCGACCAACCCTATTGCAAGGCTTGGTCAGCATAGTCCATCAGTTGCTGGAATCACTCGGCCCTGTCGGCGCGATGGCGCGTGGTTTTTTCGAGGCAGACACTTTTATCCGCAAGATCAACGAGTATCTTGATGCAAACAGCAGTTCCATAGCAGCCTGGCTCAACAGCCCGGAGGCGAAAAAACGTCTGGCTGCGGTGTTGGGAGAAAGCGCCGACACCCTGCTCAATAGGAGCATTGCTGAGTTGTTGGCCGGTCTTGAGCCGGGTCAGTTGGATGAGTTGTGCGCAGCCATTGGCGAACAGATTGTACGGGCATTCCAAAGCGAGACCGCAATTAAGGAGCTGGCGCCAGTTTTGACTGATAGCCTTCGGCAATCCCTGACAGGCTCGCCGGGACGGGATGCTGGCCACACTACCCTTATCCTAACTTTTTTACGCAGTGGCGAGGGCAGGGCGTTTGTGCAGATGGCGGTGAAATCGCTGGTGCAGCAGCTGTTTTTCCAGCCTCTGGGCAAACTGGAGCAGCGGATCCCACAGGCCTTGCAAGAGGTGATGGTCGCGCATCTGGTCAAGCACGTCAATCATCTTTTGCTGTACGAACTCTCCGGGCTGGTGCCGGCGCTCAACATCAAAGAACTCGTCAGCAGCAAGGTCGATTCACTGGAACTGCTGCAATTGGAGCGGCTGCTTCTGGGGATTATGGAGGAGCAGTTCAAATATATCAATCTCTTTGGCGGCCTGCTTGGTTTTTTGATCGGGCTGATTAACCTGTTCCTCTTCAAACTTCTCTAAACGCTGCGGAAGCGCGGATTTGCGGCTGTGCGTTGCACGCTCCTGTCTCTGTGTCCCACTGTTCTGCTTGCTTAATGCCGCGACAATGAAGAGAGACGATGAGCCAAACAACGCAACAGGTAATGCGCTCAGCTTGGTGCAGGTATCATTACGATGCCATGCCTAAGCTCTATTGTGCCAACTTCTGGAAATGTCCGCCGGGCGTACCTTTTCGTACGCCCACGATTGTTCCCGTGCCTCCCCGAGTCCTCGCTGATCAAGACCTGAGCATTACACAAGACCCAGGTGTTTGGCCTGCTCCCACAGCTGAATCGCCAGGCGCACCGTGGCCTGATCCACCATGCGGCCTTCCACCGCAACTGCCCCTCGCCCTTCGCTTCTGGCCTGTTCATTAGCCTGAATCACTTTGGCGGCCAGTTCGATATCTTTTTGCGAAGGGGTAAAGACCTCGTTAATTACTTCGATCTGTGACGGATGAATGGCCCATTTACCATCACAGCCAAGCGCGCAGGCCATTACAGCCGAGCGGCGCAACCCCTCAGCGTCTTTGAAATTGCCAAAGGGTGCATCAATGGCCAGACATTGTGCCGCCTTGGCGGTCATAACCATGTTGCTGATGGCAAAGTGCCAACGGTGGCCAGGATACAGTTCCTCTTCTTTTTCCCCATGTCCGGAAATAGATACCAGGCGCGCGCCGATGGAGGCGGAATAATCGGCGATACCGAAAACAAGGGTTTTAACCCTTGGGGCTGCTTGGGCAATGGCACTGGCATTGACCAGGCCTTCTGCGGTTTCTATGGATGCCTCAATGCCTATGGCGCCTGCATTACCCCGACCAAGGTCTATACCGGTAAGCAGGCGCTCGGCAAAATGGATGTCGCCAGGATGGTTGACTTTTGGAATAACAATGGCATCCAGTACTTGACCGGCCTGTTCAACCACGTCGATCAGATCTTGATAGGCAAAAGGCGTATCCAGGGCATTGATTCGTACGGTTACCGTTTTGTTTGTCCAATCCAGGTTCAGCAGTGAGTCGATAACCTGGCGGCGGGCGGCTTCCTTAGCATCAATGGGCACGCTGTCTTCCAAATCCAACATGACCACATCTGCGGCACTCTCACAGGCCTTGCCGTGCATCTTTACCATATGGCCGGGAACAGAGAGGTTGGAACGGCGTGGTTTCATAATTTTTCTCCTCAGACTGGTATGGGTGCTGTGTGGTTCAAATGTATTCCGTTTCCATATCAAGACGGTCTTTTAAGCTGGTACGTGGAGAGTGCTCCTTGGAGCACTGCAAGGCATGTTTGTATTTTACCTGCTGCACAGGTGTGGAATCAAGAAATAATGCCGAACAGCACCCGGGCCGAATTTAGTGACAACACAATCTGGATGCATCCCATTTTCAGCGGAGTGTTTGCCTGCTATTTAATAGCGTACGGCGGATCTGATCAATGCTGAAGATGATCAGGGCCAGCCAGATAAGAAAAAAGCCCCTCTGCTGCGCGACTGGAAAGTCTTCTTCATAAACGAATACACCGAGAAAAAAATTCAGGGTGGGGGAAAGGTATTGCAACAGGCCTACCGTGATCAGACTGATTTGACGCGCGCCACTGATGTAGAGGAGGAGTGGTACCAGGGTGACAACACCTGCACTTATCAGTAGGGCAGCGGTAGACATAGAAGTGCTGAAATGCGCTTCACCTTTTGTTTGCAACAGCAAAATTATTAATAGGCTAGGCAGAGACATGATGCCCATTTCCACCATCAAGGCTTCTAGTGCAGGTGCATTTGATATCTTACGCAGCAGGGTGTAGAGAGCAAAACTCATGGCCAAACCTAGGGCGATCCACGGGAATTGGCCGATGGTCAGAGCCATATACAGTACACCCACCGCTGCAAGAACTAGTGACATCCACTGCAGCGGCTGCATCTTTTCTTCCAGCACCAGTACCCCGAGCTGCACCGCCAGCAGCGGGGTGATGAAATAACCGAGGCTACTATCAATCACATGGTCGTTGTTGACCGACCAAACATACAACAGCCAGTTACCAGCCAGGAGCAGGGAGGTACCGAAAAGAGAAAGCAGGGTTTTGCGAGTGAAAAGCAGGCGCAAGGGATAGTTGTGCGTTCTGCTGCATCTGTAGAAAATCAGAGCAAGTACAAAAGACCAGAGAATACGATGCGCCAGGATTTCAGCTGCGGCAACGTGGCCAAGCAGTTTCCAGTAGATGGGGAGAAAACCCCATGCGCAATAGGATAAAAAAACCGCAATTAGGCCGCGCTGCGGACTCATAAAAAAGCATCAGCTGAAGACAACGAACAGCACAGCTGGCGGCTCATCGTTTGTCTGCGGTATCCGGCCAGAGTGTATTGGGATAAACACCCCTGTTACCGGTATACGTGGTAAAGACGCACTGTTCTTCTACTTCGTGCAGATAGTTTGGCCCAAGGGGAATTTTTCCGTTACCATCGGGTGTATCTAGCGCATAGGTGGGGATGGCCATACCCGATACATGCCCAATCAACTGTTGCATGAGCTCTTGACCTGTATTGATACTGGTGCGGAAGTGCGAAGTGCCGCGGGATTGATCCGCCTGGAAGAGATAGTATGGCTTTACCCGGGCGGCCAGGAGCCGGTAAAATAACTCCTTGAGAACAGCAGCAGAGTCATTCACTCCACGCAGCAGTACCGTTTGCGAGCCCAATGGAATGCCGGCATCCGCCAGGGTCGTACAGGCGGCGCAGGCCTCGGGGCTCAATTCCGCTGGATGATTGAAGTGCAAGTTGATGTAGAGCGGGTGGTATTTGCGCAGCGTATTAACAAGTGCGTTGGTTATGCGAGCGGGCAGCATGCAGGGCATGCGGGTACCGATTCGGATAATGCGCACTGTTGCAATCGAGCGGATGCGCTTAAGAATATGCTCCAGTTGCTGATCGCTGAGCATGAGGGGGTCGCCGCCGGAAATGAGTACATCAACAATAGCAGGAGTATTGCTGATGTAGCGGATAGCTTCATCCAAGAGGGCAGGGCTGATAGACATCTCGCTCGTGCCGACTTTGCGTTTGCGGGTGCAAAATCGACAATAACTGGCGCACTCCCGACTTACCAGGAGCACCGCCCTGTCTGGGTATTTGTGGATCAGGCAGGGGGTTGGGCTCAGGTTTTCCTCGTTCAAGGGGTCGGCGGGTGTCTCGGTGTCCTGAAGTTCCAGGATATCCGGTACAATCTGCTTCAGTAGGGGCGCTCCATACTGACAGGCAAGTTCAAGAAAATAGCGGCTGACTCTGAGCGGATAGCGGGCATGCACTGCCGCAACCTGTTCGTATGGAAGCTTGAGCAGGTCACATATTTCGTGCGGATCAGTCACCAGGGATGATGCAGGGACTACCATGAAACTATACGGTAAGGGGGCCTGTTGCTTGAATGGGAGTTATAGTTGCAGAAAACTGCAGACAAAAAAGATCGTCATCGCATGCTGCGATGACGATCTTTGCATGAAGCAATAAGCTGATGTTCCGCTTAAAATACCCGGAAATCAGTGGTCAATGGCGAAGGAGCCCTTCATAAATTCACGGTTGAGACGGGCAATGTTACGAATGGTGATACCCTTGGGGCATACATTTTCACATTCCCGATGATTAGAGCAGTTACCAAAGCCATCTTTATCCATCTGCAAGACCATATTGATGGCGCGTTTTTTAGCTTCCTGCTGACCTTGCGGTAGCAATGCAAGCTGGGATACTTTGGCGCTGGCGAACAGCATCGCCGAACCATTCGGGCACGCAGCTGCACAGGCACCGCAGCCAATACAGGCGGCTGCATCCATGGCCTGTTCGGCCACATGCTGCGGAATGAGAATAGTGTTGCCGTCCTGCGGCGAACCGGTGTTGACGGAAACAAAGCCACCGGCTGCAATGATGCGATCAAGGGCGGAACGGTCAATGATCAGGTCTTTGACGATCGGGAAACCCTGGGTGCGGAACGGCTCGATAACGATGGTGTCGCCATCCTTGAAGCGCCGCATGTGCAACTGGCACAGGGTAGTTTCCTTGTCCGGTCCATGGGCTGTACCATTGACCATGGCGCCACACATGCCACAGATACCTTCGCGGCAGTCATGATCAAAAGCAATGGGCTCAAGCCCTTTGCGGGTCAGCCACTCGTTTAACACGTCGATCATTTCCAAAAACGACATGTCAGTGCTGATGTCTTTAAGGGCATGTTCTTCAAAGGCACCTTGGGCCAGGGGGCCGTTCTGCCGCCAGATTTTCACCAGAATATTTATATTTTTCGATGCCATGGGATTCTTCCGTTTTATGGTTGAAGTTCAGAAGCAATTTCTGCAATTCATGCGTCCAGGTTATTTGTAACTCCGCTGTGACGGAGTCACATTTTCGAAGGTTAACGGTTCCTTGTGCATGACAGGCTCCGTACCCTCTCCCTTGTACTCCCATACGGAGACATGGCTGAAGTTCTCATCATCACGTTTGGCCTCGTGCTCATCTGTTTGGCTTTCCTCACGGAAATGGCCACCGCAGGATTCCTCACGGGCAAGCGCGTCCTTGGCCAGCAGCTCCGCGAACTCAAGGAAATCGGCAACGCGACCCGCTCGCTCAAGCGACTGGTTGAGCTCCTGTCCGGAGCCGGGAACCGTAACATTTTCCCAGAATTCGGCACGGATCTCAGGAATTTTATTGATGGCGGTTTTTAGACCTTCCGCGTTGCGGGCCATACCGCAGTTGTCCCACATTACCTTGCCCAATTCGCGATGGTAGTGATCAACGGTTTCCTTGCCCTTGCCGCTCCTGGTGTTCTTCATGAGCTTTTCAGTCTGATCCTTGACCATTTCAACCGATTGGTCAAAGGCCGCATCGTTGGTATCGGTAGGCGTGGGCGCTACCGTGGCCAAGTAGTTACCGATGGTGTAAGGCAGAACAAAGTAACCATCTGCCAGCCCCTGCATGAGTGCAGAAGCGCCGAGGCGGTTGGCACCGTGGTCGGAGAAGTTGCATTCTCCGGTGGCATACAGACCGGGCAGGGTGGTCATGAGATGGTAGTCAACCCAGAGGCCGCCCATAGTATAATGCACCGCCGGATAGATCATCATGGGTTCTTTGGCCGGATCGGTGTCAACAATTTTTTCGTACATCTGGAACAGGTTGCCATACTTGCGCATGATGACATCCAGACCGTCACGCTTGATGGCGTCACTAAAGTCGAGATAAACGCCGAGTCCGGTTTCACCAACGCCGAGTCCGGCGTCACACATTTCTTTGGCATTACGTGACGCAACGTCACGCGGCACCAGGTTGCCAAAAGAAGGATATTTGCGCTCCAGGTAGTAATCCCGCTCATCCATTGGAATATCACTGGCCTTGCGGGTGTCGCCAGCCTTTTTGGGCACCCATACGCGGCCGTCGTTACGCAGACTCTCACTCATCAGGGTGAGCTTGGACTGGTAATCGCCGTGTACCGGAATGCAGGTCGGGTGGATCTGCACGTAGCAGGGGTTGGCGAAGCCAGCGCCACGCTTGTAGGCACGCCAAGAGGCAGTCACGTTAGAAGCCATGGCGTTGGTGGACAAAAAGTACACATTGCCGTAGCCGCCAGTGGCCAGCACTACCGCATGGGCTGAATATTTTTCGATCTCGCCGGTGATCAGGTTGCGGCAGACAATACCACGGGCAACGCCGTCAACAACAACGACATCCATCATCTCGCGGCGGGTGTACATCTGCACTTTACCGGTTGCGACTTGGCGCATCATGGCAGAATACGCGCCGAGCAGCAGTTGTTGCCCCGTCTGGCCGCGGGCATAGAAGGTACGGGAAACCTGTGCACCGCCGAAGGAGCGGTTAGCCAAGGTGCCGCCGTATTCACGGGCAAAGGGCACGCCCTGTGCTACGCACTGGTCGATGATGTTGTTGGAAACCTGGGCTAGACGATAGACGTTGGCCTCACGGGCACGGAAGTCGCCGCCCTTGACCGTATCGTAGAAGAGGCGGAAGATGGAGTCGCCATCGCCCTGGTAGTTTTTCGCTGCGTTGATACCGCCCTGGGCAGCGATAGAGTGTGCCCGGCGCGGGCTGTCTTGTATACAGAAAGACTTGACGTTATAGCCCAATTCAGCCAGGGTTGCTGCTGCAGAAGCTCCGGCCAGGCCGGTACCCACAATGATGACTTCGTATTTCCGCTTGTTGGCGGGGTTGACGAGTTTGTTGGAAAAACGGCACTTGTCCCATTTTTCGGCCAACGGTCCTTCAGGAATTTTGGAATCTAGCTGCATAGTAGTATCTTTTGGCTATGGGTTAATAAGTAGTTGAACGCTTTTTTCGGCTGGCCATCTGCCTGCGGTTTGCGCTGACAGGTAAAGGCTGCCTGGGTCAAATTAAAACTCAGCGTGGAATCATACTTATAGAAGCTGATTACGAGAAACCACCATGAGCAGGGTAACGAGGATAAAAATCGCTCCCATGATCGCTGCAATGGCCCAGGCGACAATGCGCAGGGGTTCGTCATACTTGGGATGGCTGATACCCAAGGTTTGCAGCAAAGACCAGAAGCCATGGCTGATGTGGAGAAGCAGCATGCCAAGGCCGACCAGATAGAGCAGGGTATAGGCCGGGTTTGTCAGCACTTTGGTGACATAATCAGAGATGGTAAATACCTCTGTTTTTTCAACAAAGTGAAAGTTGGCCATGTGGATGAGTATGAACAAGAAGATGGCAATACCAGTATAGGGCATCGTACGGGAGCCCCAGGTAACCCCACCTGCGCTGGTCCATACTTCGTATCTTCCGCCACGTGCCTTGCGGTTCTCAAAAAAGAGATAAAAGGCTGTGATGACGTGCAGGAAGAAAATGGAGTACAGGCCGATTTCAAAGAAGGTGACAAAGATGCCCAGTGAGTGGAGGTGGTGCGCATAGGCGTTGAACGCTTCCCTTCCCCAGAAAATCGAACTGTTGCCAATGGCATGTACAACGAGGAAGCTACCCAGCATGAGGCCGGTGATCGCCATGATGTACTTTTTGCCCAAGGACGACTTGAAAGTTTGGATGAACCAGGTCATAGCTGCATTTCCCTTGTTGAGGTGAAGGATAAAAAGGCCAGCAAAGAAATGAACAGTCATTCATTACCAGCGAGGCAAGAAGGCTGTCAAGCAAAAAGTCGGCTTCCGGACTTCATGACATGGTATCCTTACTAGGGAGCAGGCCAGTATTTGAGCTGTATGGTCGGGCTGTTATCGATTCCGGGCGATTGTATGCAGCACGGCATTTAGCCATTACTGTGGGCACTCGATGTGCTTTCCTTTTACAGCGTATTTCTGTTGCTCAACGACATCACCAGTTGCCGGTGTCCAGCAGGGAAAGGATACTGCAGCAGGTCGCGGCTATTCACCCAGGCATAGCAGCTGGCAGCGTTCAGACTGGGGGGTCTGGTCTGGCCCTCTTTGAGGGTGCAAAAAAAACTGTGCAGGGTGACCCGGTAGCGGGTGTAGAAGTGGGTGACAGTGCGATACGCATCCTCTAGCTGCACCTGCCAGCCGGTTTCCTCCAAAATTTCCCGTAGTGCTCCCTGGGCTGGGGTCTCACCGGGTTCAAGCCGCCCACCCGGAAACTCCCACAGTCCGCCCCAAATGTCATCCGCCAGTCGCTGCTGAATATAGAGCAGGCCGTTATGTTGAATTATGCCGCAGGCCATGACAATATCCACACGATCAGGTCGTTTACCCAATACAGGGCGCAGAGTCACAGTGTCCCGCGAAAAGGCCAGGCAGTGTTTTTGCAAGGGGCAGGTGGAACATTGCGGTCTTTTCGGCATGCAAACAAGAGCACCCAACTCCATCAGCGCCTGATTGAAGGCGCGGGGATTTTCACGGTCAAGAAACAGAGCCGCTAATCCCTGCACTGTTTTCTTACCAGCCGCACCTTTGACCGGCTCTTCCAGGTCATACAAACGGGCGAAAACCCGCTCCACATTGGCATCCACCACGGGGTGGGGTTGGTTGAAGCCGATGGAAAGAATGGCGGCAGCGGTATAAGGCCCAATACCTGGCAGCGCCTGCAGTGCTTGCAGGTCAGCGGGAACCTGGCCCTGGTGTTCTTCCTGCAAGATTTTTGCTGTCCGACGGATATTGCGTGCCCGGCTGTAATAGCCCAATCCTTCCCAGGCCTTGAGTACTGCCTGTTCCGGAGCAAGGGCCAAACTGGTGATATCCGGAAATAATCGCATCCAGCGGGTAAAGTATTCAACCACTCGTTCCATCTGGGTTTGTTGACCCATTACTTCCGAAATCCACACCTGGTAGGGATGGTAATTCTGCCGCCAGGGTAGGGAACGCTGGCAGCGATAAAACCAGGCGAGTATGAGCGCGCGTACATCGCTTATGTCTTTTTCTTTGGGCTGCGGCACCATTACTTCTTTGTTTGGCTAATAAGATTGTGGCTGTACAGTTGTGGGTCCGGTACGCTTTTTACCTGTAACCAGCCCGCAGATGTGGTAGAGAAACAGCTTTGTTTATCCTGTTTCCTTTTTTTCACATAGAGAGATATGTCTACGACCCTGTTTCGGCGACTACTGACCCCCCGCATGCTCGTAGCACTCCTCATGGGCTTTTCCTGTGGCCTGCCGCTTTTGCTTACCGGTTCGGTGCTGCAGGCTTGGATGCGGGAGGTGAGTGTTGATCTGAAGACAATCGGTTTATACACCCTGGTCGGTCTGCCATATACGTGTAAGTTTTTGTGGGCCCCGGTTTTTGATCGATTTATTCTACCCTTTCTGGGACGCCGCCGGGGCTGGCTTTTGGTGGTGCAGATAACGCTTGCCCTGGCACTTATCGGTCTGGGTTATGGCGATCCTGCCCAAACTCCCTGGTTGATCGCGTTGATGGCAGCATTGGTCACCTTTTTTTCCGCCTCACAAGATATTGTGGTGGATGCCTATCGCCGGGAAGACCTGCGGGACGAGGAGCTCGGCGCAGGCAGTTCACTCTATATCAGTGGCTATCGCTTGGGTATGCTTTTGGCTGGTGGTGGTGGCTTAATCTTGGCCGATCATCTGCCCTTTTCCAAAGTGTATCTTATTATGGCGCTGCTCATGGGCTTGGGCGTGATCACCACGCTGAGCTGCCGGGAGCCGCCCTTGGTGCAGGGGAGGCCATGCAGTTTCAGGGAAAGCGTGGTGGAACCTTTCCAGGACTACTTCCGGCGTGATCGGGCTGTGCTGATTTTGCTCTTTATTCTACTCTACAAAATTGGCGACCAGATGGCTAGCACCATGACCATGCCCTTTTACCTTGATTTGGGTTTTACCAAAACTGAGGTCGGAGCAGTGGTAAAACTCTTCGGCACCTGGGCGGTAATCTTGGGCGGGGTGGTTGGGGCAGCCATTATGCTGCGCATCGGCACCATCGGTGGGCTGTGGTGCTTTGGTATCCTGCAGGCCTTGTCCACCGCAGGTTTTGCTGTGCTGGCTGTAATTGGCTACAATGTACCCTGTTTAGCTGGGGTGATCGCCTTTGAAAACCTGAGTGGCGGCATGGGGACCGCAGCTTATACTGCCTATATGGCCTCGCTTACAAATAAACGTTTCACCGCCACCCAGTATGCACTCCTCACCAGTATCATGGGGGTGCCGCGGGTTATCGCCTCCGCACCCACCGGTTGGATGGCCGAACTTATGGGCTGGCCGGTTTTTTTTCTGGCTTGCACCCTGATTGCTTTACCCGGCCTCATGTTGCTGCCCGTGGTCACACCCGGATCCAAGGACCCGCGCAGGTGAATATGCATAATTTATCTCTGTGCATTCACCGGATTATGCGGTTGTGTTCCGCCGCTTCTGTTATAAAGTATCTAGTTTCTTATAGGCTTAACACTGGCCAGCCCGGAGTTTCTCACAGTGCAGGAGTAGAATTTTCATGACCGTTTCAGCTCAAACTGCCCCCATCAGCATCTATAACACACTCAGCCGCTCTAAAGAACCGCTTGTTCCGTTGGAGGCCGGGCATGTAAAATTATATGTTTGCGGAATCACCTCCTACGACTACTGCCATATTGGTCATGCGCGTTCTGCCTTGGTTTTTGATATGGTGGTGCGTTATCTGCGCCATCGCGGATATAAGGTAACTTTTATTCGAAATTTCACTGATATAGATGATAAAATTATTGATCGTGCCCATAAGCAGCAGGAGGATCCGGCAGTTTTGGCCCAGCGTTTTATCGATGAATTTTATGTGGACATGGACGCGCTGGGTGTGTTGCGGCCAGATCAGGAGCCCCGAGCCACTGGCCATGTGGCCGAGATGATTACTCTCATTCAGGAACTGATGGCTAAGGATATGGCCTATACTGCCGGTGGCGATGTGTATTTTAGGGTTGAGCGTTTTCCCGAGTATGGACGCCTTTCCGGTCGCAGTCTAGATGATATGCAAGCTGGAGCACGGGTGGAGGTGAACACTAATAAGGAACATCCCATGGATTTTGTGCTGTGGAAAGGAGCAAAGCCCGGAGAGCCGCAGTGGGAAAGCCCCTGGGGTCCTGGTCGACCGGGCTGGCATATCGAATGCTCGGCCATGAGCCGCAAATACTTGGGCGATGTGTTCGATATCCACGGTGGCGGTAAGGATCTGGTTTTCCCCCATCATGAAAACGAAATCGCGCAGAGTTGCGGCGCTACTGGCAAAGATTTTGCCAAAATGTGGATGCACCACGGGTTTGTCACCATCCGCGATGAAAAAATGTCTAAATCCCTGGGTAATTTCCTTACCATCCGGGAGATTCTGGAGAAATACCACCCCGAGGTGCTGCGGCTGTTTATTTTTTCCGCCCATTACCGTTCGCCCATCGATTTCAACGAACATGCCCTGCAGGATGCCCAGGTTGGGCTGGAGCGCATGTACAGTTGCGTGCAACGCATCGAGGCTCTACCCAAGGAGGGAGGCGGCACTCAGGCCAGTATTACTCCTAAAGAGGCAGAACACATCACTGGCCTGCAGAAACGTTTTCAAGATGCAATGGATAACGATTTCAACACAGCCCAGGCCATTGGCTATCTCTTTGACGCGGTCAAGCAACTAAATCAGTTGGTCGAGCGTTTGCCGGAGCAGCCGGCGCAAAGTGATCTGGCACTTTTGTACGCGGCGGCAACGGATCTACGCATTCTTGGCGGGGTATTGGGACTGTTGCAAATGCCTGTCTGGGAGCAGGAAGAGGGCAGCGCGACAGAGCGTCTGGCGGAACTTGGCTTGACCGAAGAAGACGTTGCTGCCCTTATTGCAAAGCGCGCTCAGGCCAGGGTGGCAAAGGACTGGGCCGCCTCTGATGCTATCCGCGACCGCCTGCTTGCCAAGGGAATTGCCTTAAAAGACGGGGCCAAGGGAACTGTCTGGGAGTTTGTTCATTAACAGTGAGGTGTGATTGTGAGTCGCGCACCAATTGTATCTGGCCGATTTTATCCTGCCGACCCGGCACAACTAAAAAATGAGGTGGCGCGGTACATGCAAGTGCCGGATGGGCTACCCCGCAAGCAAGCCTTGGCCGTGGTGCTGCCCCATGCAGGTTATGTCTACTCTGGAGAAACCGCAGGCGCTACCCTGGCCAGAGTAGAAGTGCCCGAGACCGTGCTCATTATGTGCCCCAATCACAGTGGCATGGGTGCCCCCTGCGCCCTCAGTCCGGATGACTGGCGTATGCCTGGGATGATTATTCCCAAAAGTAAGGGACTGGCTGCAGCGATCCTCCAGCACTCCACCTTGGCGCAGGAAGACAGCCTTGCCCATCAGCGCGAGCACTCTTTAGAAGTACTACTGCCCTTTCTCTTTCACGCCCAACCAAACCTGCATATAGCTGCTCTTTGTCTGGGCGGCCTTTCCTTTGCCCAGTGCAGCCAACTGGCACAGGAACTGCACTTGGCCCTCCAAGCCTGCAGCCAGCCGGCATTGGTGGTTGCCTCCACCGATATGAACCATTTTGCCTCCCGTGAGGAAGGCAGCCGCAAAGATCAACATGCCATTGACCGAGTTCTTGCCCTGGATGCACCAGGGCTGTTTGAGACGGTGCGGGTGCAACGGATTTCCATGTGTGGCGTGCTGCCAGTCAGCGTGGCTATTTTACTTGCACTTTCCCAAGGCGCACGCAAGGCTGAACTGGTGCGCTATACCGATTCCGGTGAGGCCAGTGGCATGCTTGATCAGGTAGTAGGTTATGCTGGTTTTGTAATTTCCTGAAACACAAATAAAAAGAATCGATTGTTTTTCCGTGATGATCTCCTCTTTTTTTAAAGAAAACGATCTGGTGTGCTATTGCTTCCAATTCACCCGCAAGCACATAGAACAAGACTGCGCTACTCATGGCCGTTCTTTGATTATTGAACAGATCATCGATGCAAAGAGAGCAGGTGGCTGCGATTGCGGGCAGAACAACCCCAAAGGCCGTTGATGTCTGGCTGATGTCCATCAGGTGGTGGACGCGGTGGCAAAAAAAGCGAGTAACCCTGTGAAAGGTTCACTCTAAAGTCTTGCTGGCCCACGCCAACTCTTCCCTTGCCTTCAGAATCGTCACCTTTTAGTTCTGTTTACCAAGCAAAACGAATCATCATGCATAGTTCTCAGCTCGCTGCACTTTCTCAACTTTCCATTTGGCAGGTGTGGTGGCTGGCTATACGGCCCAAAACTCTGCCAGCCGCGCTTTCCTCGGTTATTGTTGCCTGCGGCCTGTCTTGGCACGACGGTGTCTTCCGACTTGGTCCGGCCCTGGCCGCAATGGCAGTGGCCCTTCTGCTGCAAATCGGCAGCAATCTGGCCAATGATGTTTTTGATTATGAGCGCGGGGTTGACACCGAAGAACGCAAAGGCCCAATGCGGGTCACCCAGGCAGGTTTGCTGGCGCCTGGCCAGGTCAGGCTGGGGATGAAAATGGTTTTTTTCGTTGCGTTCATGCTGTGGCTGTATCTGGCTTGGGCCTCGAGCTGGTACATGATTTTGGTCGGGCTTTTGGCTATTCTTGCGGCCATCACCTACACGGGTGGGCCCTTTCCCTTTGGCGCCTACGGTCTGGGAGATCCCTTTGTTTTTCTCTTTTTTGGTCCGGTTGCGGTTATGGGAGCATATTTTGTTCAGGCCCTACAGGTCAGTGCCGCTGCCTGGTGGATGTCTGTGGCCATGGGGCTTATTATCACCGCAATTTTGGTGGTCAATAATCTGCGCGATATCCCAACCGATAGTGCTGCGGGCCGGAAGACCCTGGCAGTGCGTTTCGGCCCGACCTGGGCACGACGAGAATATTTCTGTTGTCTGATCATAGCCTACGCGCTGGTGCCTGCACTTATCTGGGCGGGCTTACTGCCCTTACAGGCCCTTTTGAGTTGGGGCTCATTGGTGGTGGTATGGCCAACCTGGCGCCTGGTTGAGGAACAGGAAGGTGAGGTACTCAATATCGCCTTGGCAGGTACCGGAAAGATTGCCATGAGCTACAGTCTCTTGTTTGCAGTGGGGCTAATCCTGGCCGCATTGTAACGATGAAGGTGTGCTTATTTTGCCCGCGCCTGTCAGTTATGCATGCTATACAGATATGACCCAAAATAAATGGATTACGTTCAGCATCGCAGTGCAGGGTGAGCAGGCCAAAATATACCTCAACCTGCAGGAACAATCCATGTTGATGTGCAGGCTGTAAAGACGAGATGGCTCAGACGTAATTTATGACGAATACGTCGGCAATTGGCCGGTCTTTTTGTAACGGACGTAATCGGCTAAAATAAGGGCGTGGTCAAAGGCAAGCGCTGGCAGCTCTGTCAAGTTAAAGAGCTGCGCTTTTTGGGCGTCGTCGGCTGCCACTGGCATACCACTGGCGGTGGCGATAAACACGGTTGAGGCTGTATGTTGACGCGCATCGCGTTCCGGATGGGAATACGTGTGGAGCTGGCGCACCAGGTGCACCGCGAGCCCGGTTTCTTCCTGCGCTTCCCGGCGGGCAGCGTCTTCAAAGGATTCACCATAATCCACAAACCCGCCCGGCAGGGCCCAGCCCGGTGGCGGATTCTTGCGTTCGATCAGAACAATACGCTCGCCAATCTCAATGATGATATCCACCGTGGGCGAGGGATTGCGAAATTTTGGTTTGGTCTCGGCTGCTGGCTGGGTCATGGTTACGCTGTATGAGTTGTTGCTTGGCAGAGCGCTGTAAACGTAGCGTTACAAAATCAGGTGGCTGATTTCCCCCCAGCCGCTTAATACAGGCAGGCCGTGTGGACTGCGGTTCCAGGGCTGGGCAAATACGCGGGCGTCAATACCCTGCTCGCAGAGAGCCAGGCAGGTCTCGGCCCGATCATCAATGAAGGAGCGCAGACCTGCCCGGCGGATGAAGCGTTCCTTGTCGTCATGATCGCCTACCGCCAGTACTTGGATATTGGAGCATATCCGGCTGCCGCAGATATCCTCCAGCCACCCTTCCACCGGCCGTGGGTCGGGACGTGCTGTGATAATGGTCACCCGATTGAGGCTGCTTAAGTTCTTGAGCACCTGCACTGCGCCGGTCATGGGCTTGAGCCCGGCAGCCAGGGGCTCAAAGGTTATGTGATCAAAAATGGCGTTCAGGGTGCTCTCCTGAATGGGCAAACATTCTTCCACACAAAACGAGGTGATATCTTCGGCGCTGATATCGCAGAAACCGTATTCTTCGCAGGCAATACGCAAAAAGGCCTCAACCGTATCCGCAATAACGCCGTCGAAATCAAAGCCGGTTGTGGCCGGGTCAAGGCGGCCTGGTATGTCTATGGCTATTGGGGGATGGAGAAGGTGCATTACTGCTTTTCTACCTTGGCGTTTTCAATCAGCACCGGATAGGTGTATCCTGAACCAAAATCACGATTAGCCGAGACCATGCCCTGTACCGTAACGATATCACCTTCAGTTGCGTCTTCCAGCGTGGTGACCACCAGATCATGCTGTTTTTTAGCCGGATCACCGCTGCCATCCTGCAGGTGCAACCAGTTTTTGCCCATGATCATACGGGAATTCTTTACAACCTGACCGCGAACGCGCACGGTTTTGCCGTCTAACACCTTGGCTTGGGTAAAAATTTCACCCACGGTATAACCGTCGCTACCAGGCGCCTTATCCACCTTGACGGCGACTGAGGGCACGACCGCGCCTGCACTGCCTGGGCTGTTACCGCCCTGTCCCATAAGCTGGTCGTCAACAGCCGGATGCGGTGGGGCAGCACCACCCTTGCTCTCAGCCTCCAGGGCCGCAGAAAAACTGTCGGTATCTGTTGGAGGTGTCGGAGACGCTGGCTGTGCTACAGCCTTCGTGGCCGGCGCTGCGTCAAGGCCCGGAGAAAAAACAATGCTCTCAAAGTTGCGCTTCAGGGTTTGCGAGGTGAAGTTGCGCATAACCATGCCCGGCGCAGTGTTGACCGCTTCCCCAACCGCAATCTTGGTTTCAGGGATGGCCACCCACACTTTGCCCTGCTGGCTATCCAGGTGCAGATAGGTGTAACCGCTGGCATTCATGGTTTCCAGTACCTTTCCCTGCAGGGCCACGTTGTCCACCGCCCGGGCTTTGTTTTCGGTTGCTGCGGCTGCTTTTTTTGTCTGGATACTGCTTTCTGCGGATGCATCCATGGCCAGGACGCCTGCACCAAACAGGCTGAGCAGGGCTATGGTACAAATTTTCGATATTTTTGCAGCTCTCAAGCTCGCTCTATTCGTTATATAATTGTGCATGGTTTCATACCTCCTGGCGTGCAGTTGATTCAGGATTGGCTCAATATCGAGCATTGCAATAGAGTTGCATGGCTACCTTGGTCGCGTGAACGGTTGGCCATGTGGCGCACAGTGGGCGCGTATCAAAATTGTATAGGTATCTGTGCAGGAGCTGTCAATCGTTGCCGGCAATGGAAAAGATGCTTTGCAGACAACCACGGATTGCATTAGCCCAAACCTGGTAGCCCCTGGTGCTGAAATGCACTTGGTCATTGAGAAAACCGGGGTGGGTAATGGGCAGGCACTGTTCGGTAAATGGCCCTACGAGATCAAGAAAAAAGCAGTTTTCCACGCCTGTTGCCAACTGCTGTAACTTCTGGTTGACCGCGCGAATACGCGGCATGGGGATAATAGGCATGGGCGCAAGCGAGCAGAGGATGATGGGACAGTCATCTGCCATCAGACGAAGGCGGGGCAGCAAGGTGGCGTAGATGTTGGGGAAGCCTGCATCACCACTGAGCATGTCGTTGGTGCCGGATTGCAGCAAAATAACATCTTGCCTGGGGCTTGCAGCCAGCTCATCATTCAGGCGGGAGGAAAGCTCGAAGAGAAACTCTCCAGCGCGGCCCCGATTGGTCACCGTTATTTCCGGCAGCAAAACTTCCCAGTCACCCCATTCAACCAGGGAATCACCCAGCATCAAAATCTGTTTCAAATTGGCCTCTTTCGTAGAATTGCCTGCAGCACCATACAACCCATGGGTGCAATACGCAAATTCTGACCAGTCAGGACAGACATGCCCTGCTCAGCCAGGTTGATGTCCAAGGGGGATGGAGCTGTGGTGTCGATTATGCGCACCCAACGCCTTTCTTTATCAGGCGGTGCGGGAACCGTAAATACCGCAGGTGTGTTGGTACTGCCGTTGAGCATGACAAAGAAATCGTCCTCAGGGGTCAACGGCACAGAGGTGCCTTTGAGCAGAAAGGCGAGGGTTCTGCTTTCACTGGACCAGTCTGGTTTGCGATCGTTTTGTCCGTACCAGCAAATATCCGGACTAGCGGTTTGATACTTGGATTCACCTTCCTGCTGGTAAAAGGTGGTTCGCCGGAAAATGCGGTGATTTCTGCGCAGGCGGATAAGCATACTAAAAAACCGGAGCAGGTCCTTGTTTTTATCGGCAAGACTCCAGTCAATCCAGCTGGTAGAATTATCCTGGCTCCAGGCGTTGTTGTTGCCTCCCTGGCTACGACCGAATTCATCTCCAGCCGCCAGCATGGGCACGCCATGGGAAAGCAACAAAATTACCGCAAAGCTGCGGACGCGGCGCTGCCGCAGGGCAAGTATGGCCGGGTTTGTGGTGGTGCCTTCCGCGCCACTGTTCCAGCTGATATTGTTGTTGTCACCGTCCCGGTTCTGTTCTCCGTTGGCCAGATTGTGCTTGTGATTGTAGCTGACCAGGTCTGCCAGGGTGAAGCCATCGTGGCTGGTGATGAAGTTGATCGAATTGCAGGGGCTTCGACCATGGGTGCGGTACAGATCGGAACTGCCGGCGATACGGGTAGCCAGTGCCGGCACCTGGCCAGGATGACCACACATGAAGGAGCGAACATCATCCCTGAAACGACCATTCCACTCCGCCCAACGTCTGTAGGTAGAAAAGTTGCCCACCTGGTACAGGCCACCAGCATCCCAGGCTTCGGCGATAATTTTTGCATCACTTAACACCGGGTCTTCCGCCAGTATTTCTACCACCGGCGGATTGGCTAAAACAGAGCCGTCCAGGCCACGGCTGAGGATGGAGGCCAGATCAAAGCGGAAGCCGTCTACATGCATTTCCACTACCCACCAGCGCAGCATATCGAGGATCAGTTTGCGGGTGATGGGGTGGTTGCAGTTGCAAGTATTGCCGCAGCCGGAATAGTTGAGGTAGGCCTTGGTCCAGGGGTCAAGCAAGTAGTAGATGGTGTTATCTATGCCTCGGAAACTGGTCGTGTGGCCGTCTTGCCCGCCTTCGGCGCTGTGGTTAAAGACCACGTCCAGATAAACTTCAATACCTGCCCGGTGAAAGGCCTTGACCATATCCCGGAATTCATGCAGGACTGTGATTGGATTGCTGCTGTAGGAGGCTTTGGGCGCACCAAACAGTAGTGGGCTGTAGCCCCAATAATTTTTCAGTGGATCGCCGGTGGTGGGATTAAAGAACAGCGCTTCGTTTTCGTCAAACTCGGTAACAGGCAGTAGTTCGATGGCGGTGATGCCGAGTTTACGCAGATAGTCAATTTTTTCGATCAGTCCGCGGAAAGTGCCGGGATGGGCCACCTGTGCCGATGGATGTCTGGTGAAACCCCGTACATGCAATTCGTAGATGATAGTATCCTGAATGGGAGTTTTTAGTGGGCGATCGCCTTCCCAATCGTACGGTTCATGATCAATCAGGCAACAGGGTTCGCTGCCAAGATAGGGCCGCTTTTCTCCCCAAGCGCCACTGGCAAGCGCTCTTGCATACGGATCCAGCAGGATATCACGACCATTGTAAAAATGGCCGCTGCCTTGTGGGTCGTTAGGGCCGATCATGCGGTAGCCATAGCGTAACCCCGGGGGCGCTCCCTGCAGCAGGATGTGCCAGACGTCTCCGGTTTTGTGCATGGCTGGATCCAGTGGGAATATCAGCGGTGCCTGTTCGTGTTCGCCGGGCAAGGTGACGACCAAAGCCACGGAATCTGCATGGCGGGAGAAAATAGCAAAATTGATGCCTTGTGGTGTCAGTTGTACGCCGAGAGGCAGAGGAGAGCCGGGCAGGGGCTGGATGTTGCCTTTCATTTTTTAAGGGAATGCATAGATTGAATGTCATGGAACTTAACGTTTAATATATAAAGATCTTTTCCTTGTTCTTCAACCTTCAGCGGAGGCTTTATGAGTCTTTTTAAGAAATTACAGATCACAGATGCACCTGGAATAGATTGGGAAATGACTCCTGAATATACCTTCGGCACCTTTGAAAGTTGGGGCGGTAAGGAGCGGGTGCGCAGCAAGGAGGAGCGGATTTATTACTTTTTTATCGACGCCTGGGATGATCCACCCAAGCTCTGTCTCATGGAGCGTGGTATCAAGCATGCCCGTGTAGTGGCGGAAATTCTTGCACCAGAGGAGATGGTGCGCCAATGCGTCAGTGAACAGGGTAAAGTGGCTTTTTTTGAACGTACCCATCCCATCAACAAGGAGCTGAAAGATTGGCTCATCACCAACGTGATTGAGTCAGAAGACGATTCCCTGGTTGTGCCGCTGGAGGCAGACAAGGCTCCGGATGTAGTCGCTACTGGTCTGCCTGGACGGGGAGACAAGCTTGAAGTTGCGGCCAGGGTTTGGCTGCCTGAAGGATTGAAAGAGCTGAGTGAAGATGATGTAGCTGCGACCATTGGCCAGTTCAACTTTGTTGACCAGGAACGCAACCCGGGCGGAGCCTTTTCCCATGCCTTTGTTGATAACGGTGATGAACTGACCGTAAGTGATTTGGTCACCGGCCTGATGTGGCAGCGCGCCGGCACAGACATTATGAGTTACCGCTCCCTGAAACGGGAGGTGGAGCGCTTGAACAAGGAACGATTCGCCGGTTTTGATGACTGGCGTATTCCCAGCCTGGAAGAGGCCATGTCATTGATGGAAAGTGATAAACTCGCCAATGACCAATACCTGCATCGCTGTTTTTCCGGTAACCAGCCCTTTATTTTTGTGGATGCTCCCCGCAAAAAAGGCGGCTACTGGTTTGTGGATTACAAGCAGGGGAGAGCCTTCTGGGCTTCCGGCACTATCCCCGGCGGGTTTGGCAGGCTATGCCGTACAGACAAGGAAATACGATCAAAATAATGAGCCTTGGCGGCCAGCAGGCTTAAGCAAGCACGGTCCGTGTTGTGTCCGCAGCATTTCACGAACAACCGCGCAGTCTTCAAAACACGACTTATCAAGATGCAGAAGAACCCGGTGCATGTAAAAGATCTGCACCGGGTCTTTCTGTGATCATGACTGTGCGCAGGCAAACTGTGCCCGCTACTCTTTTCTTTATTTCAAATCCACATTAAAATAAAAACGCCCTCTGCACCGGCATCGCATCGGCAAATATCCTCGGCGTATCCCGCCATGTACACCTGCGTCGTATTTTTCTCGCCTCTTTGAGAATGCCTTTAACCTGGAGCTAGAGTCTGTTTTGGCTGCGCATACGTGCCATTTCCTGGCTTTTTCGTTTGAAACCGTAATCAACCAGCTTTTCCAGGTCTGCCCACATGGTTTCGCTGCCCATAATGGCCACCACAATGGTATGCCCGTTACGATTGAACTGACCCACATAGGTTTGACGGGCAGCGTTGGTATAGCCGGTTTTTCCGCCCATTGCGCCATCAAGCTGCCAAAGAGCCTTGTTGTGGTTTCTCAATGTTTTACCAAAGTTCGTTTGCATTGATCGCTCGTTCATACGTCTGGCAAATTCCCTGTCCTGCATGGCCACTCGAAACAGTTGCGCCAAGTCGCGGGCGGTGCTTTGCTGGCCTTCAGCGGTCAGACCGGAGGCGGTACGGCAAACCGTGTTTTTCGCACCCCAGCGCTGGGCACTATAGGTCATCAACTGGGCAAAACGGCTTTCGTTGCCGGCAATGCGTTCAGCCAGAGCCACGCTGGCGTCATTGGCCGAAGCCAGCAAAACTGAATTGATCAGATCAGTGGCGCGGTATGTTTTTGCTGCCTGCAAATGCACTTTTGAGCTCGGCATGCCCGCAGCCCGGCGACTAACAGGTACCGCATCGTTGCTGCCCAGCGATTTCAGGGCGATCATACCGGTGAGGATTTTGATGGTTGAAGCCGGTTGCCTGGGCGCATCGGGATTTTTTGCGAGAATGGTGCCGCCGGAAACGGCATCCATCACCATGTAGCTTCGTGAAGTGAGCTTGAGCGGAGCTTCAATCGGATTGAAAATGCTATCCCTTGGCACGGGCAGGGCCACGCCACCGGTTATGGCGGCAATGGAGGGTATGTTCTGTGGGGTTCCGGCACGGGTGCGGGCAGTTGCCGTTGGTTGTTTTCTGACCTGTCCCGATCGAGTAACCACTACTGGTTTTTTCTTTGTGGGGGGCTGCTTAGGCCGGTTTTGTGCTGTTTGGGTGCTGCGTACCTTTTTGGGGGAGGTGGCTGCCGTATGCTGCCTTTTCTTGCTCTTCGCCGTGCTCACCACAGGTTTGGCTGAGCGGCTTTTCTGAGCAGTTACCCCAGCCTTCGGCTTGGTAGCTGGTCTGGTTTTCGACTGTACTGCAACTTTGGTTTTTGCTTGAGCAACCGGTTTGGCTGTTTGGCGGCTTTTGGGGGCGGTCGCGCTAGCCTTTGATTTGCTCTGATCAGCCAGGCGTTGTTTTGGTGCCGCTTCTAGATGGTTCGGCAACAGGGATACCGCGAGCAGTACACAGAAAAGACTCGTCAGGACGTTTTTTGAGAGGCGCATGATCGACCTGAGATGTTGAAGTTTGGAGAATTGGAGTAGTAGTATGAAAACAACTCCACCATAATCGTCATTTTTTTCCCATGTCAAGGAAATTGCTCTATTTTTTTTGAAAAAACGATTAATGATATTCTTATACAGTTGAGTTTTTCTGCAGCAGGCAGTGGATTGTGGGGAGCAATCAGACGCAACGCAGTGATCAATTAAGCGGATTTTGACGAATAACGTACTGAAATGAATAGTGATATTAATAATACTACTGCTGTGGCCACTGCTAACTTACCAGTAGTGCGGGCAGATGCCACCACCATCAATGATCTGGTCGACCTGAGTTGTGCGCAATTTGGCCCGCAACCGGCCATCGGTCTGGCCCTGGAAGCGCCCATCAGCTACAGTGGCCTGCGTGAGCACATTTTCGCTTTGGCGCAGCGCCTGCGGCAGGCAGGAGTGTGCCGGGGCAGTCGGGTGGCCATTTTGGGTGAAAATTCTCATTATTGGGCCATTGCCTATCTTGCCGCGGTACGCTTGGGAGCCAGTGTAGTGCCTATTTTTCCGGAAACACCGGTGGCGGATGTCCACCATATTCTCGGTCAGGCCAGCTGTGACACGCTTTTTATCACCAGGCGTCAGCTGGAGAAAATTTATGATCTGAAAAAACCGCTGAGCACCCTGATAACCCTGGATGATAGCCAGGACAGTACCGGTTTACTTGCACCGATCCCGTTCACGACCTTCTTGCAGGAAGGTATTGAACTGCAGCAGGAGAAACAGGAACAGGAGCCCTTTCCGGAGATCAAACCTGATGAGCTGGCCAGTATTTTATACACTTCCGGCACCTCCGGTTTTTCCAAGGCGGTCATGTTGAGTCACGCTAATCTCTGTGCCAATGCGCATGCCACGGGCAGGCTCATTCAGCTGACACCCGGAACGGTCTTTGTGTCTGTACTGCCGCTCTCCCATGCCTATGAGTTTACGGTCGGCTTCCTCATGCCGATGATCAGGGGCTGCCGTATCGCCTATGCGGCAAAAACACCGACTCCTGCAGTGCTGCAGAGAATTTGCGCCCATGAACAACCACAGGTCATGCTGGTGGTGCCGCTGATCATGGAAAAAATCTACAAGAAGCGCATTGCTGCCCAGTTGGAAAAGAGCAAGGTTATGGGCTTCGTTTGTCGACTGGGTATGGCCAGGAGGCTCTTTTTCCGCAAGGCAGGTGCGAAACTGATGGAGTTTTTCGGGGGTCGCCTGCAGGTGCTGGGCATCGGCGGTGCGGCGCTGAATCCGGACGTGGAGCGTTTCCTCAGGGAGGCGGAATTACCTTTTCTGGTGGGGTATGGGCTTACCGAAGCGTCTCCACTGCTCTCGGGCGGTCCCTTTGGCGATTCCACCATTGCCCCGGGTTCGGCCGGCAAGGCGGCACCGGGAGTGGAGCTGCGCATAGAAGACCCTGATCCTGAAACCGGCATTGGTGAAATATGGGCCCGTGGCGCCAATATTATGCAGGGTTACATGAATGATCCCGAGGCTACCCTGGAGGCGTTGAGTACGGATGGCTGGTTACGCACCGGTGATCTCGGCAGATTGGATGCGGTTGGCAATCTTTTTATCAGCGGACGCTCCAAGTCGGTAATCGTCTTGTCAAGCGGAGAAAATATCTACCCTGAGGCCATTGAACACAAGCTCAATGCTTTCCCTTTTGTGATGGAATCGCTGGTGGTGGAAAACAATGGCCTTTTGGAAGCCCTCATCTATCCGGATTACGAGTATCTGGATAGCAAGACCCGAGGCCAAACCATGGCTATGCGCCAAGAGTATCTAAACCGGCTTTTGGGCGAAATGCGGCGCGATGTCAACGAGGCCCTGGCGATCAGCTCTCGTATAAGCAGGGTGGTGGAGCGACCAGAGCCCTTTGTCAAAACAGCAACCCACAAGATCAAACGCTTTTTGTATTGAGCCGTCGGTTGTTACCTGTCCGAAATTTTGCGGGCTTTGGGCCTGTTTCGAATGGCTGCCTTAAGGATGGAGGAAGCGACAGATGCTCCCGGTGCCTATCCCAGCAGCAGGTTGTTTGAAAAGCGGATGATGGGCAGAATCAGTCTACCGATGATCCCAGTATAAAAGAGACCGATAACCAAAATAAAGCCCCAAGGTTCCAATTTGGCATAGTTGTAAGCAGCTTGTGGTGGAAGCATGCCCATGAGAATTTTTGAGCCATCCAGCGGCGGGATAGGCAGGAGGTTGAATACTGCCAACATAAGGTTGATCCACACACTTGCAACCAGCATGTGCGCCAGTGGTTGCAGGATGGCAAAGGGTAAAATCGGGAAATAGACCAGAAGTTTCACCAGGGCAGTGCTGGCAACCGCCAATATCACATTGGATGCCGGGCCTGCCAAGGCCACGGTGAGCATATCTTTACGGGGATTGCGGAAATAACGCGGATCCACCGGCACCGGCTTCGCCCAGCCGATTTTCATAATGATAAAGGCAAGCACGCCTAGGGGGTCAAGGTGCTTCAGCGGGTTCATGGTGAGTCGACCCGCCATTTTTGCTGTGGGATCACCTAACCGGTAGGCGACATAGCCGTGGGCCAGTTCATGCACGGTCAGGGCAAAGAGCAGGGGCGGTGCCTGGATAATAAGCTGAAGCAGCAGGGTATTCAGGTCAAAGTTCATAATTTGCTAATATTCTAAATGATTTTCAATGATTCCTGGCCCATGCTGATAATACCTCTCTGAGAGGGTAACCCTCCAGCCTGGTTCCAGGCTGAAAAGCCGTGGCCAAGTATCCAGACAAGACATCAAATTATAGTAAGAATCATCTGCTGAAAGGCGAGAACAATTCAGGACCTTGCACTTTTTTCGGACACAGGGGGCGGGTACTGGCTGCGGATGAAATCTTCCGCCTGGGTTACGGTCTGTACCTCACCATCGAGCTGGACTTCGATCAGGTGTTTGAGCATGGTGCCAAACTGGGGCCCTGGCCTGTAGCCCATGGCCTTGAGACTCTCTCCGCCGATAAGCGGACGCACGCTGCGCAAATGGGTCACATACAGTGATACAGCCTTTTGGATATAGCGCTTCCTGGCAATGGCCATCAGGTAGAGGAGACCCTCGTTGCTGAGTTCAGCCAACAGCCAGTAAATTTCGCTCGGTCGGGCGTAGGGACGCTTGAGCAGTTCCTGGGCGATTTTTTCCGCTCTCTGTTTCTGCTGTACCAGCAGTTGCCACTGTTTTTCCGGC
This sequence comes from Desulfobulbaceae bacterium, assembly GCA_012744275.1. Classification (GTDB taxonomy): domain Bacteria; phylum Desulfobacterota; class Desulfobulbia; order Desulfobulbales; family Desulfobulbaceae; genus Desulfobulbus. The sequence continues at coordinate 40,958 of JAAYIE010000006.1, forward strand.
ATTTCAAAGCGTTGACAAAAATTATCCAAGTCCTTGATGCGATAACGGCTCATGATGGCAAGCACATACACCAGCCATTGTTCCAGGTTATCTTCCAGATAGAGCAGGCGGAACCAGGAAATCGCCTGCCGGGCCAGGGTAAGGACATGGAGAAAACGCCGGTCGATTTTGAAATCCGGCTGCAGGTCGGGCCAGAGAAAGGGAAAGAGCTGTAAATCTTCCATGCGGCGCAGGGCTGGAGCCGGATCATCTTCGCTTAAAATGAGCTGTAGTTCGTGAAGAAAACGCTTGTCTTCGATGCGCTCGGGCAGGTTGAGGCTCACAGCGTTTTTGATCAGCTTTTCTGAATGACGGGTGATCTGGAAATCAAGGCGGCTTTCAAAGCGAATGGCCCGGAAAATACGGGTCGGGTCTTCAACAAAACTGAGGTTGTGTAGCACCTGAATGCGTCGTTCACGCAAATCGTTTTGCGAATTGAAGTAGTCGACCAGGGTGCCAAAGCGTTCCGGGTTTAAGTGAATGGCCATGGCGTTAATGGTGAAATCGCGCCTGAAAAGATCCAGCTTAATGGAGCCAAGCTCCACCGTGGGCAGGGCGGCCGGGTGTTCATAATATTCCAGCCGGGCAGTGGCCACATCGATACGCATTCTATCGGGCAGCACTACGGTGGCGGTGCCGAACTTCTCGTGCGGATGCACGGTTCCACCGCGTTCGTCGGCCAAGGCATTGGCAAAAACAATGCCGCTGCCCTCGATAACGATGTCGATGTCCATGTTTTTGTGCCGCAAAAGCAGATCGCGCACAAAGCCGCCCGCGACAAAGGCCTGGCAGTGCAGTCTTTTTGCAGTCTCCCCGATTTCACGCAGCAGTATAATGATTTCCCTGGGCAGCATCTGGGTCATCAGGCTGCTCAAGTTGCGTCTCCGTTTGACCGAGGGATACTCGTCTTCACTGAGCAGGTCGGGTGAAACATTGCCAGGATCATTGACGATTAAACCCATCAAATCGGTGCGGGTGATAACGCCGACCACGCTCTCATCGTGCAGTACAGGAATGAGGCGCTGCCGGTTTTCCACCATCACTTTTTGGATATCGGCAAGGGTCGCCTCTTCGGTCAGGGCGGCAATGCCCGAGGTCATGTATTCGGCTACGGGTACATGCCCCAGTTCGTGGAAGATGCCTTTTTCCACCACCATGCGTGAAATCACCCCCAAAAGGCCGCTCGGCGGCAGGCTGCCGTCGGGGCTGCCGGCCAATCGCACCACCGGTAAAACCGTTACATTGTACCTGGTCATGATGCGGGCCGCCTGGCTGATGGTCACCTCCGGGGTCAGGCTGATCACCGGGGTGCTCATGATTTCCCCGGCAATGGCCCGGGGCCTGATATGGCTGTGCAAGAGGGCAAGCAGGTTTTCTTCGGCCTGGAACAGGGTCAGGTCGGTGATGGTTGCCGACGCGGCCGAGGCATGGCCACCGCCGCCGAATTCGCGGGCAATGGTGCCGGCGTTGATTTCGGGAATACGGCTGCGGCAGATGAGGTGGATTCTGCCCCGCATCTCAATGAAAGCAAAAAGCGCGTCAAGGTTGTCTGCACTCATGCTCCGCTGTACCAGCACGGCGAAATCGTCGATGTATTCGTCAAGCGCAAGACGGGTGATGACCGTATGTATGCCGCGAATCATATACATGCGGCTGTTTTCCTGCAGTTGACCGATGAGACTGATCTGCTTGGCTGTGAGTTCGCGGAAGAAGAACTGGGAGACCACATCCAGATTGGCCCCCTGGCCGAGCAACCAGGCGGCGGCCTGCAGATCTTCCTGTGTGGTTGAGGAGTAGAGAAAACCACCGGTATCCTCATAGATGCCCAAGGCGAGCAGGGTTGATTCCTTGGGATCTAGCATGATATCTTGCTCCCTGAGCAGCCGGGTCATAATGGTGGTGGTGGAACCGCAGGGCTCGATATGTTCCACTTCACCCTTAATGTCATTTTCTGTGGCCGGGTGATGATCGTAGATGTGGACGGCAATGCCCGGATTATTCAGGCAATCGGCCAGGGTGCCGATGCGGCCGGGTTGGCGGGTATCCACCAGGATAAGCCGGGTGATTTTCTCTAGGGAAAGATGCCTGATCTTTTTAAAGGAGTGCAGGTTTTCGAATTCCTGGGCCAGGTATTCGCGCACGTTTTTCTCTTGCGAGCCGGAGAAGACTAACTCCGCTAGGGGATAGAGCCGTTTCGCGGCAACCATGGCCGCAAGGCTGTCAAAATCCGTACCCGTATGAGAAGTGATGATTTCCATGGCCCGATTATACATAACCTCGCTGCACTGTAAAGGGGCTTGCAGCAGGGATGTGGTCAGCTAATCGCTCCGGCGATGATAATGATCATCCTTGTGTTGTTGCTTGACAATTTTCTGCTGATACTTTATAGTTCTTGACTTTTCAGGAATCGAGGGCGGGTGTAGCTCAGCTGGCAGAGCACAAGCTTCCCAAGCTTGGGGTCGCGGGTTCGAACCCCGTTGCCCGCTCCAGCCGAAACCACCACGCCATAGGCTCGGTTGAGGCCTTTTCCTGAAGGGAATTTGCGGTTTGCTGAAAAGTGGGCTCTGCCCGCTTTTTTTTTGCTGTTACGCTTGGTTTTTTGGCGTACGGCCATGGAAATTCCATGCCACAAACAGGATTTGTTGTGCATACGTCATCAGATACGATCATTGCTTTGCTTGAAGCCTATGCCGGGCCACTTTTGGCGGATGTGGGCATGGAGCTGGTGGAAATACAGTTTCGCCGTGAAGGGCAGGGCTGGGTGCTGCGCTTGTTTATCGACAAGGAAGGCGGGATCACGATTGACGACTGTGCCAAAGTGAGCCGGGAAATAAGCGCCTACCTCGAGGTGGAGGACTGCATTGACCATGCCTATGTGCTGGAAGTGTCTTCGCCAGGGTTGGAGCGGCCGCTAAAAAAACCGCAGGACTTTATTCGCTTCGCGGGTCGCCGTGTTCGGGTTAAGCTGCGGCAGGATCTAGGTATGGGCAAGCTGGTGGTGGGTACGCTCGTGGGGCTTGAAGACGAAAATGTCGTTCTTTTGGTTGAGCAAACAAAACTCGTTCTGCAACAGGAACAGATTGCCAGGGCACGGCTGACCCTGGACTGATCCGCAGAGCAAAACCGGGTGTGCTGACAACAGCACATTGGTTGTGAAGGTGGAAAAATGGTGGGCACTGAAAATTTAAGAAGAATTATAGACCAGATTTGCCGGGACAAGGGCATAGATCGCGCCCTCTTGATTGACGCTATCGAAGAGGCGGTACGCTCGGCTGTAAAGAAAAAATATGGTGGCCAGCGTGATATTGAGGTTCAGTACAGTGAAGAACTAGGTGAGATCGAAGTTTTTCAGTACCGCACTGTGGTTGAGGAAGTCCTGAACGAGGAGCGTGAGATTTCCCTGGAGGACGCACGCTTGCGCGATCCAGAGGCTGGTCTGGATGATGATATCGGCGAAAAGCTGACCACCATCGCGGATTTAGGCAGAATTGCCGCCCAATCGGCCAAGCAGGTCATTATCCACCGTATGCGTGAGGCAGAGAGGGAAGTTATTTACGACATGTACCGTGACCGAGAAGGGACCGTAGTCAACGGTATTGTTCAGCGCTTTGAGCGGGGTGACATGATTGTTAATCTCGGCCGCACCGATGCGCTCCTGCCCCGCGACGGGCAGATCCCCAAACGTTCATTCAAACAAGGTGACCGTATTCGTGCCTATCTGGAGCAGGTGCGACGCGCCAGTCGCGATGGTAACGGCGACGAAGGCCAGCCCCAGGGCAAAGAGGGCAAGCCTCGGTATCGGGATGCACAGCTCATTTTAAACCGAACCAGCAACGAGTTTCTGGCCAAACTCTTTGAGCTGGAAGTCCCGGAAATAGCCGAGGGTATTGTCAAAATTATGGGAGTCAGCCGCGACCCGGGCTTCCGGGCGAAAATTGCGGTGTCTTCCCTGGAATCCGATGTCGATCCGGTTGGTGCCTGCGTTGGCTTGAAGGGCTCGCGCGTACAGAACGTGGTGCAGGAGCTGCAGGGTGAACGTATTGACATCGTTCCCTGGAGTCCGGATCCAGCCAAGTATGTCTGTAACGCCTTGGCACCTGCCCAGGTGAATATGGTTGTAGTGGATGAGGAGCGCAAGGCACTTCTGGTGGTGGTGCCGGATGATCAGCTCTCATTGGCCATTGGCCGGCAAGGACAGAATGTGCGCCTTGCCTATCGACTTTTGGGCTGGCGTATTGACGTGAAAAGCCAGCAGCGCTACAACAATCTGGAACATCCCGGCTACCGCAGCCTGCTGGCAGTGCAGGGGATTGATGAGAATCTGGCGGACAAACTTTTTGCTGCCGGCATACTGACCGCAGCCATGCTGGCCAGGCTTGATAGCAAAAAGTTGGCCGAACTTGCCCGAATAGATGAAGATGTTGCCGAACTCGTGCTGGCGCGAGCGGCAGAGGTGGAGTCACCGGAATTGACTGAAGAAGAACTGGCAGCAGCAGGAGCGGCACCCGGAATTCCGGCGCAGGATCAACAGCATGGTGTGGCGGTGCAGGATGGCGTTGCTGATGCTGCTGAAGGTGATGCCTTTTAAGGAACTGCTGTTGAAAGTGGTGACACCTGCCGGGACAATGTTCAAGCAGGGTAGAGAATGTAGCATCAGGTACGGATGCAGACCGGTTGTTGAGGAGGGAAGCGTTACATGGCTAAGGTTCGAATATACGATCTGGCAAAGGAATTCGGGATGAAAAGTAAAGACCTGGCCGATCGTCTGATTACGTTGGGCTATCCTATTATCAACCACAGTTCCACCGTTGAAAAAGATATGGCGGCAGATATTCGCAAAAAAATTGGTGGTGGCGCAGTCAGCGTTGAAATCCCTGTCGGCAGAATCGAGCCGAAGGGCAGGGCTGAGGACAACAATCCCTGGGGAAAAACCGTGATCCGTCGTCGTTCCAAGGCAGATAAGGAAGAGGCTGTCAAGCAGCAGGAGCTGGCTGAAACCAGGGCGCTGGAAGAAGAGGCGCAGGCGGCGGAAGCAAGGCTCTTGGATAAGATGGAAGCCGACTCTGTGCAAGATCTTGAAGTGGGTACTGTGGCAGCACCTGATGTCGAAGAGAGTGTCTCGGCCGTTTCCAAGGGAGCCGAAGCAGACGTTGCCGAAGAAGTAGTGCAAGCAGTACCTGAGCTTGAGGAGACACTTGAGCAGGAAAGCCCAGAGGAGACCGCCGATCGTGCCGATCACGACCTGCTGGCAACTGACCAAAAGGTCGTGGCTGATGCCACGGATAAGGAAAGCCCTGCCGTTCAAGCCGGAGGCGATGATGCTGTTTCGAAGCAGGACGAACAGCAGGATGAGCAGGCTGTGCAAAAGGATGAACCCGTGATCATGCAGCAGGAGCGGCCTAAACCGTTGGCGAAAATCGTCGGACGGGTGGTGATTCCGACCCCGAGCGAACCGGTACGGCCTGAGCCTCGGCGTCCATCCCGGCCTGCTGCATCAAAGGCTGGTGGCAGATCTGCCCCACCACAGCCAGACCCGACTATACAGGATGCCGGTGCAAAAGCTGGTGCTGCAGATGGGCGTGGCAAGAAAAAGGGTCGCAGGGTTGTGGCCATCCACAGTGAAGACGAAGCTCACGATAGAAGATCTGCCAGAGGCGCCAGAAAGGGCAAGGGCGGTCGTGAGAATTTCATCCAGGAAAGTGATGGCGATTTTGTTCGTCACCGTAAAGGGAAGAGGAAAAAAGATTCGCGTGCGGAGCGGGATGTCACTGTGGTAGCTGAAACCAGGGCGATCAAACGTCGCATCCGGGTGGTGGAAACCATTTCAGTGGGTGAGCTTGCCAAGCGCATGAGCGTCAAAGCAAGTGAGGTTATTGCCGCACTCATGCGTTTGGGCGTAATGGCCACTCTCAATCAGGCCCTTGATGTGGACACTGCCTCCCTGGTGGCCTCGGACTTTGGCTTTGAGGTCGAGCAGGCCATGCATGCAGAGCTGGAAGTTGAGGCTTTGCAGGAACTGGAAGTGGAGCAGGGAGGCGAGGCACTGCCGCGTCCACCGGTTGTCACGGTTATGGGCCATGTTGACCATGGAAAAACCTCCATTCTGGATGCCATTCGTAAAACTGATGTGGCCCTCGGCGAGGCCGGCGGCATCACCCAGCACATTGGCGCCTACCACGTACAGAGCCCGTCGGGCAGTCTCACCTTTGTGGATACACCTGGTCATGCCGCCTTTACAGAGATGCGCTCCCGGGGTGCCAAGGTGACAGACATCGTAGTCCTGGTGGTGGCCGCCGATGACGGGGTCATGGAGCAAACCAAGGAGGCCATCGCCCACGCCAAGGCAGCCGAGGTCCCCATTGTGGTGGCTGTGAACAAGATCGACAAGGACGGTGCCGACCCCGAGCGGGTGCGTCGCGAACTGAGTGACTTCGGTCTTATTCCCGAGGCCTGGGGCGGGCAGACTATCTACTGTGAAACTTCGGCTAAAAAAGGCGATGGCATCCCCAACCTGCTTGAGTCTATTCAGTTGCAGGCCGAAATTTTGGAACTGCGAGCGGATCCCACCCGCAAGGCCAGGGGGGTAGTTATAGAGGCGCAGCTGCACAAGGGCCGCGGTCCGGTTGCCACCGTGCTGGTGCAGGAGGGGACCCTGCAGCCGGGCGATAACTATGTGGCTGGCATGTTCAGCGGACGGGTACGTCTGCTCACCAATGAAAGGGGCGAGCAGGTGGAAAAGGCCGGGCCTTCCATCCCGGTGGAAGTGCAGGGTCTCTCCGGGGTGCCCCAGGCCGGTGACGAGTTTGTAGTGCTCACCGACGAAAAGATGGCCAAATCCGTGGCAGCGGCCAGGCAGCTCAAGGCGCGGGAAACCGAACTTGCTGCAGGATCCAAGGTATCTTTGGACAATCTTTTTGAAAAGATTGCCGAACAGGAAGTCAAAGAGCTGCGGGTCATTTTGCGGGCCGATGTACAGGGCACCCTGGAAGCGTTCGGCCAGGCAGCGGAAAATCTGTCCACGGAAACAATCCGTGTCCGCTCCCTGCATGAGGGGACGGGCTCCATCACCGAGAGCGATATCCACCTTGCTGCTGCCTCCGATGCCATCATCATCGGTTTTAATGTGCGGCCCTCAGTCAAGGTGAAGGAACTGGCCGAGCAGGAAGGCGTTGATGTGCGTTCCTACGATGTAATCTACCATGCCCTTGAAGACATTGAAAAAGCCATGAAGGGCATGCTTGAGCCCACCTATGAGGAACGGGTGATCGGCACGGCCGAGGTACGCGACACCTTCCAGGTTCCCAAGGTCGGTCTCATTGCCGGTTGTGCGGTTATCTCCGGTAAGATACTCCGCAACGCCAGGGTTCGGGTGCTGCGAGACGGTGTTGTGGTATACACCGGCAAAATCGGCTCGCTCAAGCGTTTCAAGGACGATGCCAAGGAGGTGCTCACCGGTTTTGAGTGCGGCATTGGGGTGGAAAATTATAACGACATCAAGTTGGGCGACCATCTGGAGGCCTTTGTCCTCGATGAGGTGGAGGCAACGCTGTAGTACAATGGCTATGGATTTTGATTTCAAACTGCCGGATCTGGGACGTCCGGAAAGCTCTCGCCCCAAGCGGGTTGCCGAGGCGATCAGAAATGAATTGACCCTGCTGCTGCTGCAGCGGGTAGCCGACCCGCGCTTATCCGGGGCAACTATTTCCAAGGTAGAAGTCAGCCCTGATCTGAAGGCGGCGAAAATTTACATCACTGCCGCCAGGCACGAAGAGCAGCAACGCACCATGGCAGGAGTATACAAGGCCAAGGGCTTTTTTCGCAGCCACCTTGCCAAGACGCTGAATCTACGCTACACCCCCGAACTGCATTTCTACTACGACGACCTCGCCCAAGAAGCTGAACGGGTGGAGCAACTGCTCACCGAACTGGAACGTGAACGCAACCGTGGCCCAGCCTGACAAAGAGATCATCCGCATAGTTCGGGACAAGGGGCATTTTGTGCTCTGCACCCATTACAATCCAGACGGCGACGCCTTGGGTTCTTTACTTGCCCTTGCTGATATTCTTGAAAACATGGGCAAGAAGGCACTCTGTTTTTTGGAGGCACCCGTACCCGCCATGTATCGTTTTTTACCGGGATCCGGCCGTGCGCAAATCGATATAGACAAGGTACGGGAGTTTATCCGTGCGGCAGCCGGTGATATCGCTCTGATCGTGCTCGACTGCGGTGATAGCAAACGGGTGGGCAAGTACGGTGCAGAACTGCTTGATTGCCATCCCTCCCTGGTGATTGATCACCATCATGGTAATCCTGGTTTTTGTGATTGCAACTGGATCGCCCACGACAGCGCTGCCACCGGAGAAATGATTTTTGATCTGGCCCAGGCCATGGGGGTTAAGCTTTCGCCCCAGGCGGCAGAATGTCTGTACGTCGCCATCAGTACGGATACCGGTTCCTTTCACTACGCAGCCACCAGCAGCCATACTTTTAATGTTGCCGCAGAATTGGTACGCAGCGGCGCGGATCCGGCGGCCTTGGCGAACAAGCTCTACAATAACTATTCCCTGGGGCGCCTGCGCCTGTTGCGCGAAGTGTTAGATACCCTCGAAATGTTTGAAAAAGAACGTATTGCTGTCATTCGGGTGAGCCGTTCCATGCGGGACCGAACCTTTACCACCATGGAAGACATTGAACACTTCATCAATTTTCCCCGTGCCATCCAGTCGGTGCGGGTGGCAGTCTTCCTGAAAGAAATTGAACCGGGTCATATTTCTGTAAGTTTGCGTGCCAAGGGCCGTTGTGATGTCTCTGCCATTGCGGCACACTTCGCCGGTGGTGGCCACAAAAACGCCAGTGGCTGCACCATGTGGTTGGCAAGCATGGATGAGGTGCGGGATGCGCTTTTACCGCATCTTATTGCGGGGGTTCGCTCCAAAAAAGTATGATGGATCTGCAGTTTTATGACACTGACAAACCCTTTTCCTGCAGGATTTTTTCTGGTGGATAAACCTGTAGGTGTCAGTTCCTTTGCGGTGGTGCGCAGAATGCGCCGCCTTTTAGGTGTCAAAAAGGTTGGCCATGCCGGCACGCTTGACCCTTTTGCCAGCGGACTTTTGCTGGTGGGTGCAGGCCGTGAGGCCACCCGCCACATCGCCACCTTTATGGAAGGACGTAAATGTTATACAGCCAGATTGCAGCTTGGGGTAGAAACCGATACTCAGGATCCCGAGGGCACTGTTACCAGAGTTCGCCCGGTGCAGGGGATTGATTCGGAAGCCATCCGTTCCTGTCTGGCCGGTATGGCCGGTGAGCAGATGCAGGTTCCGCCGCCCTTTTCGGCTTTGAAACACCAGGGCAAGCCTTTGTATCATTATGCCCGCCGGGGTGTTATCATCAGTAAACCCGCTCGACCTGTGCATATTTACACGCTTGAAGCAGGTGCGTATGAAGAAGATGCGCAGCAGCTGGAGATTCAGGTCAGCTGCAGCCACGGTACCTATATCCGGACACTGGCCGCCGACATCGGCAATACCCTGGGCTGTGGCGCGCACCTGATCGAATTGCGCCGCACTGCCAGCGGTCCCTTTAATGTGGCGGATGCACTGGACGGCCGTTTGCTTTTCCAGGAAGAAGGTGCACGTTATACACTGCTTGCCGCCCGCATGGCCGTGGAAGACGCCCTGGCCAGGATTGCTGCAATTTGAATTCAGCTTGCCTGAACGCTGCCAAATGCAGTATACAGGCGCAAACGGCCTTGCTGCTCCATCCCTCTGGAGCAGAATGAAAAGGCCATGTATCCAGACTCCAGAGAGGCTGAGGGATATTGCTTCGCTGGTAGCTGAAGGACATCAGGAGGTTCTGCATGGCGCAGGCAACAGAGAAAAAAAAGGAAATTATTGAACAATTCAAAACCCATGAGACTGATACCGGCTCCTGTGAGGTGCAAATTGCCCTGCTGACAGACCGGATCAAGTACCTGACCGAACATTTCAAAACCCATGCCAAGGATCATCACTCCCGCCGTGGTTTATTGAAACTGGTTGGCCAGCGTCGTAATCTGCTCAAATATCTGCAGAAAAAGGATATCAGCAAGTACCGGACGCTGATCCAGGAACTCGGTATCCGCAAGTAGACATTTTTCTAATGAAGGTGCGGGCGGGAAGCACAAGTTTCCCGCCCGTTTTTTGAGATGGGGCTGGCGCGGCCGGCACGTCATTGCAAAGGCACGAAGAAAGGCGGAATATTTTCTGGATGTTCCTTCTTCCTTTGTGACTTTGTGACGGGGTGTTCACGCGCTTGGCTGCCATCGCTTTAATAAACGGCGCGGCGTAGCCGGGCCGAAGGAGTTTGATAATGAAACATACAGTGGCAGCGCAGGTTGGTGATCAGACCATCACCTTTGAGACCGGCAAGATGGCCAAGCAGGCGGATGGCTCTGTGGTGGTATCCTGCGGCGAGACCATGATTCTGGTGACGGTAGTGGCGGAAAAGGAAGAGAAAAATCTCGGATTTTTACCGTTGACTATCGAGTATCAGGAGAAAATGTACGCGGCCGGGCGTATTCCCGGCAGTTATTTCCGGCGTGAGATTGGACGACCCAGCGAGCGGGAAACCCTGACTTGTCGTTTGATCGACCGACCTCTACGACCGCTTTTCCCCGATGGCTATGCTTCGGAAACCCAGGTTATTGCCACGGTTTTTTCGGCGGACCCGCAAGTGGAGCCCGATGTGCTCGCCATGAACGGAGCCTCCATGGCTCTGTCGCTTTCCGACGTGCCCTTTGCCGGGCCGATTGCAGCCGCCAGGGTATGCTACATCAACGGCACCTATGTGCTCAACCCCAGCAAGGCGCAGCAGGAGAAAGCCACCATCAATCTGGTCGTGGCCGGTACGCGCAATGCCGTGGTCATGGTGGAGGGCAAGGCCAAAGAGGCCAGTGAAGACGAGGTACTAGAAGCGATTTTTTTTGCCCATACCGGTATACAGCCGCTGATCGAGGCGCAGGTTCACTGGCAGAAGGAAATCGGCAAAGAGAAAAGAACCGTCACTCCGCCACAAATTGATATGCAGCTCAAGCAAAAAGTGGAAGCGGCCGCTTCTGCAGGTTTGAGCGAGGTGTTGAAGATTGCGGAAAAAATGAGTCGTTCCGAGCGCTACAGTGCCTTGCGGCAGGAGGTCCAGGACCTGCTGGCTGAGGAAGCGGGCGAGGCGGCCGATCAAATTGGCGAGCTCCTTGATGAGTATCGTAAACAAAGAATGCGGGCACAGATTGTGGAACAAGGCCGCCGCATCGACGGGCGTTCTTTTACCGAAGTGCGCCCGATCACCTGCGAAGTAGGGGTTTTACCACGGGCGCACGGCTCGGCTCTGTTTACCCGGGGAGAGACTCAGGCCCTGGTGATCAGTACCCTGGGCAGCGAACGTGATGAGCAACATTTAGAGGGTTTAGGTGGTGATGTTTTCCGACGTTTTATGCTCCACTACAATTTTCCACCCTTTTGCGTAGGTGAAGTCCGGCCACTGCGCGGGCCGAGCCGCCGTGATATAGGCCATGGTACTTTGGCCAGGCGTGGGGTAGAAGCGGTTTTGCCTGCAGGTGACAGCTTTCCCTACACTCTGCGCGTGGTCTCCGAGGTGCTGGAATCCAACGGCTCTTCCTCCATGGCCACGGTGTGCGGTGCCAGCCTTGCCCTAATGGATGCGGGCGTTCCCATTAAAACACCAGTTTCCGGCGTTGCCATGGGACTCATTAAGGAAGGAGAGACCGTGGTGGTACTCACCGACATTCTGGGTGACGAGGACCATCTCGGTGACATGGACTTCAAGGTGGTGGGTTCTGGGACGGGTATTACCGGCCTGCAGATGGACATCAAGATTGACGGGGTTGATCGTGCCATCATGGGCCAGGCCCTGAACCAGGCTAAAGAGGGTCGCCTGCATATTCTTGGCAAAATGGAAGAGGCCCTGGCTGCGCCGCGCGAGGCGGTGTCCCAGTATGCCCCGCGTTTCATTACCCTGCGCATCAATCCCGACAAGATTCGTGACATCATTGGACCGGGGGGTAAGGTCATCCGGGAGATGACCACAGAGTTCGATTCCAAAATCGATGTGGACGACGACGGCACGGTAAAAATCTTCAGCAGCAATAACGAGTCTGCCCACGCCTTGGTCAAACGCATCGAAGAGATGACCGCTATTCCGGAGGTTGGCCGTATCTATGAAGGTGAAGTACGAACCATCAAGGATTTTGGCGCCTTTGTGCAGATATTGCCGGGGACTGATGGCATGGTGCACATCTCGGAGCTGAAAAATGAGCGGGTTCAGAAAGTAACGGACGTTGTCAAGGAAGGGGATGTCATCAAGGTAAAGGTGATCGACATTGATAGCCGTGGTCGCATCCGTCTCAGCCGTAAAGCAGCCTTGGCCGAAGGCGAAGAATAGAACGGTCGGGATAATTACTGGTTTTCTTTTAAGCCGGTTGCCCGTGCGGGTGACCGGCTTTTTTTATGCTGCGTAATTCTGTCTGGAGAGAGCGAATGAAGGAGCTTGAGCTTGATTTTGTCTGGCTTGATGCGGCCACAAGTGGGGATTTGCCTCTGCCCAGCTATGCCAGCTCCGGAGCCGCGGGCATGGATGTGGCTGCAGCGTTGCACGAACCGCTTGCACTTGCCCCGGGAAGCATTGCTTTGGTGCCCAGCGGCTTTGCCGTGGCTATTCCGCCGGGCTATGAACTGCAGGTGCGGCCGCGGTCGGGGCTGGCAATCAAACACGGGGTTACCGTGGTGAATGCGCCCGGTACTATAGATGCCGATTACCGGGGTGAAATCAAGGTGGGATTAATCAACTTGGGTCCGGCCACTTACCAGATCCAGCGCGGCGATCGCATTGCCCAGCTGGTGCTGGCGCAGGTTTCGCAAGCGCGAATCAGGGTAGTGCAGGAGCTTGATGCAACCTGCCGGGGCAGTGGCGGCTTCGGCCATTCCGGCAGGTAGCGTGGAATTCACCTGAAGCCGCGCTTTTTGCGGCTTCAGGTGAAATGACTTGTTAGATAAATTATTTTCTAAACCTGAATCCGTGAGCATTCATCAACGAAAGTTGTTTGCCTCTGCAATTAACATATTGAAATATCATTATAAAAATTGCAACATACGCCTGTCCGTGCAACTCACCAGGCAGGTGCAAAGA
>JAAYIE010000099.1 GCA_012744275.1 Desulfobulbaceae bacterium
CACTCTCTCAAGCCGGCTACCCATCGTGGCCTTGGTGAGCCGTTACCTCACCAACTAGCTAATGGGACGCGAGGCCATCTTCCACCCCGCACGCTTCAGCCAAACCGCGTCCGCTCTCTCCAAGTACGCCCAGGGAATGCGCTTCGTCTACTGCCAGCCAAGCCTGATATTGCCGTTTGAGCTCAGCAATATCCTTGAGCGGTGCCTGATCGCCCAGTATGCTGTAGATACCTTCCACCACAATAAGGACATTGGCCTTGCGGCTGGCCAGGCGGCGCAACCGTTTTTCCAGATCTGCCACGTTGTTATGGCGGAAACGGATGACCTCGGCGTTGCCCATGCGACAACCGTCATAAATACTGGCATGACAGTCGGCATCAAGCAAGATAACATCATCCTGGCCAGCAATGGTGGAAAGCAGGGCCAGATTGGCCAGATAACCCGTAGAAAAAACAATGGTATGGCTCCGGCCGAAAAAAGCGGACAACTCCTTTTCTAGGGCAAGGTGACCGGCATAGGTGCCATTTGCCATGCGTGAGCCGGTGGTGCCGGTCCCTTCCTGTTCGGTTGCCTGCCGGGCAGCTGCAATGCAGTCTGGGTGGAAGGTAAGGCCCAGGTAGTTGTTGGTGCCGGCCAGCAGGGTTGGACGGCCTTTGATTACAGCTTCGGTGGGCGAGAGGATTTCCTCCATGGTGATGTGGAAGAGATCGCTGCATTGCGCTTCCATCTCTTTTCTGGCTTGCGCCAGCGGATAGAATTTATCAAAAAGGGTCATGTATGTTTAAGGAGTTGCGGCATTAGGGGCAGGAATTACGACTTGTTGGGATTACAAGGAGCATGCTAGGAAAAAGACGGGATCTGCCTGCTCGGCATTTGGTGTTATCTGTGCTCTACGATGGTTGTAATCGGGCGTTTCCGGTAAGCGCAGCTGGCAGAGTGCAGATACGTCTATTAATCCGGGCGGCTGCATAAACTGCAACCTGTTTATAGATCGCCACGATCGGAAAAATCGCGGCGATCTTCTACAAACCAACTGATGAAGCGGGCCAGCCCGTTTTCCAGGAAACGGTCGTAATCCCAACTCTCCTGGCTGAGCAGGTGCCGGTATTCCCGACGGATAGCGAAGGTCTGCACCTGTTGCCTGTTGCCGCCTTCCAAGGTCACACTTACTTCGACGCGTTCGTATTTCTCTCCCTCAAATTCGTCTAGCTTGGCCAGCGTTTCTGGATCAATGGCAAAGAACACCACACCGGGCACTTGGGCATCTGCTTGAGGCAAAATACCCGGATATTCGGATTGATGCACCCGGTAGCGCACCCAGTTATCCAGCAAGGCCTTTTTACCGGAAAAATACTGCCCGGTAACCGCTTTCATAACCATGGGAGATTGCAGGGTGCCGTAACAGAACAAATCGATCTTGCTCATGGATATCATACGATTGAGGAGTTGAGAAGAGGCGGGGCGCCGGTGCATCCCGCAAAACAGTCAGACATCGGTTGATCGCTCAGTGCAGGGCCTTCTTGAAAAAAGCGATAAAGCGCTGCACGGCAGGGTGTTCGCTTCCCCACGGTAGGCCTTGGAGCCAAAAATACTGTTACCAAGTTCGGTCAGCATCTGCGCTTGCTTGATTTCATGAGTGGCTAGGCCATCCCAGCCGTGGCTAAGGTATACTTGGGGGCATTGGCCTGGCTCAATAGAGTAGCCTTCGAACTGCTCGTCCCCCAGGGTGTAGAATACTTATTTCTTTCGCTGCCTAGGCTGCGCACAAGGGGTGCTGGATGGCAAAAAAAGAATGGGGCCAGCAGGACAAATACGGTACAGCGCATGAATAATTCCTGTATTTTCTGATGAAACCGCTCGTGTTTTTTGCTTTGCGACAGCCTGTCGACAATAGCTGGAATGCAGGATAATTCTCCCATACCATAGTAGTTTACCCGCAGCAGGGTGCTTCGTCAATCCAAGAGGGAAGGGTGTTGAAAATTCGCTCTGTAAGGCAGGTTGTTTGCCCAGGGGAAGACCGTAGGGCTTCGCTTATCCGTTGAGAAATTGGCGGTAATTAGAGTCTTATGGTGATAACAACTCAGCTTTCTGCTGTGCATTTTGATGCACTTTGGGTATGATATCTGGTTTCAGCGGCGAAAGGTCGGCGCATTCATTGTTGTATCAATTTGGATAAGCGTATCTTTTGCCCGGCTGCATCCATCCACTACAGTTTGCCTTCACAAGGGGTGACCATGAAGCATCTTAAACAGCAGGATCCGGAAATATACGAGTGCATACAGTTAGAAGAGCTGCGGCAACACGAAAAAGTTCGTCTTATCGCTTCGGAAAACTATGTGAGTGCGGCGGTTATGGAAGCAACCGGCTCTGTGCTTACTAACAAGTATTCCGAAGGTTATGTGGGCAAGCGCTACTACGAAGGACAGCAGTTGATCGATCGAGTTGAAGCCCTGGCCATTGAGCGTGCCAAGACTGTTTTCGGGGTGGATCATGTCAATGTGCAGCCGTATTCTGGTTCCCCGGCCAATTTGTCGGTATTTTTGGCCTTTTTGAACCCGGGTGATACCATTCTTGGGATGGCGCTACCCCACGGCGGCCATCTCACCCACGGAGCCAAGGTGTCCATTTCCGGCAAATATTTCCATGCCGAATTTTACTCGCTTGAACGTGAGAGCGGCCAGCTTGACTATGACAAGCTGCGCAGCCAAGCGCTGTCCTGCAGACCAAAAATTCTCATCGCAGGCTACTCTGCTTATCCGCGTATCCTTGATTTTGAACGTTTTCGTGCCATTGCCGACGAATGCGGCGCACTTTTGCTGGTAGATATGGCGCATTTTGCCGGTCTGGTTGCTGGTGGTGTTCATCCCTCACCTGTGCCCTACGCCGATGTCCTGACTACCACCACCCACAAGACCCTGCGTGGCCCACGTGGCGCCATGATTATGTGCAAGGCCGAGCATGCCGCAGCCATTGACAAGGCAGTGTTTCCCGGCACCCAGGGTGGACCACACAATCACACCACCGCAGCCATTGCTGTGGCCATGAAAGAGGCTGGCACAGATGCCTTCAAACAGTATGCTGCCCAGATCCTGCGTAATGCCAAGACCCTGGCTGACACATTGATCAGCCGCGGCTTTAATCTGGTTACCGGTGGTACAGAAAACCACCTGATGCTGATTGACTTGACGAACAAGGGAATTTCAGGGAAAACAGCTGCCCAAGCTCTTGATAATGCCGGGTTGGTGCTGAACTGCAACGCTGTGCCCTTTGATACCAGAAAGCCTTTTGATCCGAGCGGTATTCGCATGGGGTCTGCTGCAGTTACCTCGCGCGGTTTCAAGGAGGCGCAGATGGAGCAGATTGGCGTGTGGATTGATACGGTTATCCAGAATCATACCGATACTGCGGTGCAGGCCAGGGTGGCGGCAGAGGTAAAGGAGCTCTGCAGCACTTTCCCCGCGCCTGGTCTGGAGCACCTGGTCTAAGCGCAGCCGCATTCGACTACTTCGGCTACATAGCCTTTTTCAAGGAGCATCCGCAGGGTGCTCCTTTTTTTGTGCGTTTATTCAGGGTTGGCCGGGCCGTGAGCGCATTTTCTTTCCTCTGTGAAAGGGGGGACCCTTTGCTCTGGAATAGGGCGCGGTACTGGCCCGCCCAGCCGAGTCTACTTGACAGGAAGCAGACATAGAACTAAGCATAGTTCTGTACCTTTTTTTATAAACCACAGGTGCTACTATGGACCAAAGTTTGCCGGGCGTGCTCTTGTCAGGGGCTTCTGGATTGGTGGGCAGAAATTTCATTCGAGCGGCAAGAGGCAGGTACCGGCTGTTTTGCCTGGCTAGGCGCAGCATGGAAGAGGCGGGTATTCAGCCCGACGACAATCTCCGCTGGCTGCAGGTGGACATCGGCGAGCGCGACAAATTGCTGGGCTTTGCCGGGCTCTTGCGCAGCTACGGCGGGGTACAGTATGTGGTCAATCTTGCTGGCTACTATGATTTCTCCAATCAGGAGCACCCTGAATACACTCGCACCAACATCCATGGCACCCATAATATGCTAGATCTGGCCAAAGAGCTTGAGGTAGAGCGCTTTGTCTTTGCCAGTTCCCAGGCGGCCTGTCCCTTTGGCGTGGTAGTGAGCGAAGAAACAGCGCCAACAGCCACCATGCCCTACGCGCAAAGCAAGCGCGCAGGCGAGGAGTTGCTGCACCGTTACGCGCAGCACTTTCCCTGCACCATTGTCCGTATTGCCGCAGTATTCAGCGACTGGTGCGAGTATCCACCTCTGTACACCCTGCTAAATAACTGGCTTTCCGGAAAAATGCTGGAAACACGTATTCTTGCGGGACAGGGCCTTTCGGGCGTTCCTTATATCCATGTGCAGGATTTGGCGCAGTGCCTGCTGCGTATCCTGGAAAAAAGCGACGAATTGCCGCAGCTATGCATCGTCAATGCCGGGCCGGACGGTACCGCGACCCATCTTGACTTGTTTCGTATTGCCACCCGTTCTTTTTATGGCAAAAATATTCAACCATTGTTTACGCCAACTTGGCTGCTCGCACCCATGATTATAGCTAGACGGGTCTTGAGCCGTCTGCAGGGTAAAATCGCTTTTGAGCAGTTGTGGATGCTGCGTTATGTGGATGAGCAGCTGATCGCCGATAGCACTGCAAGCCGCAAACTGTTGGCCTGGCGGCCCACCCCACGTAAACACATCACCAGGCGCCTGGTCTTTTTGATCGAGAATATGCAGAAGAATCCCGACCTGTGGCGCAGTTGGAATGAGGCCATGGTGCATAAGACCGCCAACCGGCCCCAATTGATGCTGCATGAGGAGGTGTGCACAGCTCTGGAATCCTGCCGCGACGAAGCCGCTGCTACCTTGGCGGCGCAGGCTTCACCTGTGTTCAATACAGATACTTCCTTTTTGCAAACCTATTTTCGTCTGCTCTGTCAGCTGATTAACACGATTATCCGTACCAGGAACCGCCCCATGATGCAGCAGTATGCCTGCACCATTGCCTTTAAGCCGGTACTCAGCGGGGTGGGCATGCAGTGTGCCAGCCAGTACCTTTTTGACAGCAGCGAATTCCTCATTGCGCAACTGCGGCATCAACCTCATCTGCACCGTTTGATTGCCAAGGCAGATGAATACTTGGTCATGATTGTTCACATGGCGGTTGACCAGGTGGAGGATCAGTTTGAGCTGCTGCGTTTGCAATCTCCTGTCCCACTGGAGGGGTTTGTGACCATGCCGCTGCTGACCATTGGTGAAGTTGAACTTGTAATCAGGCAACTTGAGGGCTTGAGTCGGGAGGTTGTTGCCGGCATTTCCTGGAGCGGACCAGTTGTACAGGTTGAACAGGAATAGGGAGCTCTGATGCAATCATGATGCAGGCGGCCTGCATCCGGTATCCCTGAACAAGGGGAATGCAATCAGTGCTGACACTGCGGAAGAATGCATAGGGTTACGGCATTGGTTTGACCAAGAAGCCTGCGTATCCTTGCGCCGATCCATATAAATGGATTGGCGCATTTTTTTTGATAGCTTGCATGGACCTGTAGTTATATTCACAGTTCTTCCTGGTTTGGCCGAATGGAAATTTAAAAAATAAGACAAGTTCAAGTTTGTATGACGCCCAAAATTATAAAAAATATTTTTAACCATCTGGTGTATTAGCGCCTTCATGTGAAGAACGAACGCAAGGTTAGTTAAATAGGCCGCATTACCCAGCGGAAATTTATTTAACCAAATTATTAAAATTTAATTTTTTTCCTTGTGCAGGGTTTACATAACAGGGCATGTCCAGTAGGTTGCCAAATTATTTCTACAGTTTTTATGCGACATAAAAAGATTTCGCAGTACTAATATGGAAAAGATAACTATTCGGAATATTTATAAAATTTTTGGAGAAGATCCGGATCTTGGTATGGATTTGCTCCGCCAGGGAAAAACCAAGCAGGAAATTTATGAGCGCACCGGGCTGACCGTTGGAGTGCAGGATGCCAGTTTTAGTGTCATGGCAGGAGAAACCTTTGTCATCATGGGCTTGTCCGGTTCGGGTAAGTCCACCATGGTGCGCATGATAAATCGTTTGATTGAACCAACTGCCGGGGAGCTGCTGGTTGACGGTGAAGATATCCTGAAATTGAGTGGTGATGAACTGGTCCGTTTCCGGCGGGGCCACACCTGCATGGTTTTCCAGTCCTTTGCCCTCATGCCGCATCTCAATGTGCTGGATAATGCCGCCTTTGGTCTGCAACTTTCCGGAGTAGGCAAGGTAAAACGTCGCAATCGGGCCATGCAGGCACTTGCACAGGTTGGTCTGAGCGGATGGGAAAACGCTTGGCCCAGGGAGCTTTCCGGTGGCATGCAGCAGCGGGTCGGGCTGGCCAGAGGCCTGGCGGTTGATCCGGACATCATGCTCATGGACGAGGCCTTTTCAGCGCTTGATCCGCTGATCCGCACGGAGATGCAGGATGAACTGATTAAACTTCAGGAAAATCAGCAACGCACTATTGTCTTTATTTCCCACGACCTCAATGAGGCCCTGCGCATCGGCGACAGGGTCGCCATCATGGAAGGGGGCAGGGTGGTTCAGGTGGGTACGCCGGAGGAGATTCTGCAGCATCCGGCTGACGACTACGTGCGCGCCTTTTTCAAAGGTGTTGATCCTACTGCCGTGCTGTCTGCAGGGGATGTGGCCTTGCAGTCGCAACCAACTGTGATTTGGCGCAAGGAGCGGGGCGATGTGCGCACAGTGCTTGAGCAGCTCAACCAGCATGACCGGGAGTTTGCCTATGTACTCGACCGGAACCGCCGTTTACAGGGTGTGGTTTCCACGGACAGTTTGCGCGCGCTGCTGGATAATGGGAGCGCCAGCATCAGGGATGCTTTTCATCAGGATGTGCGCGTTGCCGACCGTAGTGAAAACCTGCAAAATATTCTGCCAGCTGTGGCGCATCAGCCTTGGCCAATTCCAGTGGTAGATGAAAACGGCGTGTACTGCGGCGTTATTTCCAAGAACCGCATCCTCCGTACCCTGCACCGGGCCGGGCAGGGCACACTCTGCCAAGGTTCTGCTGAACATCTGCAGACAGAGGCCATTACCCTAAAGGATAGCCTATGATTGGCTTTGATAAAAAAATTATTCCTCTTGATCACTGGGTTTCCCAGTTTGTGGACTGGCTGGTGGAAGGCTACCGACCTGTATTTCAAGCGGTGAAATGGCCGGTGGAAACTTTGATGGGCTGGATAGAACACGGGCTGGTTGCAATTCCAGCGCTTGCGGTGGTTCTTGTCCTGGCGATTATTGCTTGGCGTGTCTCTGGTATCAAGTTGGCCATTTTTACAGCCTTAGCCCTGCTTTTTGTTGGCATGCTCGGGTTTTGGGAAGAAACCATGGTGACCCTGGCCATGGTCTTTGCCTCGGTCTTTTTCTGCACCCTTACCGGCATCCCTCTAGGCATTATCGCTGGCCGCAGCGACTGCTTTGATGCCGTGCTCAGGCCTGTTCTGGATGCCATGCAAACAACCCCTGCCTTTGTCTATCTGGTGCCCATTGTAATGCTCTTTTCTGTGGGCAATGTGGCTGGCGTGCTGGCGACCATCATTTTTGCCCTGCCGCCCATTATCCGCCTGACCAGCTTGGGCATCCGCCAGGTGCATCCTGAACTGGTGGAGGCAGCCCTATCCTTTGGTGCAACCAGATGGCAGGTACTGAGACGGGTGCAATTTCCCCTGGCCATGCCTTCCATCATGGCGGGCCTGAATCAAACTATGATGATGGCGCTTTCCATGGTGGTCATTGCCGCGCTTATCGGCGCTGGCGGCCTGGGTGCGCCGGTGGTGCAGGGTTTGAATACGCTTGATATTGGTCAGGCCACCACAGGCGGGCTGGGTATTGTCCTTTTGGCCATCATTTTGGACCGCATAACCCAGGCTCTTGGTCGCAGGCAGTAGGCATGTATCTGAATGCACATTGTCTATACAGAAAATTAACTACAGGAGTATTCCGTATGAAAAATTATCTCTTTTTTGTTCCATTGTTCTTTTTTGCCCTTGCCCAGCCGCAAGCTGGTCTGACTGCAGGTATGGATCAGCCCGGTAGGGGTGTGGCAGTAAAGCCTGCCCGCGCCACTTGGAACACGGGCTTTTTCCAGGAAGCCCTGGTACGCCGGGGTCTGGAGGAACTGGGCTACAAGGTTGACAAGCCCAAGGATTTGAGTAATCCCATTTTTTATAAGAGCCTGACCCTTGGAGATGTGGATTACTGGACTAATGGCTGGTTTCCTCTCCATGAAAGCCAGATGCCGGATAATTTTTATGAAAAAGGGGATATCCATGGCTACGTAGTCAAGGCGGGTGCTATCCAGGGTTATCTGGTTTCCAAAAAGGATGCGGAAAAATTTAACATTACCTCCTTAGACGACTTCAAGCGCCCTGAGGTGAAAAAGGTCTTTGACCGCAACCGCGACGGCAAGGCTGATTTAACCGCCTGTCCGCCGGGCTGGGGCTGCTATGAGACCATTAATCACCATCTCAAGGTGTACGATCTGGTTGAGCATATCAACCCGATCACGGCTTCCTACGAAGCCTCCATGGCCTCTACCTTGGCTGCCTACAAGAGCGGGGAGCCGGTCCTATTCTACACCTGGGGCCCAAACTGGACCCTCTACAAGTTCAAACCAGGCAAAGATGTGGTCTGGATTAACGTGCCGGAAACAAAGCCGTCCCCACAACAGGAGCCTCTGAAGGACCGTATGGAGGTCAGTGGCATTGAAGGTGCGGTATCTGATCCGGTCAAACTTGGTTTTGTGGTCAATGATATCCGCATTGTTGCGAATAAAGATTTTATGGCCAAAAACCCTGCTGCCAAGGCCTTTTTCGAGGTATTTACCCTGCCTTTGGACGACTTGAACGCACAAAACACCCGTATGGATAATGGCGAAAAGAGTGAAGAGGATATCGCTCGCCATGTGGATGAATGGATTGCAAAAAATAAATCCACCTGGGATGGATGGCTGCAAACTGCACGCGAGGCTGCGCGCTAATCCCAATCTGCATAACTCTATCTGCTGCAAAGGGTTGCCCGTCATGGGCAACCCTTTTTTTGTTTTTTCTGGCTCTTGATGGAAAGCCACCATGAATAGCTGTTTGCCTTGACACTGAGGCACAGGCGTGCTATTAGTTATTCCATTTTAGAATAGCGTAAAATTTCAAAATAATCCAGTATGATACAGGAAATATCCGGAAAGCCTGCCGAGGTTCTGGCAAACAATCAGGACGGAGTGCAGGTGTTGCAGGCATGGCTGGGGGACAAGAGGGCGCGCCATCAGGTACTGCAACTGCTTTTGGCTATTCAGGAGCATGGTTCCATCAACAGGGCGGCCAAGAGTGTGGGCATGAGTTACAAGGCTGCTTGGGAGCGGGTTGAGGCCCTCAATAATCTGTCTGTGCAGGATTTGGTCAGCCGCAAGACGGGCGGCAGTGGTGGTGGAGGCACTGAACTCACTGCCGAAGGCCTGCGTTTTCTGGAGCGGGCAGGACACCTGCAAAGGGAGCTTGGCAGTTTTCTCTCCTTTCTCTGTGCAGAGCCGGAACAGGCTCTGCACACCATCAAAATACTGAGGAGATTGCAGATGAAAATCAGCGCGCGCAACATTTGGCT
The DNA here is from genome assembly GCA_012744275.1 of Desulfobulbaceae bacterium. GTDB lineage: Bacteria > Desulfobacterota > Desulfobulbia > Desulfobulbales > Desulfobulbaceae > Desulfobulbus. The sequence goes on from JAAYIE010000099.1 coordinate 9,671, forward strand.
GGGCACGGTCGCCAAGATTGAAACCGGCGCGGTCAATACCGTGGTCACCGTCAATCTGCGGGGAGGCGACACAGTCACCTCTGTCATCACAGAGAATTCAGTGCAGCGCTTGGGTTTGCAGGTGGGCAGCGATGTCATGGCTGTTGTCAAGGCCAGCTCTGTCATGCTCGGTCTGGACATTGATCCCCACAAGATCTCGGCCCGCAATATTTTACCAGGTACGGTCAAGCGCATCGAGACTGGCGCGGTCAACGATGTGGTCACCCTGGACCTAGCTGGCGGCAACACCCTGAGTTCCGTCATCACCTCCAGCAGCGTCAAAAGACTTGGGCTCGAGCCGGGCATGCGCATTGTAGCGGTTATCAAGGCGTCGGAGGTCATGCTCGCCACTGATTAATTCCAGCTCCATATTGAAGCGCTTCCGGTGTCGCTTTGGAAAATGTTCCTCGGAGTACCTGCATATACGTCTGCGCCACATTTCCATCGCCTCCTTGAGATCATTTCTGGTCTGAAATTGGAATATATATGCGCTTCTTTCCTCTAACCTTTTTCAAAAGGAATTCTGCCATGACTCGATTGAACGTTCTTTGTATCACCTTGGTGGCGCTGCTGCTTGCACCGCTTGTTTCCTCTACCGCTTCTGCAGAAACTCTCAACATCTCGGTTGCTGCCAGCCTGACCGATGCCACCAATGAGCTGATCGCCCAATTCAAGGCCGACGGCCATGACATCCAGGTACTGCCCAACTACGGTCCTTCCGGCGCATTGGCCAAGCAAATTAATGAAGGCGCGCCGACACATCTGTTTATCTCGGCCAATCAGAAGTGGATGGATTTTCTCCGCGAGGCCAAAGATATTGACCCTTCAACTGAGCGCGTCCTGGTGCACAATACCTTAGTGTTTACCGGTAAGCAAAATGCCGCCATTACTAAGATTGAAGACATTACTCAACTAAAGCAGATTGCCATTGGCAGCCCTAAAAGCGTGCCCGCTGGTGAATATGCCCAGCAAGCCCTGGAAAAGGTGGGCATTTACCAGCAACTCAGTGATGAGAAAAAATTGATCCTTGCCAAGGATGTGCGCCAGGCACTCACCTATGCCGATCGGGGTGAGGTGGATGGTGCCTTTGTTTACAAGACCGATGCACTCTTGGGCAAAAATGCGGTCATTCTTTTTGAAACCCCGCAGGAATTGTATCAGCCGGTGACTTATCCCATTGCCCTTACCGTAGCAGGCGCAAAGGATACCGAGGCCAAGGCTTTTTATGAACTGCTGGTGGGCGACAAGGGCAAAGCTGTATTTGAAAAGTACGGTTTTACTGTTGAAAAATAAGTTTGGGAAGATGGCGGGAAAGCCGAGGTACAACAGAGACAGGTGCTGAGTGCTGACATGGTCTTTCTGCAGCCCGGCGATATGTCAGCCATTCTGCTTTCGCTCAAGGTGGCCACTGCAGCAACGCTGGTGGCCACCCCCATCGGCATAGCGGTCGCCTGGTTTCTAGTGTATGGACGTTTTCCTGGAAAGACCTTGGTCGAAGGCGTGGTCAACCTGCCTTTGGTGCTTCCGCCAGTGGTGGTGGGCTATTTCTTGTTGTTGCTCTTCGGCAAGAACGGCTGGATTGGTTCCATCCTGCTCAAATTTAATATTCAGATAATTTTCACCCTAAGCGGCGCTATTCTTGCCTCGGCTGTGGTGGGCTTCCCGCTTCTGGTGCGCTCCATCCGGTTGGGCATGGAAGCGGTGGACCACAGTTACCACCATGCGGCCCGTACTCTGGGTGCGAACGTTTGGGATGCATTTTTCACCATCACTCTGCCGCTTTCCCTCCGGGCTGTTTTTGCCGGTATGACCCTCATGTTTGCCCGCAGTCTGGGTGAGTTTGGTGCCACCATTATTTTGGCTGGTAATATTCCGGGCCGCACCCAAACTATTCCCCTGGCCATCTACGATTATACAAGTACCCCAGGTGGCGATCGTATGGCACTGTCTCTGTGTCTGGTTTCCATTTTCTTTTCCTTTGTCGTACTGCTCATAAGTAATGCCGCAGCTGGTCGCAGTATGGAGCGGCGCTGAAGATGGAACTGTCCTGCGACATACAAAAGTTGTTGGGGACCTTTTCCTTTCGAGCCAACTTTCATATAGGTGGTTCTCAAGAACGCGGTACGCACCTAGCAGGCACAAAAGTAGGTATTTTTGGCCCTTCGGGTAGCGGTAAATCCACGCTCATGTTGCTTTTGGCAGGACTGCTCAAGCCGGATAAAGGTCGCATTTGTCTTGGGGAGACGGTCTTGTACGACCACGCTGCTGGTATCAACCTGCCTCCTGAACAACGCCGTATTGGCGTGGTCTTTCAGCATGCCCGTCTCTTCCCCCATCTGAGTGTGATCAAGAATTTGCTCTACGGCTACAATCGCGTCCCCCGGGCACAGCGTTGTATCCAACCGGAAGAGATCATTCGTGTGCTTGCTCTGGAGCATCTTCTGGAGCGCGGAGTCAACTTGCTCTCCGGTGGTGAGCGGCAGCGGGTGGCCCTTGGTCGCACAGTGCTCAGCTGTCCGCGCTTGATCCTCATGGATGAGCCGCTCTCAGGTCTGGACGAAAATCTGAAGCTGCAAATTATTCCGTATTTGAACGAGGTGAGCGCCGAGTTCGGATTGCCTTTGCTCTTTATTAGCCATTCGCTCTTGGAGATGCGCCTGATGACCAATCAGGTGCTCTTGGTTGAGGCGGGCGAGGTGCAGGAGCTGATTGCCACCGAAACCCTGGCAACGAAACTGTGGCGTTCCGGCCGCCAGAGCTATATTAATGTGCTGCATCTGGACAGCCCCAGGGAGCGGGATGGCATTTTTGTCTACAATTGGGGAGGGTTGTCCTTGGTGTTGACTGAACAAGCTGAGGATGACAACGCGGTTTTTGAATTGGATGCCCGGGATATTCTGCTGTTCAAGCGGCACCCCGAGGCAACCAGCGCTCGCAACCTGCTCTCCTGCACGGTGGAGGAGTTGAGCCCGGCGGGGAACCGCGTACTGGTGGATTTGCTCTGCGGTGATGGCGGCAGCACCAGCAATAATACCAGCAGCGATGGCATTGGCGAAAGAGGCAGGCAAAGACTGAAGGTACAGATTGTGCCGGAGTCGGTGCGGGAACTGGGGCTCGCACCGGGCAGGGAGGTGGTGGCCGCCATCAAGGCCTCTTCCTTCAGGCGGGCAGGGTAATGCGGTAATGCCGTCCCCTCCCATGCTTTGAAAATCACTATTGGACAATGAGCTGTTCGCGCTTAAGGTAGCGTGGTAGGGAAGTACAGATGATTGCACGCTGCCGTGCAGGAGACACAGGAGGCCTTATGTCTAATAGTTCAGGCGTAAAAGACCGTGCTGCCGGTGCCGTCATGGGCGCATTTATTGGCGATGCCTTGGGCCTTGGTCCGCATTGGTATTACGACCTGGCAGAGCTACGCAAAGACTATGGCCCATGGATAAACGGATACACCGAGCCAAAACCAGGCCGTTATCATGCCGGTTTGCGTGCTGGCCAGATGTCCCAGGCGGGATTCATCTTGAAACTCATGCTCACCTCCCTGGTAGAGAATAAGGGCTACAACGAAGCAGATTTCTGTCGCCGCCTGGATGAAGAGCTTTTTCCACTTTTGAACGGCACCCCTGTAAATGGGCCCGGCGGCTACACGAGCCAGTCAATTCGGGAGACATGGAAAAAAAGGGTACAGCACAACCTGCCCTGGGGGCAAACTGGCGGGCACGCAGACACCACCGAAGCAATTGAACGTACCCTTGCCATTGCTGTCCGCTACGCCTTTTCTCCAGCCAATCTGGCCACAGCCATTGCCGCCAACACGGCTCTCACCCAGAACGATGATACCGTGGTGTCGCTGACGGTTGCGTTCGGGGCAGTGTTGGGGCTCATCGTGCAGGGGCATACCCTGGATGCAGAGTTGTCCGGAAAGCTGATGAACCTGGTGCAAAGTGGTGAGCTGCCTTTTCATTCGATCACCAGCAAAAATATGCAACCGCCGCAACAGGGCGAGTCTGCAGCCTGCCGTGCAGGCCATTTTTCCTCGCCGGATGCTCTGCTGACTCCTTCGTATATGGCCATGGCCGCGGCAGATCCGGATATTCGCATCGAACCGGCCTGGAAGGTGTCTATTGTGTATGGCATGCCCTGCGCACTGTATCATCAACTCCCTGCGGCTTACTATCTTGCTGCCCGTTTCCAGAATGATTTTGAATCTGCAGTTCTGCATGCGGTCAATGGCGGTGGGCAAAACCTGGCGCGGGCCATGCTGACCGGCGCGCTTGCAGGTGCCCAGACTGGTTTGAGCGGCATTCCCAAACGTTTTCTTGCAGGTTTGGAGCAGGCAAGCGAGCTTGCAGCTCTCGTAGAGCAGTTAGCTGCACAGCTTGGAGATGATCAACAGTAGCCTGAGCATTAAGCTCTCAATACTGCCAGCTTCCTCATCAAGGCGCATTTGTTATCATTTTTTGTCAATTATGGTGAATGCACCGAAGGAGCAGGTTCCTGCCGCGCTACCCACAGCCCTTTATTGAATACCTCGGGTTTTTTATGTTGCTCCTCGATTTGGACGGAACCATCAGCGATCCCGGCCTTGGTATCGAAAATTCATTCAACCACGCTCTGCGTCATTTTGGCTATGAGCCCCTGACCAAGGACCAAGTAGATGCATGCATTGGCCCACCCCTGAACGAATCCTTTGCTGCGATCACCGGTTCTGCCTCACCTGAGCATATAACAGAACTGGTGGCTGTTTACCGTGACTGTTATGCCGCAACCGGCTACCGTGAAAACACTCTGTATGCCGGCATTCCGGAAGCTCTGGCAAAACTGAAGAATCGTAATATACAGCTTGCTGTCTGCACGTCTAAAAGAAGGGACTTTGCTCTCAGTATCCTGCAGATGTTTGCCCTGCACCACTATTTTGACTTTGTCAGTGGCGGTGATGTTGGTATACAAAAAACGCAACAGATTAAAGAGCTGCTTGATTCTGGCCGGATTAATCCAGACTGGATTATGGTGGGCGATCGGCACTTTGATATGCATGCCGCCCACGCTAATGGTCTGAAAGCCGCAGGTGTACTCTGGGGTTATGGCAGCCAGAAGGAGCTTGCACTCTGCAGACCCGAATTTTTGTTGAATACGCCTGAAGAGTTGACGCTCCTGGTGCAATAGCTGCAGGCCGTTTCAGAATTCACCGCACAATGCTTTGGGATGCATCCGGATATGGGGATAGTAATATGCTTTGTGATCCTGTATCCTGCCTTTTCAATGAATACCAGTGGTATTTTTTCTGACCTGTGATGAAGTGCTACTACGTTTTGCCGGTAATTACATTGATGTTTTTCATGTCAGTTGGCTGGTGCAATGTGCATGTTAGCAGATACGGAAAATACACTAGAAATAATGTTGGTAAACTGCCTGAAATGTACTGTGCCCTTGTCTTGGGCACTTCAAAATGGCTGCAGGACGGTAGGGAAAATTTGTATTATCTTTACCGGATAAGGGCCGCAGCAGAAGTGTATCATGCCGGTAAGTGCAAGAAGATACTGGTTTCCGGCGATAATCATAAAAACAACTACAACGAACCTTTGCTCATGCGCGATGATTTACTGCGCCTTGGCGTGAAGGAGGCAGATATTGTTTGTGATTTTGCTGGTCTTCGCACCCTGGATTCTGTCATCCGCTTTAAAAAAGTATTTGGCCAGAGCAGCGGTATTGTTATTTCACAGCAGTTTCACAACAGCAGGGCGATTTATGTTGCCCACCATAATGGTATGGATTTGATTGGCTATAATGCTGCGGATGTAAGCCGCTACAGTGGTATAAAAACAAAATTGCGCGAACTGCTGTCAAAAGTGTTCTGCGTGCTCGATGTCCACATCCTGAACACCCAGCCAAAACATCTCGGTGACCCCATCCGTATTTAAGGCGCTTTTTAGTACAGCAAAA
>JAAYIE010000100.1 GCA_012744275.1 Desulfobulbaceae bacterium
GCAGCCTGTATCTCGGTCATGCGCCAGTTGGTGCCAAAGCTCTCGTGCAGCCAGCGAAAACCCGGGGCATGCTCGCGTTCGTACACTGCTTCCCAGCTTTTGCCATGGTCTTTATAGGCCCACATCCGCGCCCACAAAGCCCGGTCACTGGTGGTGACCATGCCGCCCTCCCCGCCTGTGGTCATGATTTTGGGTGGTTTGCTATGCACGCCCGGCCTCATCTGACAGAGGAACACAGGGCTGCCCAAGTTACGGCGCACCAACATGATGAGCAACAACAGTGGTAAAGCCAGAACTATCAGTCCCAACAGGGTCGCGGTAAAATCGAGCAGGCATTTTATACTGCAACCATATCGCCCAACATCATCGTACCCTCTAATTTCACCCTCATGACGGCTCACCTAACAGCCAGGTCTTCACCTTGGTAACTGGCGGAACGGCCAGTATGGACGGGATCACCAAAGCCAGCAACAGGCAGCGGGCCTGGGGTCGCTCCTGATGGGCGTCCTGCAGGGCGAGCAGTTCACGTTGCCGAGTCTGCGGATCTGTTAGGTCCAGGCAAACCTGCACCAGCCATTGTTCGCCATTAGGCATAGTGGCCAGCAAATCCACCTCGTAACCACCTATTGTGAGCACATATCCTGCACCTGGCACCGCGGCGAAGCAGTTCGTGTAGCATCACGTCCACATAACGATGCTGCAGCGCCTTGTTAGGCACGGTCGGCAGCCAGATGTCGCGCCGTGTCAGTATGGGCAGCGGTGTAGCCTGGACGTCGAGTATTTTTGGCGGATGAGTGGCAGAAATTGGATTCGCATAACGACCAATTTGTAGCCATTTTATCCTTTTAATAAGGACAAATAATCAAAGATTAGCACTCAACAACGGGCCTCAATCGGCACTGAATGAATAGTGAGTTTATCCAGGTCAAGCTTTCATACAATCCCCATCTTCAGACGCTCGGCATCTGGCAATAAGGTACCAGCCGGCCCACCGCATCAACCATAGTGCAGAACTTGACCATCAGGAATGGCTTGTCGTACATGCCGGGGCGTGTCTGGCGGAAGAACGCAGGCCTACCCTGCTTGCGGCGGATTTGCCAAACAACGACCAGAATTACCGGTGACAACAGAATCAGTGCAAACAGTGATAAGGTAAAGTCAGCAATACATTTTAGCATAGGGTTATTGAACCCTCTGCTTCTAAAATATGGCCATGCTGAGCTCTACGATGACTACCGAGCACCTTGCTTCTGGTATCTACCAACAACCCCGCAGCATCTTCATCCAGGTAAATATCGATATTCGGATGCTGTTTCAGGATGGAAGCAGGCATGGTTTCATCGGGCGGACTATTGTATAAATCAAGCATCACCTGTGCTTTGTGCTTGCCGGTGGCGACCAGCACTATTCTCTTAGCCTGCATGATGTCGCGGATGCCCATGGTTATGGCATGGGTAGGCATTTGACTCGGATCATCAAAAAACCGGCCATTATCCAGACGGGTATTTTCCGATAATTCCACCACATGGGTTGTGCTGTCAAAGGGTGTTCCCGGCTCGTTGAAACCAATATGGCCGTTAGTGCCTATACCCAGCAGTTGAATGTCCAGTCCGCCGGCATCCTGAATGCGCCGAGAGTAGTCGCGGCACTCTTCTTCCAGATTCACGCACTTACCACGAGGCAGGCCGACCCGTGCTTCTGCTACCGGCACCTTGCCAAACAAATGCAAGTACATGTAGTAGTGATAGCTTTGCGGATGTTCAGGCCCCAGGCCGACATATTCGTCCAAATTAAAGGTGGTAATCTGGCTCAAGTCCGTATTTTCTTGCCGCAGTTGCTCAACCAGGCACTGATAAATCGGCTCCATGGTGCTGCCCGTTGCAAGTCCCAGAACGCTGGCAGGCTTGGTCTTAATCTGCTCGACCAGTTGCTGACTTAAGTGTGTGGCGATAGCTTGTGGAGTAGAAAAAAATTTAAACATTTTTAATACGATCCTGTCAGCATTGAAATTCATAGCGTAACACATAAACATGACTCTTATACCAGTTCATTTAAACCAATAAAAGCCGCAAATCTGCCTTTTTTATACGCCACCAAAACAACCTTGCCTGGTTGAATCATGTTGCCGAGCCTAAAAGCCGCTTGCTGGCCAGACTGGATGATTGTTAATACCGATAGCCCCACCGCAATATAATCAATAAATTTGTTTGGCGAAGTACCATAGTAAAATGCCGACACATTGGCCAAGATCTACATGCCGATATCGGTTGACTGCATCAGCCCTGCCAAGCAGATTTTGTTGCCCAGATCACGAAAAATGACGTTATCCGGTCTTCCCTGCTGGCCCGCTCTTGCAGGGTTGGGCTTCAGCTTGCTGTTACCGATCAACAGCAATTTGATATCGGAGCGGCCACACTGTTTCAGCACTGTAGCCACATCCAGACCATTGGCCAGGCCATGCGTACCGGCAAAGGCGGCCATCAGATCGGTGTCAACAATCTCAGCTGGTCGCCAGGCCTCTACTTCAGCGGAAAAGAAATCCAGGCCACAACCGTTGGGGGGCATGGTCATGCGTTCGGCAGGCACATCATGTTTTTTGATGACCTCGACAATTCCCGGCGGCACCCCGATCAGGCTATTAAACTGATCAAACGCTTGTCCTCTTGTTCTTGATGTTGGATATATGTCACTTCTCTGGGTTTTACGCATCCGTCACGTTCAAGCACAGGAGGGTGGGGAATACCTTATTAGAAACGATACGTGAGTTTCAGGCGAGCGGTTCTGCCATCCTGCTCGGTTTGAAAGGGTAGAGAGCTTGCCGGATCAACGTATTTCTCATCAAAAAGATTATATACACCAAGGGAAAGGTCGAGGTTGTCTCCCAGGGGCCGGGCAAAGAGGTTGATATTGGCAATCCAGTAGTCGCCCGTCTCCATTCCGCGTTTGTCGTAGCGTGAACTGATATAGTGCGCCTCCAGGGCTGCGGTGTAGCGTTCAGAGCCAAGGGGAATCAGCATGCCGCCCTTGAGCAGATGCCTGGGAGAATTGTCTGTTACATAGCCATCAGAGTCAACATCAGCATAGGCATAGCTTAATCGCCCTCTGACGCCCTTTGCCGTGCCTAATTCGACCGTTGCCTCCACCCCATTGACCGTTGTTTCACCCATGTTAACATAGGCGTAGGTGTTGATGGTATCTGCAGTTGGGGAAAATTCTATGACATTACTGATGTCATTGTGATAGACAGAAAGCGAGGTCTGCAACCAGGACGTTATCCGTTGCTCCCAAATAGCTTCATAGATGGTAATCTTTTCCGGGTCAAGGAAGGGGTTGATGTTTCGTGAATCGTTTTCAACCTGATAAAACAGCTCACTTAAAACAGGTGCCCGAAAAGCACGCCCATACAGTAATTTGAAAGTCGTCTTTTCCCAGGGGAGATAGATCATCCCTAGACGTGGGTTGATGGTTTCACCGAAGGTGTCATACTCATCGAGGCGGATGCCCACGTTGAAGAGCAGCTTGTCATTCAGGCGGAATTCATCCTGAAGGTACAAACCATAACTAGCAATCTCCACATCCGTTCTGTAGCGGTCCCCTAGAAAATACCCCTGCGTCTCATAAAAAAGGTGGGCGTCCAAATCATAGAGCGAGTGATATTCGCCTCCTGCAGTCAGTCGATGGCGTCCGAAGCTACGGCTTGCCTGTAGTTCGGCCCGCAGCCAGCGCGCGTCGATATCGGTTTTATAATCAAAGGGCTCCCCCTGCTGGGACAGCATGGGGATAGTGCCCGCATAGAAATATCTATCAAAAGAACCGCGTGCCAGAATTTCCCAATCTGAGGCCAGAGTTTGGCTGTACTCGGCGGTGACATAGGTACGTTTTTCCCAGTTAGTGACGCCGGGATCACCAAAAATAGCGTCGTAGCGGCCGGAAGGTATTTGTTTTTCCCGGTCGGCATGGCCTGCCGCCAGAGTCAATCCCTTGTAACCAACGCGGCCAAACACCGAACCTGCATGGTCGGCATCAATATTGCGCGCGTGCCCGTCGGTGCCACCGGCTGCACTGTCGAACTCGGGAAAATACAAATCATTATTACCGCTACTGCCATACAAGGTGCCGGAAAGGAGCACATCTACTCCGGCTTCCGTCTCAGTACCATAGCTGAGCCGGGCAGTGTTGGTACTCAGACTGCCAGTGGAAAGCGCTGCTTCAACACCATCCATATCTCTGCCCTTGCGGGTTACCACGTTAACAATGCCGACAAAAGCGTTGCTGCCATGTAGTGAAGAACCGGGGCCACGGACAATCTCCACTCGCTCGATCAAGTCCAGATCCAGCGGAAAATCCTGCTGGTTGGGTAGAGTGCCGTATACCGGATCGGTCAGACGGTGTCCATCCACCTGTACAAGAAAACGGGCTCTGTAATCAGTGGTTCGATTTATACCACGCGTGCCTACAAAACCGGTGGAGCCCCGGTTTTGAGAGACATAAAATCCCGGCACAGCACGCAGCAATTCCCCAAAATTCCGATAGCCGAAACGCTGTATCTCTTCCGCCCTGATGACGGTAATTGAGGAGGGGGCCTCCCGAATAGTTTGCTGATGTTTTGAAGCGGCGTACACGGGTATGGCCATCAGCTGTTCGAGATCCATTTCCAGATAGTGTGAATGGGCAAATGCGATTTCGGCACAAATCAAGATTGATCCTGCTCCCAGAAGAGCGATAACCAATCCAAAATGCAATTCTTTGCGACAAAAAACAGACGAAAAAGTCATAAAATAACCTCGCTCGGCGTTGACACAATAATCGCTAATCGGAGCAGCTGGGCGTTGAGTTTCAGATATGCGCTATTGGCGGCCTCAGGATTGGCCTCGAAATGGATTTTATCTTCTTTCCGCACCAGATTGAGCATACCGCCCTGTGCACAGAAATCCGAAAAATCAGCCATGGTCAACACCGGTTGGCCAGCAACAATGTTTGCGATTTGAGGCCAATGCTGGGCCATGCCTTCTGTTAGAAAAATAGCATGGGGCTTAATACGCGCTTGCCGCAACGGTTGCAGATTTGAATAGACACTCACCCGGACGGGCACCCCCTTGATGAGTTGGCCATCAAGGTCCTTTTTAATTTGCACGCTAAGGGGAGATTCGCCCAATACTACTAGAGTGAACTCGTGGTCAGCAATCGGGAGATTATCAGATGGCCACCGGGTAAACTTCATGAAATTCAACAGAAAAGAGGCCTTGATCTCCAAGATTGCCTCCGGCCCGGCGGCCGACAGGCAGGAGGTAGCGCCCCAGAGCGGCATCAGCATGGCGCAGAGGATGATTTTAAGGAGATACTGTCCCATGAATACTTTTCCGCTAAAAATATGCGAGTGATGGGAGTGGGTTGTTTTCCGCCTCACTACTGTACGCGAAACTATGGCGATTTCGTATGAAAATTTGTCACTGCAGAATTTTTCTTACAGGCTTCCTCCCAGTGTAATTGATTGTGTAATGGCTTTAGCCTGAACACATGCTCGTACCGGCAAGAGCGGCACCATCAAACTGGCTGCAACATACCATCAAATATATTCTTCGAGCAGAGCAAGCAACCAAGAACCGTAGGAATGGACCCTCGGCACCGCGCTTTTTTCTAAGCTTACTCAAAGGCTTACCACGCCCTATTGTCTTGCACCCTGATTTTTGACGATACGCAACAAAAACGGCGGGTCAGCCCACACGCTGACCCGCCGCAAACGAAATTTCCGTCCGTTATTTCAATACTTGGCGTCGGCGTAGGCGAGCCAGCCTCCAGCCGCAATGAGTTGCTTGTCAAAGGGGTTGAGCGAAAAGGGGCAGGTAAGGCTGGAACCATTGTCGCTGCTGGCAATCAACTGTTCTGCATCAAGGTCAACAGCCACATGCACCTTGCCCTGCAGCTTGAACAAACGATCCAAATCATGCTTTGCCAGTTCAACTGCAAGGATACCGCAGTTAAACATGTTCTGCCGAAAGATGCGGGCAAAACTTTCGGCAATCACCACGTTAATGCCGTTCACCTCCAACACCCACACCGCATGTTCCCGCGAAGATCCGCAACCGAAATTGGAACGGGTGACAAGCACCCTGGCGTTCTGAATTTCCTCCGACTGTGGATCAAAGCCACCTTCCAGGTGCAGGTCTTCGAGCAGGTGCGGTTTGAGCGCCGCCTTGCTGATCTCGGTGAGGTAGCGGGCGGGTATAATTTCGTCGGTATTGATGTCGCTTCTGTCGATAAAGGCCGCAGGGCCGCCAAATTCTTTCATATATTCACCTCAGGGAACGTATTCAGGGCAGATAGGAGCGCGGGTCGGTAATCACGCCGGTAATGGCAGCCGCAGCGGCACTGGCCGGGCTCATCAGGTGTACCATGCCGCCCTTGCCCATGCGTCCGCTGAAGTTACGGTTGGTGGTGGACGCGCAAACATCGCCATCAGCTAACACTCCGCTGCTCATACCCAGACAGGCACCGCAGGTGGGATTAAGCACGCAATAACCACTATCCATGAAAATCTTGATCAACCCTTCGTCCAGGGCTTGCGAGTACACCGCGGGCGTGGCCGGCACCAGAATGGCCCGCACCGAATCGGCGATCTTTTTGCCGCTCGTCATAGCAGCAGCCACACGCAGATCCTCAATGCGACCGTTGGTGCAGGAGCCGATGTAGACCTGATCCACCGGTGTGCCCGCCATTTCGCCAATATCCTTCACATTGTCTGGCTTGTAGCCGTAAGTAACCTGAGGTTCCAGCCTGCTGACATCCAACTCCAGCACCCGTTCGTACACGGCATCCGGATCAGAATGCCAGCGGCGGTAATCTTTCGCAGCAGACTCGGGCGAATCATACTCATCTTTGATAAAGGGCCACAAATACTGCGCCGTCACCAGGTCGGGCATGCACACGCCGGAGGTGGCACCGGCTTCCACTGCCATGTTGCACAGGGTCATACGCGAAGCCATATCCATCTGCTCAACCACCGGACCGGTGAATTCGATCACCTTATCGGTGCCACCATTAACAGTGAGCTGCTTGATAATATTGAGGATAATATCTTTGGCATACACCCCTTTGGGCATGGTGCCGCTCACTTCAACCTTGAGCGAACGCGGTGTACGGAAGGCGCAAACCCCCTTCAGAATACCCACCTCAAGATCAGTGGTACCAACGCCCGCAGCAAAGGCACCAAAGGCACCGTGGGTGCAGGTGTGGGAATCGCCCATGATGACGGTATTACCTGGGCGGATAAAACCTTTTTCGGGGAAGAGCGCGTGGCATACCCCGTTGCGGCCAATGTCGAAGAAATCCTTGATGTTATGCCGCCGAGCCCATTCACGCATAATCTTGGCCTGCATGGCGGTTTTTGCGTCCTTGGGCGGGGTAACATGGTCGATCACCGCCTTGATACGGTTCGGATCACACACCCGATCCATGCCCTTTTCCACCAGATCCATGATGGCTATCGGCGTGGTGATTTCATGACACATGATGACATCAATATCCAGCACCATGTTGCCAGGGCTGGGAGTATCACGCAAATGGGCTGCGAATATCTTTTCGGTAATGGTTTGACCCATGGATACAAACTCCTGAAAAAATGATAATAGAGAGTGCTATATGGCCACAGAAACAGGTCGCTCTGCATGCAAAACAAAAAACCGTCCAATGCTTTGCGGCAGACGGCGGGCATAAGGCTGGAAACGCTGTACACGGAGGCCTGAGCAGCGTATAGTGCTCAGGCTTGGAGAGTAAAGGCATGCAGTGTCAATACGGGCATTCAACATCGAACAGGCGACTGCCCTGTCCTCAGTTCCTGAGCGGGGATCCCGAGTCTATTAAGAGGAGTACGGTATGCTTTTTTATTTGCAACAATACATCATTGTTGCTTTACTTTTTCTCCCCCTGCCACTCCATGCCGCCCACGGGCTCAGTATTGACGGGTCACTCAAATACCCCAAAGGTTTCACCCGCTTCGACTACACCTCTCCCCACGCCAAGTCTGGCGGCCACATTAATTTACACGACCTGGGCAGCTTTGACAAGATGAACCCCTTCACCCTGAAGGGTGTGCCGCCTTCCGGACTCAACAGTTATATCTTTGAATCTTTGGCAGTTCCCAGCCTTGATGAACCCTTTGCCGAATACGGATTGATTGCCGAAGATATCGAACTGGCGACGGATAAAAAATCTGTCACCTTTACTTTGAACGCCCGCGCCGCCTTTTCCGACGGTAGTCCTGTTACTGTGGAAGATGTGCAGTTTTCCCTGGAAACGCTCAAAAGCGCGCAGACCCACCCCTTCTACCAGATCTATTTCCGTGATATTGAGCGGGCAGAGATACTGGACCCGCGCCGCATTCGCATGCATTTCACCCGGCCCAACCGCGAATTGCACATGATCGCCGGTCAACTGCCGGTGTTGAGCAAGGCATTTTACAGCAATCATCCTTTTGATGCTACCGGCGCAGCATCCATGGTGCCTCCCATAGGCAGCGGCCCTTATGTTGTTGCCCAGGTGGTGCCCGGCAAACTGATCAACTACAAAAAAAATCCACATTACTGGGCAAAGGATCACCCTGTCCGCAGGGGTATGTTCAACTTCGACAGCATCACAATAAAATACTACAAAGACCCGGTGGTCAGCCTGGAGGCCTTTAAGGCGGGGGAATTTGACTTTATCTTTGTCAATATAGCCAAGCAATGGCAGCGCGACATGCGTGGCCGCCGCTTCGACAATGGCGAGTTGATCAAAAATACTATTCCGCACCACAACAATTCGGGCATGCAAGGTTTTGTCTTCAATACCCGTAGGTCACTGTTTCATGACGTGCGGGTGCGGCAGGCGCTTGGACTGGCGCTTGATTTTGAATGGACCAATGCCAGCCTCTTTTATTCACAGTATACCCGCAACAACTCTTATTTTTCCAACTCCATCTATGCAGCCCAAGGACTGCCCGATGAAGACGAGTTGAAACTGCTCAACCCGTGGCGGGATGTGCTACCCCAGGAAGTATTCACCCAGACGCTCACTCCGCCGACAACCACAGCACCTAAAAGTCTGCGTGGCAATCTGCTCAAGGCAAAAAAGCTGCTGGAACAGGCGGGCTGGCGCATCCAGGACGGGGTTTTAAAAAACAGCGAAGGTCGGACCTTCCACTTTGATATCCTCCTGGTGGACAATGCCTTTGAACGAGTTATTGCCGCTTATGCTAACAATTTGAAAAAACTTGGCATTACGATTGAATACCGCAGCATAGACCCAAGCCTCTATACTGACAGGATCAAAAATTTTGATTTTGACATGGTAGTGAGCGTTTTCGGTCAATCGCAGTCTCCCGGTAATGAACAGCGAGACTACTGGAGCTCTCAGGCTGCAGATCAGCAGGGTTCGCGCAACTTGGCCGGCATTAAAAATCCGGCGGTGGACGCCTTGGTTGAGGCCATCATCTATGCCGACACCCAGGAGAAACTCACCACTGCCTGCCGTGCGCTCGACCGGGTTCTGTGGTATGGATATTACGTGGTGCCAAACTGGTACCTGGCCAGCCACCGGCTGGCCTACGCATCCTGGCTACGCCAGCCGGAAACGCTGCCGCTGTACTTCAGCGCCACTAGCTGGCTGGACACCTGGTGGCGTGAATAAAGGCCCGAAGCGCAAGGAGGCATGGACGGTGCCATGAGTGCAGTATCGGAAAAAGCGGCCAATAAGGAACAGCAGTGGATTTATCTGACCGGAAAGGAAATCTACCAGTTTTTTACCCGGGTGAAGGGACGCCTGCAGGGCATCCAGGTTTTTGCTCTGGTGGGTAAGAGTGGCACGGGCAAAAGTTTTAGGGCCAAGTTGCTCGCCGAAAAACTGGACGCGCCCTACATCATTGATGACGGTCTACTCATTCACGACACCACAATCCTGGCAGGCAAATCCGCTAAACAGGAAAAAAATTATATCAGCGCCATCAAGACCGCCCTTTTCTCCGACCCGGAACACCGCGACGAGGTGGTGAGAATTATCCAGGAACGAAAAGTTAAAAAAATTCTGCTTTTGGGCACCTCTGAAAAAATGGTGACCCGAGTAGCCAATGTCCTTGAACTACCACCCATCAGCCAAATCATCCGCATCGAGGAGATCGCCAGCCAGCAGGACATCGAAAACGCAATCAAATCGCGCTTTGAAGAAGGCAAGCACGTTATCCCGGTGCCAGCCATTGAGATAAAACGTGCCTTTATTCAAAACCTCTCCGACACCATCCGTATCTTTTTCAAGGGTGCGCGCAGCAGCGATGGCAGTAAAAAGTCCCGTTTTTTTGAGAAATCCGTTGTCCAGCCCGATTTTCACGAAAAACAGACTCCCGGAGCAGTCACCATTTCAGAGGCGGCGCTGAGCCAGATGATCATCCACTGTGTAGACGAATTTGATGACGATATTCTGGTGCGCAAAATTAAGGTGAAAGTCAACCGCAGCGGCTATGGTATTGATCTGTCCATCGATGTCCCCTTTGGCAAGACCCTCGCAGGGGGCCTGCACGGACTCAGGAACTATATCCTCAATAATATCCAGAAATACACCGGGATTGTCATCGACCATCTGGAGATTGCAGTGGAAAAGGTGACCCAGCGAAAACCGAGACTGCCCAAAAAACAGTAACTGCTGGAACTGCGAGAACTGCAAAGCATTGCTGAATTTATTCCGGTTGCCTGGATTAGCCTTGTCTGCCAACGGCCTGAAGCTGTGCTTCTTGCAGCTGCAACTTAGGGCTTGACGCCACGCACAAAGTTTTGTTAAGACATTTCTATTTTATGAGTTTCGGGTGCTGAACCACCGTTCATTTGCTGATCAATTTGAAGCACCATCCTGCGTGTGCACCGCACCCGCAAGCCACATGCAAGATGTGGTCAAGCCCTAATTCCTGGTGCTGTTTGATTTGCAGTGTATGGATTTCCCCACCCTTGTTCGTGTTTGGTCACCTGGGAAGCAGTCTCTTTCAACCTCTCTTGGCGGTGTCCATATTCATGGAGTAAGCCGCCGCAAAAGGATGCGTCTATGAAAATTCATGAGTATCAGGCCAAAGAACTATTCCGAAAGTACAACGTAACCACCCCCAAGGGCAAACTTGCCACGACTTCGGCTGAAGTCGAGAAGATCGCCGACGAATTCGGTCTGCCGGTGGTTATCAAGGCCCAGGTTCACGCAGGCGGACGTGGAAAGGGCGGCGGGGTCAAGCTGGCCAAGACCAAGGCAGACGTCACCCCCATTGCTGATTCTATTATCGGCATGACCCTGGTCACCAAACAGACCGGTGCCCAGGGTAAAAAAGTGCGCAAGGTACTGGTAGAAGAGGGACTCAACATCAAGAAGGAACTCTACCTCTCCATCATTCCCGACCGGGAAACTGCATCCGTAGCCATTATCTGCAGCCAGGACGGCGGCATGGACATTGAGGAGGTCGCAGCCAAGACCCCTGAGCGGATCACCACTGTGAATGTCAGCCCGGTTACTGGCATTCAGGCCTTCCACCTGAATCAGATTAACTTTGGCCTTGAGCTGGACAAAGAGCTGCACAAGCAGATGGGCGCCCTGGTACGCAACCTCTATCAGCTGTTTGTTGATTATGACTGTTCCATGGTGGAAATCAACCCGCTGATCATTACCGCCGAGGGCAACATCCTCGCCCTGGACGCCAAGATGGATTTTGACTCCAACGCCCTGTATCGCCATCCGGATGTGGTGGAAATGCGCGATATTGAGGAGGAAGACCCTGCCGAAGCAGAAGCATCCAAGTTTGGCCTCAACTACATCAAGCTAGATGGTAATGTGGGCAACATCGTTAACGGCGCAGGTCTCGCCATGGCCACCATGGACATCGTTAAAATGGCGGGCGCTGCTCCGGCCAACTTTCTGGACGTAGGCGGCAGTGCCAATGCCGAGGCTATTGAAAATGGCTTCCGTCTTATCATGCAAGATCCGGCAGTAAAAGGCATTCTCATCAACGTGTTCGGCGGTATTCTCCGTTGTGACAATCTCGCCAATGGCGTAGTGGCCGCTGCCAATAAATTGAAGCTGTCAGTGCCGGTCGTGGTGCGCATGGAAGGCACCAACGTGGCCGAAGGCCGTAAGATTCTCGCGGAATCTGGTCTGGACCTGGTCACGGCCAAGGATCTGGCCGATGCAGCTGAAAAAGTTGCGCAGATGGTAAAGTAACAGAGCAGGATCTGTCTGCGACACTGTTTTGCATCGATCAACGGTAACCAACACACTGATAGAGGAATAGCATGAGCATCTTTGCCAATAAAAATACCCGTTTACTTGTACAAGGCATTACCGGTTCGGAAGGTATGTTCCATACCCGCGCCTGCATCGCCTATGGCACCAATGTTGTCGCCGGCGTAACCCCCGGTAAGGGCGGCCAGAAGATGGATGATGTCCCGGTCTTCAACACCGTCAAGGACGCCCGCAAGGCGACCAACGCCAACGCCTCCATGATCTTTGTTCCACCCCGTTTCGCCGCTGACTCCATCATGGAAGCAGCCGATGCCGGTATCGAACTGGTGGTGTGCATCACCGAAGGTATTCCGGTGATGGATATGATGAAGGTGAAGAACTACCTGGCCACTCGGCCGCAGACTCGCCTGATCGGCCCCAACTGTCCTGGCCTGCTTACCCCCGGCGAATGCAAGATCGGTATTATGCCCGGCTCCATCGTTAAGCCTGGCGGTCCCTGGGGCGTTGTTTCCCGCTCTGGCACACTTACCTACGAAGCTGTGCATCAGCTGACCCAGGTTGGCTTTGGCCAGACCACCTGTGTTGGTATCGGCGGCGACCCGGTCAACGGCACCAACTTCATCGACTGCCTCAAGGCCTTCAAGGATGATCCAGAAACCAAGGCAGTAGTCATGATCGGTGAAATCGGCGGCCATGCCGAGGAAGACGCCTGTGAGTGGATCAAGGAGAACATGCCGGACAAGCCGGTTGTCGGCTTCATTGCTGGTCTGACCGCACCTCCGGGGCGGCGCATGGGCCATGCGGGCGCAATCGTCAGCGGTGGTAAAGGTACGGCTACCGCCAAGATTGAAGCCATGAAGGCAAGTGGTGTTCATCACTGCGAGAACCTGGGCAAAATGGGCGAGTTGTGCAAAAAGGTTTTTAAGGGCTAAAAAGCCGTCAGGGGTCTGCTCCAGCACTGTGTTCCTGGAACAGACCCTTCTTTCTGTTTGGACACCGCAATTCCACCTGCAATCCCTGTAAGGAGACAGCATGAGCACAAGAGCAAAATTAGAGGAGCTGAAAAAGAAACGCGCCCAATCCCTGGAAGGCGGCGGCAAGGCAAGGATCGACAAGATCCACGCTGCAGGCAAGAAGACTGCACGTGAACGTATCGCTGCCCTGCTCGATCCGGGCAGCTTCGAAGAATACGATGCCTTCAAACTGCATCGCTGCTACAACTTCGGCATGGAAAAGGTCAAATTCCTTGGCGATGGTATTGTCACCGGTTACGGCCGTATCAATGGCCGCCCGGTCTATCTTTATGCCCAGGATTTTTCCGTTCTCGCTGGCTCGCTTTCCGGCACCCTGGCCGAGAAGATCTGCAAGGTCATGGATCTGGGCATGAAGAACGGCATTCCGGTTATCGGTCTGAACGACTCGGGTGGCGCCCGTATCCAGGAAGGTATCGAGGCCCTGGCCGGCTATACCGAGATTTTCACCCGCAACGTGCTCTCCTCCGGCGTTGTGCCGCAGATTTCCGGTATTTTCGGACCCTGCGCCGGTGGTGCGGTGTACTCCCCTGCCCTGACCGACTTCATCATCATGGTCAAGCAGCAGTCCTACATGTTCCTGACAGGTCCGAAGGTTGTCAAGACCGTGCTCCATGAGGACATCACTACTGAGCAGTTGGGTGGCGCGGTCATGCATACCACCAAGAGTGGTGTAACCGACTATGCAGCCGAGGATGAGGACGATGCCATCCAGTACATCAAGGATCTGCTCTCCTATCTGCCGCAGAACAACCTGGAAAATCCACCGGACGTACCCTGTGATGACCCCATCACCCGGCAGGCACCGGAACTCAACGATATCATTCCCGACAACCCCAACGCTGCCTATGACATCAAAGCAGTCATCAAAGCCACGGTTGATAACGGCGTCTTTTTTGAGATCAAGAAAAACTTCGCCCCCAACATCGTGGTGGGCTTTGCGCGTTACAACGGTAAGAGCGTAGGCATCGTAGCCAATCAGCCCGCCTATTACGCTGGTGTTCTCGACATCAACTCATCCATCAAGGGTGCACGCTTTGTCCGCTTCTGCGACTGCTTCAATATCCCGGTCATCACCTTTGTCGACGTGCCTGGCTTCCTGCCCGGCTCCGAGCAGGAATTTGGCGGTGTTATCAGAAATGGTGCGAAACTCTTGTTTGCCTATGCAGAATCCACCATTCCCAAGGTAACGGTCATCACCCGTAAGGCGTACGGCGGTGCATACTGCGTTATGTCGTCCAAGCATCTGCGTACTGATATCAACTACTCCTGGCCAACCGGTGAAATCGCGGTTATGGGTTCCAAGGGTGCGGTTGAAGTTCTCTACGCCAAGGGTGCAAAAGACGCGGAAGATCCGAAAGCATTCCTGGCAGAGAAGGAGGATGAGTACAACACCAACTTCTCCAACCCCTACTGTGCGGCCGAACGCGGTTATATAGACGACGTCATCGAGCCGGCTGAGACACGGTTCCGTATCATTAACGCACTGGAATCCATCCAGGGCAAGCGTGATACCATCCCCATGAAAAAGCATGGCAACATTCCACTGTAGAATTTGTCTGTATGGCCAGTTGTAACGTTGCCTGAAAGGCTAACCCCTACATTCAGAGGATACACGAATGGCAGACTCAAAAAAGAAAAAGGTTGCAGCACTTGCAGCCGTGAATGCTTATCTGCAGGAAGAGGAAGCCGCTGCTCTGCTTGCAGCGCAGGCCATAGCTGCAATACCGGTTATCCCGCCCCCCATGTGGGCCTTGGCCGGACGGCAGGATATCATGACCATGCGCCGTCTCATTCAGATGAAAGCGTTCTGATATCGATATAAAACTAGCACCGCCAACGATAACGAATCACAGGAGAATTCGACAATGAGTGATCAAGTGAAGATGACCACAATGAATTACGCCGCAGATCGTCCCAAAGCTGAGAATCCGCTCAAAGTACAGGACCTGAGCCTGCGCGACGGCCATCAGTCTCTCTTCGCCACCCGTGGCCGCACCGAGGATATGCTCCCGGTCGCGGAACAGATGGATGAAATTGGCTACTGGGCCATTGAGACCTGGGGCGGGGCCACCTTCGACACCATGCACCGCTATCTGCAGGAAGATCCGTGGGAGCGTCTGCGTGTCCTGAAAAAATATATCAAAAAAACCCCCTTCTCCATGCTGCTCCGCGCCCAGAACCTGGTCGGCTACCGTAACTACGCCGATGATCTGGCCACCGCCTTTGTTGAACGCGCCGCCGAAAACGGCATGGATGTCTTTCGTACCTTTGACGCCCTCAACGACTACCGCAACTTTGAAACCGTTGTAAAAGGCATCAAGAAAGCTGGCAAGCATTTCCAGGGCTGCATCTGCTACACCATGACCGAGCCTCGCCTGGGCGGTGATGTTTACAATCTTGACTACTATATCCAGAAGGCCAAGGCGCTGGACGAGATGGGTGCCGACTCCATCTGCATCAAGGATATGGCCGGCCTGATAGCCCCGTATGATGCCTACAACCTGGTTAAGGCCCTCAAGGCCCAGACCAAAACTCCGATCCATCTGCATAGCCACTACACCTCAGGCATGGCCTCCATGAGCATGCTCAAGGCAATCGAAGCGGGTGTAGACATCATCGACACCTGCGTCAGCCCCTATGCCCTGCGCACCTCGCATCCGGCTATTGAGCCGATCGTCATGGCGCTGCTTGGCACCAACCGCGACACTGGTTTTGATATCCGCAAGCTCGCTGCAGTCAACGAGATCCTCGAGCGCGAGGTAATGCCGAAGTACAAGCACCTGCTCGACACCTCCAAGATGTCTGTCATCGATATCAATGTTCTGCTCCACCAGACTCCGGGCGGCATGCTCTCCAACCTGGTGAACCAGCTGCGTGAAATGGACGCTCTGGATCGTATCGACGAGGTATTCAAGGAACTGCCGCGCGTACGTAAGGATTTGGGTCAGGTGCCGCTGGTTACTCCGACCAGCCAGATTGTTGGCATCCAGACCGTAAACAACGTACTGTTCGACACCCCGGATGAGCGCTACAAGATGATCACCGCCCAGGTAAAAGACCTGTGCTATGGCCTCTATGGCAAGACCGCGACCCCGATCAATCCGGAAGTACAGAAGAAGGCTCTGAAGGGTTATGCGCGTGGCGAAAATCCGATCACCGGACGGCCAGCAGAATTCCTTGAGCCGGAAATGGAGAAGGCCAAGAAGGAAATCGGTGATCTGGCCAAGGACATCGATGATGTCATCACCTATGCCATCTTCCCGACGACTGGCAAGAAATTTCTGGAGTGGAAATACGGCAAGATCAAGGAAGCTCCTGGCGATAAAGTGGTTACCATGGATGACGTGAAGAAGATGGATGCCTTGATTGCCAAGGCCAAGGCCGGCAAGGTCATGGAAATCCCCGACAAGCCGATTCCTGAGAAGTCCGAGAACATCCGCACCTTCAACGTCTTTGTTGATGGCGAGTATTTTAGTGTTGATGTTGATCCGACCGGCGATTTTCAGCCCGTGGCGATAGCACCGCGTGCAGCAGCTCCGGCGGCGGCAGCCAAGCCTGCAGCAGCACCGGCAGCCAAACCTGCAGCTGCTGCTGCTCCGGCAGCCAAACCTGCAGCTGCACCGGCAGCCGCAGTAGAAGGTGGCACCCCGCTGACCGCCCCTATGCCTGGTATGATCATCAAATACCTGGTGGAAGTAGGAGCAACTGTCAAGGCAGGCGAGCCAATAGTGGTACTCGAAGCCATGAAAATGGAAAACAATCTGTCAGCTCCCTGTGACGGTACCGTCAAGGCACTGACCTGCGCTGCAGGTGATTCCGTAGCGAAAGATGCTGTACTGGCTGTAATCGGCTAATCGTTTAGCTCAAGCTTATACCCAACAAGAAAGGACGCCCTTGGGCGTCCTTTCTTGCTTATATGGTATTTGCCCCTGCTATAAAAGGCCAAGAAGCTATAGATGGGGGTGACAAGCCCTTGTAAATCTTCCAGAAGCTACTGCGTTGCTGTAGTAAGCAAGTGTTACAGGGTAATAGAAAGGCTCAGGGGTAGAGATCTGCCTCCTTAAAACGCGGAGCAGCCTGGTCCTTGGCCGAGAGGATTGGCTCAGCCGTCATAGGCCAGTCAATGGCAAGATCTGGATCATTCCAGATAATGGAGCGCTCATGCTCCGGCGCATAGTAATTCGTGGTGAGGTAGAGAAATTCAGCTGCCTCCGACAAGACCACAAAACCATGGCCAAAACCTTCCGGCACCCAGAACTGTTTCTTATTTTCTGCTGATAGATGAATCCCAGTCCACTTGCCAAAGGTGGGAGAACTGCGGCGAAGATCAACCGCCACATCAAATACTTCCCCGCTGATCACCCGCACCAGCTTGCCTTGCGGCTGCTGGATCTGATAATGCAATCCCCGCAAAACGTGGCGCACCGAGCGGGAATGATTTTCCTGCACAAAAACCGTATTCAGGCCGGTCTGTTCCTGCCAGCGACGCTGGTTAAAACTCTCAAAGAAGAATCCGCGCGCATCACCAAAGACTTGCGGCTGGATAATCAGTACCTCGGGAATGGTTGTCCGCTCGATCTGCATTAGTCTTACTCCTTGGCCTCAATGCTCTCGCCGTACATGCTGTCGTAGTACTTCTGGTAGGATCCATCCAGCACCCCTTCCATCCAGGCACGGTTGGCAAGATACCAGTCAACAGCCTGCTCTATTCCCTGCTCAAAGGTGAAACGCGGACGCCAGCCAAGCTCGCGCTCTATCTTACTGGCGTCAATGGCATAACGCCGATCATGCCCAAGCCGGTCCCGAACAAAGGTGATCAAGGAACGGCGAGGTTCGCCACTTGGCAGAGGAGCAATTTTCTTATCCAACAGATCGCAAAGCAGTTCCACAATCTCCAAATTTTTCTTTTCGTTGTGACCACCGATATTATAGGACTCGCCTACCCTGCCCTGTTCAAGTACCAGGGCAATTGCCTCGCAGTGATCCACCACATAGAGCCAATCGCGCACATTCTGACCATCTCCGTAAATAGGCAGCGGCTTACCATGTTGGGCGTTGTTGAGGACCAGCGGAATCAGCTTTTCTGGAAATTGATACGGGCCGTAATTGTTGGAGCAATTGGTGAGCAGCACTGGCAAATCGTAGGTATGGAAGTAGGCACGTACCAGATGATCAGACGAAGCCTTAGAGGCAGAATACGGCGAGCGTGGGTCATACGGTGTTTCTTCGGTAAAATACCCGGTCGACCCAAGGGAACCATAAACCTCATCAGTGCTGACGTGGAGAAATCGGCTGCGTTCGGTTTGCCGTTCTTGAACCTGCCAATAGGTGCGAGCAGCCTCTAAGAGAACAAAGGTACCATTGATATTGGTGCGGATGAAGGCATCCGGGCCGGTAATAGATCGGTCCACATGGGATTCAGCGGCAAAATGGACTACCGCCTGCACATTGTGGCGACGGAACAAATCGGTAACCAGCGCCTGGTCGCAGATATCGCCGTGAACAAAAGTATAGGCAGGATGATCGGCCAGATCGGCCAAATTTGCCTGATTACCTGCGTAGGTAAGCTTGTCGAGATTCACTACGCGCCAGTCGGGGCGTTCGGTGAGCAGGTGACGAACAAAATTGGCACCGATAAAACCGCTGCCACCGGTTACAAGAACAGTATACGTCATTTTTTCACTTTTTTTAAGGTTGATCGGTAGGGGCATCTTTGGATGTATCTTCAAAAACAAGAGCTGCGCCAGTACTCAATGCCTCGGCAACCTTGCGACGTGCAGAGGTGAGGATACGCTGCACCGTTCCCCTGGATACCCCCATACGCTGGCCCGCCTCCTCCTGAATCAGTCCTTCATAGTCGCAGAGACGAAGTGCTTCCAGTTCATCGTGCTGCAGGGATATCTGTTTCAGTTCCATCAGGCTGATGCCTGTGGGCTTGAATGCCTTACCATGAAAACGGCCACCACATACACGTTTTTTCTTGGGACGGGGCGACATCACCAGTTTTCCTTGATATCCATGGGCTGCAATCTTTCTATCCAGGGGGATTGAGAACGACTTAAAAGCTGGTCTGCCTGATTCGACAGGACACACAGATAACACAACAATATACACGCCTCAATCCTTCTTGCCACCCACCTGCGGTTTGGTTTCAACTTCTATCACTACCTCTACGTCCGGCCAGCGCTTTGCGAGGGGCTGAATAGACGGTCGCGCAATGATGCCGCAGAAAATCCGACTATCCGTGGTGATCGAGTCCAGATAGATGGGTGTTGTCAAAATCTTGTAGGAGTCTCGGTCGTTTTTGGTTTTAGGCATCACCACTTCGACCCCTTCTGGTATCAGGGTCACCTTTTTTAATTTCAGACCGGCAGGTAGCTTTCCAACCAGCTGGGGGGTGATTGGCATGCTTTTCTCCTCCATGGGCACAAGTGTCAGGTCGAGTTGTGCAGGAGAAACATCAAGCAGGGTAACATTTTTTGGTAAAGTGAGGTTATCGCTGGTAAGGACCACAGAATGCTTGCCCTGATCCAGCACCCGCAAGTCAATGGCAACGTGGGGCGGGTTCTGGGTCAATGTTTCCATCTCGGTGAGCGGTCCACTTAAATGCAGCTTCACCTCAGTGGCCCTGTCGCCCACAAGTACCGACCCATCCGCAGCTGAGGCAGTGTAATCAACTGCAGCGATAACGCTCCGCTCAACAGTATTTCGCGCCGTGTCCAGCACAGACAGGGAAAAAGCAGTGGCAATCAGCAAACTGACAACACCGTGCAGAAGAGCATCCTTATTCAAGGCCCAAGAGCTCCTTTTCTTCCGCATCAGCCCCACGCTCTCTAAGTGGCCAATAATAATATCACTGATTTCTTCAGTACCTTCTATCAACTGCATTTGGCCGTCAAAAAAAGCCGACACCTGTCCTCTCTCCTCGGAGACGACCAGAGCCAGAGCATCAGTCTGTTCGGCCAATCCCATGGCAGCGTGGTGGCGGGTGCCATAGCTGTTGGCCAGACGGGATGAGTTCGACATGGGAAGACGAACACCAAACCGGGTTATGCGATCACCAACGATAATGATGGCACCATCATGTCCGGGTGAGTTAGGATCAAATAAACTGAGGATAAGCGGATAGCTCGGGACGGCATTGAGCACAAAACCACCGGTTGTTTTTTCACCGATGGGTTCCCTGCCGGGGTAGACGATGAGCGCACCACAGTAGTCTTTGGCCAGGGCGCTCAGGCAATTTGCAATCAGTTTGGGCAGTCGTTCATCATTGATCTGTGCTCCCCGGGGAGGAGCCCATACCGCCCGTTCCAACACTTTTCTCAATTCGGGCTGGAAGATGACGATGAGCCCGATCAAGGCTACATGGCTAACATTGTTGTAAATCCATTCTATCCCCCGCAGATCAAGCAGGTTGGCCCCTATAAAAACAAAGAGGGCTAAAAATATGCCGGCCATGATCTTCCAGGTCCCCAGCCGCATCAAGGTCCGCTGCAGAAAAAAAAGACCGGTGCTGATTAGGGCGATATCAAGGAGCGTACGCCAAGAAAAAAACACTTCTAAAAACGAGGGAGGAAGTTCCATGAACCTGCTAGTGCTAAAGGGGTAAATCTCAACATGACGGCAGTACGCGCCGTTTTTTATTGACCAGCACACAATACCAGTTTAAGCGCTGTTCTCTCAATCATTTTATAGATAACAAAACCTTAGATAGTGGACTGGGGCCCTCCAGGCCAAGGCAAAATACGCAAACTGTGCCTTGAAGTCTGAATCACCTTACAGCGTAAATAAAATCTTGCTCTTTTGGTTATTTTCGTTAAAATGCTTCCTTTGTGAATTTTCAATATTGAGGAGATATATCATGTCACGTGTTTGCTCTATCTGTGGGAAAGGACCCATTAGCGGTAATAGTGTCAGCCATGCCCACAACAAAAACCGTCGCCGCTGG
Organism: Desulfobulbaceae bacterium; assembly: GCA_012744275.1. Taxonomy (GTDB): domain Bacteria; phylum Desulfobacterota; class Desulfobulbia; order Desulfobulbales; family Desulfobulbaceae; genus Desulfobulbus. Next base: position 21,223 of record JAAYIE010000100.1, read on the forward strand.
ATGCCAAACCTGCAGCGGGTTCGCTCCATCAGCAGTTCTGGCGGTACGGTGCGCATTGATGCTTGCACCCGTTGCATCCGTTCAGGCGCCGTTGTCAAACCCCTCCGTCAAAACCCATAGATATGCTGTATCCCGACCACATAAACGGCTTTATGATTTCGGCCTGCTGCCATGAGTGAAGATAGCATTCGTTTCCTTCCGTATGAGCAGGCGGTGGAGTTGGTCGCTGCCATCCAAGAAGAAGAAGACATCGACAATCCGGACCGCCATATCCTGACGGTATATAATCATAGCAATCGTGCCATCTGCTGGTTTGACTTTGAAGAGGTGATGCGTGATGCCGGGGTTTGCGGCAAAGATACGGTTTCTAAACAGACCTTGACGGAATATATTCTTCACCGCATTCCAGACTGGGCTCTGGACGACTGAATACCTTTTTTTATTCCAGGACACCAGGCGGCATCTCCGTATTTTTCTCTCCTCCGAGCAGATAGCCACCATCCATCCTCAGTACCGAGCCGGTGCAATAGTCCGCATCACGCACCAAAAAAAGTACAGTTTTTGCCACTTCGTCGGGATTAGCCGTCCGACCCAGAAGGGTATGATCATAAAGTGCATTCCGCTGTTGCAAAGAAAGCGCCTGCCACCCCCGGGTCTCCGGACCATGGCGGCTATCCACCAGACCAAGCATCAGTTCATTCACCCGAATTGTAGGGGCTCCTTCACGCGCCCACTGCTCGGTCAGGCCAGTAACAGCCCGATTAGCTAAGGCGTAGCCGTCGCTGAACAGAACGCCCACAGGGCCGCTTCTCCCCACCAGGCCTGCAATGGAGGAAATATTCACCACCGCAGCCTGTGCCGCCTTTCTGAGCAGCGGCAGGGTGTGTCGCCACAACAGCCATTTGGCCTGCAAGGTGGTATCCAACTCGCGTTGCCATTGTGCTTCGTTCACTTTGCGACTGTAGTCGCCATGCACAATTGGCATGCCACCGCGTTCGATGTTGTTGATAAGTATTTCAAGACCACCCAACTCCTTTACGATTTCCCGACACAGCCTAGCAACATCGTTCTTCTGTCGCAAATCCGCCTGTACGAGCACATGTTGCCCTGTGCCGCCAAATTCCTCCTGAAGACTTGCTACTGATTCAGGCCAATCGTACCAGGGCAGGACCAGACGCACCCCCTTACTGACAAGCAAACGGGCAATCGCCCGCCCGATGCCCCGTGCAGCTCCCGGCACCAGAGCCCTTGCACCGTGTATGTCCATCTTGTCTCCCCCTGCGTGCTGTCCTATAATGTTTTTTATATACTCCAAGTCTGTCTGCTACGTATTTGTAAAAATGTACCCAACCAGAGACTTTACCACAATGCCCAGACCAATATCCTTTCACCGAAGACCGCTTTTCCCTGCAATCATTGTTCTTTTTATATTGCTAATGTCCTCTGGCCTGCACGCAAAAGATAAACAACACAGGCACGCATCGCTGCAGTCATCTGCCTGCATAAGCCAGGGTTGGCCCCATGAAGACAGTAACTTGCCTGTGGATCCAACCATTATTTTCGGCTCCCTTGACAATGGTCTGCGCTATATTCTCAAACAGAATCGCGAACCGAGAAACCGGGTGGCCATGCACCTGAACATCCAGGCCGGTTCGCTGCACGAAACGGAAACGCAACGGGGTCTGGCCCACTATCTGGAACATATGCTGTTCAATGGCACCACCAACTATCCTCCAGGTACGCTAGTGGAGTATTTTCAATCCATCGGCATGGGCTTTGGCGCAGACACCAATGCCCACACCAGCTACGATGAAACGGTCTACAAACTCATTTTGCCGGCACCAGACGCCAAAACCCTCGCCGACGGCCTGCTTGTCTTGGCTGATTATGCCAGGGGTGCCCTATTGCTGGAAGAAGAAGTTGAGCGCGAACGAGGTATTATTATTGCTGAGAAACGAAGCCGTGATTCAGCAGCAACACGGGTACGCAAGGCGCAACTCGCCTTTGATTTTGACGGTACCCTGGTGGCAAAGCGCGACCCGATCGGCACCGATGCAGTGTTGCAACAGGCCAACGCAACGCTGCTGCGTTCCTACTACAACAGCTGGTATCGCCCCGACAACATGGTTGTGGTGGTGGTTGGCGATATGGATACTGACCTGGCAGAGCGTCTGGTGCGGCAGCACTTCTCCACCCTTCAGTCTGCGACTGACTCCCGACCACTCTGTCCGGACCTTGGTTCCCCCCTTGCACAAGGCGAGCGCGTACGTCACCTGGCAGAACCGGATTTGGGTTACACTGAAATCAGCCTGGCTACGGTGGCTGCGGAGGCTCCGGAAGCGGATACACTTGAACGTGAAACCACACTGCTGCACCGCTATCTTGCCCTCGTTCTTCTTAACAACCGTCTACAACAACTGGATCGTGCTGCTGACAGTCCCATTGCAAAAACAATGGCCTTTTCGGGCAACTTTATCCCTCAATTTCGCTACAGCCTCCTGAGCACTCGCACTGAAGCCGCGAACTGGCAAAAGGGATTGTCTCTACTGCAAACCGTGCTTGAACAGGGCATACGCCATGGTTTCAGTGAGGCGGAGTTGGAAAGGGGTAAAAAAGAAATTGAGGCCTTGTTGATAAAGGAGGCGCAGACTGCAGGGGCCCGCGACAGTCGTGATCTTGCCATGGAACTTATCCGCAACCTTAATGACCGCGAGGTCTCCCTGTCGCCCACCCAGAAACAGGACATTTTTCTCCCCTTGGTAAAGCAAGCCACCTTATACGACATCAACCAAGCATTCATCAGCATGTGGCCGGCCGAACCAAGAACGGTGACTGTGGCGGGCACAGCGATGGTAGAAATACCTCGAGAACAGGCCGAAGCACAAATACAGGCACTGTATACCGCCAACCAAAAGGCGGCAGCACCCAAGTGGCAGGAGGAAGAAACGCCCTCCTTCCCCTATCTACCGCCACCCAAACACACCCGGCCACCAGTCAATGAGAACACGGACCCAGACATTGGCCTGCACCGCATGGTGTTTGCTGAAGGGCTTGTTGTCCACGTTAAAAAAACCGATTTTCATCCCAACCAGGTGCTTTTGAGCGCACATTTTGGAGGAGGCCTGCAAAGCGAACCTTTGCCTGGATTGGCTTTGCTTGGCCAGAGTGTGATCAAAGAGAGCGGCACTGCCACCTTGACCCGCGAACAACTGAATCGGGCTTTGGCCGGAAGCAACATTACTTTGGATTTTTCAATCGGCCCCGAAAGCTTTGCCTTCAGCGGTAGCGCCCTGTCCTCAGAACTGGAACTGCTGTTGCAAGTGCTGTTCGCCCGCCTGTATGATCCCGGTTTCAGACCAGAGGCTTTTAGCAACAGCAAGAAACAGCTTGGCCAAATGTATGCACAGATGAATGGGTCAGCAGAAGGTGTGCATCAGCTCGAAGGAGAACGTTTCCTCAGCGGTGGGAGCCGCTTCTATTCGATGCCATCCTGGCAGGAGGTAAACGCCCGTAGTCTGGAGCAGTTGAGCAATTGGTTACACCCGGCCTTCAGCCAGGCCCCACTTGAAATTAACCTTGTTGGCGATATCGAACCAGATCAGGTGCGTCGTTTGCTCAGCACGTATTTTGGTGCGCAAAATCGCAGTCTGCACCAGCATACTCAAAAAAAATCAATTATCTTTCCACAGGGCAAAACGTTGCGGCTTGCCGCCTCTGGGTCGTCCGGGAAGGCGCAACTGACGGTTGCCTGGAAAACAGGAGATTTCTGGGATATTGACCGCACCCGTGGCCTCAACATGCTGGCGAGCATACTGGATGATCGTTTACGGGTCACAATCCGTGAAGAGCTTGGCGCCACATACTCACCCCAAGTATTCAGTTTGCCCAGTAGAATTGATAAGGGCTTTGGCCTGCTGGAAACTCGCCTCATCGTTGACCCGACCCAGGCCGAGCAACTCGCCCGGACCGTGCAATCAGTTGCGACTGGACTGGGCCTTGAGGGAATAAGCGCAGAGGAATTCAAGCGGGCCCAGGAACCAACCCTCACTTCCATCCGCGAACAAATGCGCAGCAATGCCTACTGGCTCCACACCGTGCTCAGCCTCTCCAGTCGGCATCCGGAACAACTGCTGTGGCCCAAGAGTATTCTGCAGGATTTCACCAACATGCAACGGGAAGATATCCAAAAACTGGCGCAGCAATATCTGGGAAATGATCAGGCGGCAACCGTACTGGTCTTGCCCCAGCAATAGCAATACGCGGGCACTACGCGGCCTGCACAGCTCTGTGCACTTTCATGCATGAGAGGAGCAGGGCCTGGTCAGCGTACGAATGATTCGAGTTTCAGCTTGAAATGCCCAGATACTATTAAGGAGCAAGAAAAATGTAACCCAAGCGTACATACAGGTTCGTTTTGGACATTTTCCAGGCCTTACGCGGAGAAGGCTCCCATGTGAGATTTGAATAGCACCCTTTTAAATGGGAAGTCGACCATTTCAAGGAGCTTCATTTGTTGGTAACCGGTCTCCCCCATCACTCACCGGGTAGAGAGCCCGGATGGCCTTTGCTTTCACGCTCTCCTGTGGTATAGTTTTTAAGAAATACGTCCTTAAACCGCCCAGCTGCACCACGTTAATGTGTATTGATCTGCATACCCACTCGCTCTACTCGGACGGAAGTCATACGCCACATGAACTAGTTGCGCTCGGACTGCAAAATAAACTGCGCTGCCTTGCCCTGACCGACCACGACACCGTGGAGGGGGTTACAGACCTGCTACGCTATGGGAAAAAAGCGGGGCTACCTGTTCTCAGTGGCATGGAAGTCAGTACCACTTTACGGAACTACACCGTTCATATCCTGGGGTATGGTTTTGATCCAGAACTACCTGAGCTGCACCGCTGGCTGCGTCCCTTGCAGGACAGCCGCGCCAGGCGCAACCAGAACATACTGGCAAAACTCCACAACCTTGGCATTGATATCAGCGAAGAAGAACTGCAGGCAGTGTCCGGCGAGGGACAAACCGGCCGCCCACACTTTGCCCGTCTGCTGGTGCAACGGGGAGTCGTTGCCAGCTTCGATGCAGCTTTTTCCAGATACCTTGGTCGCAATAAACCTGCCTGGGTACCACGGTTCAGCTACTCCGCCCCTGAAGCCATAGCCATGATCCACCGTGCGGGAGGCAAAGCAGTACTGGCCCACCCCGGGATGCTCAGTCCGGATATGCGAGTTATCGTTGCCTTGGTTGAGGAGTTGGCGCATCAAGGGCTGGATGGGCTCGAAGTGTACTATCCGTCCCACAGCAGGCAACTGTGCCGCAGGCTCATCAACCTTGCCAGTATACACAGGCTTCTGGTCACTGGTGGTAGTGACTTCCACGGCGCAACCAGGCCGGCCCACCCATTGGCCTCGAGAACAAATGGATTTTGCCCTCCAGCGTCCTTATTATCTCCCCTTCTGGCTGCCTTGGCCAACCAGCACGATCAGCAGCCATTCTTCCATTAAGTTGACCTAACTCCCTATATTATGCAGAGCATTCTCGTTGTTGATGATGAACCGAACTATCAGATTGTGCTTTCCGAGCTACTCAAAGACGAAGGTTACGAAGTCTTCACTGCGGACAGCGCCATCGACGCCCTTCCTCTGGTACACAATACCGATCTTGACCTTGTCTTAACCGACATGAAAATGCCGGGCATGGATGGCATCGAATTCCTTCAAAAGGTCAAGGAATTCAACCGAGAATTACCCGTCATCCTAATCACCGCCTACGCTGAAGTAGAACGTGCGGTTGAAGCCATGCACCTGGGCGCCTTCACTTATCTGGCCAAACCCTTCTCCAATCAGCAGCTCCTGGCGAGCGCCAACAAGGCTATCGAGCACTACGGCCTGGTACGGGAGTTACGTCGCCTGCGCGAAGAAGCCAGCCCCCGCACCGGCTTTAGCGGTATGATTGGCAAAAGCCCTTCCATGCAGATGGTGTACCAGCTGATTGAAAAAGTAGCGCCCACCTCGTCCTCTGTTCTTATCACCGGCGAGTCCGGTACCGGCAAAGAACTGGTGGCCCGCGCCATCCACGCCCGCAGTAAACGCAAGGATGCTCCATTCATTTCCGTAAACTGTGCCGCACTTTCAGAACATCTGCTGGAAAGCGAACTCTTCGGCCATGAAAAAGGCGCGTTTACCGATGCTGTTACCATGCGCAAGGGCCGTTTTGAACTAGCCGATACTGGCACCCTCTTTCTGGATGAAATCGGTGAAATGGCACCAAGACTGCAGGCTAAGCTGTTGCGAGTTCTGCAGGAAAAAACCTTTGAGCGGGTGGGCGGCAACCAGAGTATGCAGGCCGATGTGCGCATCCTTGCCGCCACCAATAAGGAGTTAAGGGATGAAATTGAGCGAGGTTCTTTCCGGGAAGACCTGTACTACCGTTTGAACGTCATCCACATACACCTCACCCCGCTGCGGGAGCGGACTGACGATATTCCGCCATTGGTCACACATTTTATTGAAAAAAGTGGGAAGTCTTTGGGGAAAAAACTTGACATCTCACTGGATGCTTTACGACTTCTGGTGAGTCTACCCTGGGAAGGCAATGTGCGCGAATTGGAAAACACCATTGAGCGTGCTGCTATCCTCTGCGAAAACAACACCATCACCCCGGAAGATGTGCAACCAGAGGGTAACATGCTGCCAAGCAGCCACCAGTGGAGTGAATCACTGGAACTGAACCAGTTTATTCCCGAGCATCTGACTCTGCCAGAAATTCTCAATGGTATTGAAGAACGCCTGGTGCGCGAAGCCCTGGAGGATGCAGATGAGATCCAGGCAAGAGCTGCGGAAAAACTTGGAATCACCAAGAGCCTGCTTCAGTACAAAATGAAGAAGTACAATCTGCAGCGCAAAAAACGCTAAGGAACTCTCGGACAGCATTCGTAACGCCGCCGAGTTTTCAACCCTCCACTCCCTACCCTCGTAGCCTCACGATGAAACGGCTTGGTTTTATGCTCGGACGCCCGCTGGCGCCACTGTACAGTCTGGCCATGCTGGCGCGTGCCCACGGGTACCGGCGTGGTTTTTTTGCTACCCATAGCTTACCGGTACCGGTTATCAGCGTAGGCAACCTGCTCATGGGGGGAACCGGTAAAACCCCACTTGTGCAGTATCTTGCCAGATTACTGCTCAAAAGAGGTAAAAAACCGGCAATCATTAGCCGGGGATACGGAGGTAAGGCAAAGGGCCCGGTCAACGTGGTTTCCGATGGCGATACACTGTTTCTAAATGCAGCCCAGGCAGGAGATGAGCCGCGTTTTCTGGCCGAATCCCTGCCCGGTGTTCCGGTGTTGACCGGGATTGCACGCCATCTGCCGGCCAGTGAAGCAGTAGCCATGGGTGCGGATGTGCTCCTTCTGGATGACGCCTTCCAGCACCTTGCCGTACAACGTGATGTTAACCTGGTACTGTTCAACGCCGACAGACTCGCCGGCAATTCCAGAGTATTTCCTGGGGGGGAACTACGGGAGCCGGTATCTGCCCTCAAGCGCGCAACCGCCTTTGTCTTGACCGGTGTCAGCGCCAACAACCGGCAACGGGCGGAACTCTTTGCTGAACTCCTTAACCGCAGATTTCCGGATCGTCCGGTCTATCTCGCCGGCTATGCCGCCGACTCAGCCCTCATGCTGAATCAGGATGGTACATGTACAACTGTCCCGTTGGACCTCTTGCGCCGGGGGCAGTCAGATTGCCTCTTTGCCTTTTGCGGCATCGCTGGGCCAGATTCTTTTTTCCACACCTTGACAGATCTGTCTTTAACGCCGACCGCCACCTTTGCTCTGCAAGACCATCACACCTACAATTTGAAGCAGATGCAGTTTCTGTGCACCAGGGCCCAAAACAGCGGTGCCAAGGCCTTGATTACCACTGAAAAAGATCTGGTAAAAATTGGCGATCTGGCGTCACACCTGCTACTACCGGTTTATGCCTTGCGCATGCGGGTAGAAATGGATGAAGAATTCGCTACGTCACTTTTCCAGGAAATCAACACATAGTGACAGGAGGGTAGCTCCTTACCTGTGTAGCACGAGCACGTGGCATAAAAGTCACAGTTGAGAAAATTGTAGAAAAATGTGTTCTTTTTGCAACAACATACTCATCTTCCCCCAACCCCGACGCCGACCCAGATAAACAGGCAACAATTGGATATTGCTACATAAATACAAAAAATTCAAAAAATTATACCGATAAAAGCAATTATGGGCCATTTTTTGCATTACATACAGTAAGATTATATCAGCTGTCCTTGATCACTGCAAAAGGCTAAAATTTTATATATGGAAACCGAATTGGAGCAATATCAATATACTGTACGGCGGCCGGCCCATTGCACCGGAACCGGGTTGCACTCTGGCAAAAAAGTACGGCTCGCCATCCATCCCGCCCCCGCCGACAGCGGCATCTCCTTTGTACGCACAGACCTCCCTCGCCAACCCATGATCCCTGCCCGTTTTGATCAGGTTGGCGACACCACCCTGGCCACAACCCTAGGCGAAGGTCATGCTCGCATTGCCACTGTAGAACACCTGATGGCAGCCCTGAGTGGCTTAGGCATCGATAATGCGCGCATTACCGTGGATAGCCCCGAGATTCCCATTATGGACGGCAGTGCTTGGCCTTTCGTGGAAGCCCTGCGCAAGGTGGGCAGAAGTCGCCAGCAGGTCCTGCGCAAATACCTGCGCATCACCAAACCGATTGAATATACTGCAAATGGAAAAAGTGTACGGGCCGAACCCAGCCGCGGCTTCCAGATAAGCTGCAGTATCCAGTTCGATGCAGCTCTCATCCAGCAACAGCACTATTCTAGCACCATTAACCGAAAAACGTTCATCAAGGACATCGCCAAGGCACGCACCTTTGGCTATGTGGAACAGGTTGAAGAACTGTGGAAAAAAGGGCTCGCACTTGGTGGTTCTCTGGATAATGTAATCGCCATACACTGGAACCGGCGCACCATCCTCAATGAAGGAGGCTTGCGCTACAAGGATGAATTTATTCGTCACAAGATGCTCGACATCATTGGCGACGCCGCCCTGGCTGGCACCCCTATCATTGGCCACATTATTGCTGACCGCTCAGGGCACAGCCTGCACCGCGAATTTCTACAGACCCTTTTTGCCCAGCCCGACTGTTGGGAATACGTTACCCTGCACGACACGACTCACTAACCCTGACGCCGGATTCTCAAGCACGAAGCAGGTCTACACCGCCACTTCAACCAACACAAAACAAACTTTCGGGTGGAAGGAGCAGCTTTCTTCCACCCTTTTTTTATTTCCAAAGAATGTCTTCTCTGCCGAGCACCTGGTTGAGATATCGCGCGGCAACAAAGAGATAGTCCGATAGGCGGTTCAAGTATACCTGTACTGCGGCGAGTTGGGCATTCTCCTGCATTTTTTCTGCTTCAATCAGCAGGGTGAGCTTGCGTTCACAGCGCCGGCAGATTGTCCGGCCCACATGCGTCCAAGCTGCAACTGCCTCTCCCCCCGGGAGGATAAAGGATTTAAGCGGAGGCAACACTTCGGAAATCGCATCGATGCGCTGCTCCAAATCCTTGGCTGCGCTTACCGGCAACGGACTCAAATGCTTGGTGGCTGGAGAATCGGGCGTGGTTGAAAGCCAAGCACCGGCTACAAAAAGATACCGCTGTATCTCTTCAAAATCACGGGCCAGATCCGCCTCGCCCAATGGCAGCATCGAGCGGATGGCCCCGAGCAGAGAATTGAGTTCATCAATATCGCCATAAGCATCAATACGAACATGATGTTTGGCTACTCGTTCCCCGGAAAACAAACTAGTTTTGCCCTTATCGCCACCACCGGTATATACCTTCATGGTCTCTCCTTGTGCTGGTTAAACTGTTGATGCAACCCCATTCTACGGCCCAGCTGTCTATCTGTGTACGTGCTAAAAAAAGTGTGCCCTCTGAGCCTTGGTAACGTGCACTGCGTAGCTCTATTTATTTACTGGAAAAGGACAATCTCCACAACCTGAAGAACCAGTGCCAGACCGTTGAAAGCTGCTATCCTTTGCGTGAAGATACCGTACCCACACCTCTATCTTATACAAATCCCAAATCATTCTCTCACTTTGCTATTGACAAAATATGCCCGTTCAAATAGGTATTAAAAGGTACCTATTTTGTCCAAAAGTAGCGCTGAGTGCAGTATATACCCCCTTGCAGCACCACATTCTGTGGTGAATATAAAAAATTTTAACCTGGCCGAGCTTGGCTTAGTCAGTATTTTCGGGAGCGTTAAAGAGTAAGACTGTAGACAGTTCACCTGGCAGGCAACGATGGAATTGCAATTACTTGTTTTGCCATGCAAAAAAGCCTGACTGGAGAGTTGATCGGTGCTGTACGGCGCCCCTTATAAAGACATCAATCTACGCTGGTCTATGCAAGCAACTAATAAAATAAAATGGAGCGCGTCTCCAGAACAAGCCAATGGAAAAATGACCGTCTGGTAACGAATACCCGTTACTGGCGGTCATTTTTTTTGTTGCGGGGGAACCGGTATTCTGATGAGCGCCGGACAAACAACAACGCTTAACAGACACAAGAGAGGTAGCACATTGGAAACAGCAAAAATGTTCTGGACAGGTTTGACACCCGATGAGGCAAGGGAAGCCCTTGTCAACAAAGACAAATCCATGCGCGACAAACGCATGACCCTTAAGGAGGCTGTATCAAAGTTCGTCAAGGATGGGGATAATGTAGGCATTGGCGGCTTTGTTAATGTTCGCCAGCCCATTGCCACAATTCACGAGATGATCCGTCAGGGCTACAAGGATTTGACACTTTCCTGGCAATCAGCAGGCATGGGACCGGAACTTCTTGCTGGGGCGATGATTGCCCGGCCTGACCACTGCTCCATCAAGCGCATTGAACTGGCCTACTGGGGACACGAAGCTTATGGGCTCTCTTCGGCGTGGCGCTATCTGGCAGAACGCAACATGGTGGAAATTGAGGACTGGAGTAACTATAACATGTCCGCGCGCTTTAAAGCCGGCGCCATGGGCTTGCCTTTTATTCCCAGCCGTGGCCCGCTCGGTGGTGATATTAAAAATACGAGCCGCACCAAGATTATAGACTGTCCCTTTACCCAAAGGCCCATCGCCTTGCTTCCGGCCAGTCACCCAAATGTGGCCCTGATTCATGTTCAGGCTGCTGATATGTACGGTAACAGCATCATCCGCGGCAGCGACGCAACCTGCGCGGAAATCGCCATGGCTGCAAAACACACCATTATTACCTGCGAGCAACTCGTTTCCCATGATCTGATTACCAGCGCTCCCAAAGACGTTGGCATCCCCTTCCCAGCGGTTGATGCAGTGGTTGAAGTACCTTACGGTGCTTTTCCGGGTGCGTGCCGTCGCCACTACTATTTTGGCGGCGATGATATTCGCAGCTTCCTTGGTCTCATTGCGCCCATGTGCAAAGGCGGTTCTGCCGATGCACTGAAGGCCTGGTTTGATGAATATGTCTTTGGCGTGGCAAGCTTCGAAGAATACCTCGCTAAATTGCCGCTCAAACGGCTCATGGATGCACGGGCGGGAGAGTCCTGCGCCATTGAAAGGCTTGCTTAATGTATTGGGCGATAATTGTTTACTTTGCGAAATTCTGACAAGGAGTCATCATGACAGCATCAACTGATTACACCGCCCAGGAAATCATCGTTGTGGCGGGTTCCAAGGTATTAGAGGATAATAAAATTGTCTTTGTCGGTACAGGATTACCGATGGTCGCCTCTCTTCTGGCGATCCGTACCCATGCTCCAGGCCTTATCCCCGTATTTGAGGCAGGCGCGGTCGGCCCTCCCCTCAAATGTGGCCTGCCTCTTTCCGTGGGCGATTCCAAAACCTTTACCGGTGCTTCCTATGTAAAGGGTCTGAATGCGGCATTTGAACTGACTCAGCGCGGTTTTGCCGACTATGGTTTTATCGGCGGCGCAGAGGTGGACATGTATGGTAACCTCAACTCCACCATGATCGGCGACTTCCCGGACGGCTATCAAAAACCTAAGGTCCGCCTGCCCGGCAGCGGTGGGGCCGCTGACATGGCAGCATCCTGTGAGCGCACCATTCTTATCGTGCCGCACGACAAGAAAAAATTTAATGCGAAACTCGCCTATGTGACCAGCCCTGGCCATCTGGACGGTAGCCCCAATGCCCGCTTCAAGGCCGGCATGCAGGGCAAAGGCCCCTACCGGGTCATCACCACCAAGGGTGTTTTCGATTTTGAAGAAGAAAGCAAGCGGATGCGAATCCTCCACACCTTCCCTGGTGAAACCGTGGACAGCATCAAAGAAAATACTGGTTTTGAACTTCTGGTTGCGCCGAATGTGAGTGAGATGGCGCCGCCAACCGTGGAAGAAGTTCGCCTGATCCGTGAAGAAATTGATCCGACCGGCGCCTTTGTAAAACGGGTGGCAAAATAGTCTCCATCTTGCATTTCTTGCTCAGCGCCCCTCCGGTTTCCTGCAGGGGCGCTGCGTTTTCCCTGATTGTTCATAATCGGAAGGAAAATCGGCGAAAACATAGTAATCACGGTACATAGTTGCCCAACCGTGCGTGCAGAACAAAAAAGAAAATGAATCCAATCAACAATCAACATAAGAGGAGAACCCTATGAAAATCCTTCAGATTGACCACCTCGGCATTGCTGTACCCGATATGGAAGCAGGGAAGAAATTCTGGTCGGATGTGATGGGCCTCAAATTTGAAGGCTCTGAAACCGTTGAAGAACAAAAAGTAACCACGGTCTTCTTCCCGGTTGGTGAAAGCGAAGTCGAACTGCTGGTTTCCACCTCTCCGGATGGTCCTATCGCCAAATTCATCGAGAAGAACGGTGGTAAGGGTGGATTTCAGCATGTTGCCTTTCGTGTGGAGAACATTGAGGAAGCCCTGGCAGAACTGAAAGAAAAAGGTGTAAAGTTGATTGACGAGACACCACGTTTGGGCGCGGCCGGCTGTAAAATTGCCTTTCTGCATCCAAAATCAACCGGCGGTGTACTGGTCGAGATCAGCGAGCGGCCGTAACATAATTAAAATTCAGCGTTTACGGCTGCGGCAACAGCCTTGAACGCCCAAGCACCATAGCCGGTGCATGACCATATTGAAGGGCACTTTCTTTCAGGTGGGAAATGCACCGTCCTGCTTTTTATCATGGGGATATCCCCTCAACACAAGGAGCACACGACATGGCAAGCAATTATGACAAATGGGTTGAAATCGCCACCAAGCAGATGAAAGGGAAATCCCCTGACACCTTGAATTGGGCGGCTCCGGAAGGAGTTACGATTAAACCGCTCTACACCAGTGACGACCTGCAAGGGTTGAACTTCATCGACAAGCAACCGGGCATGCCACCGTATACCCGCGGCCCCATGGCCACCATGTATGCCGGCCGCCCCTGGACCATCCGCCAGTATGCCGGTTTCTCCACCGCCAAGGCTTCCAACGAGTTTTATCGCAAGAACCTGGCTGCTGGCCAGAAGGGCCTTTCCGTAGCCTTCAGCCTGTCCACCCACCGTGGCTATGACTCGGACAATCCCCGGGTTGCCGGCGATATCGGCAAGGCAGGCGTGGCCATCGATTCCATCGAGGATATGAAGATTCTCTTCGATGGCATTCCGCTGGATCAGATGTCTGTTTCCATGACCATGAACGGTGCGGTTATTCCGATTCTGGCCATGTGGATCGCCACTGCCGAGGAACAGGGCGTCAAACAGGAACAGCTCAACGGTACCATCCAGAATGACATCCTTAAAGAGTACCTCACCCGCAACACCTATATCTATCCGCCGGAGCCCTCCATGCGTATCGTTTCCGATATCATGGCCTACTGCTCCCAGCATATGCCCAAGTACAACACCATCAGCATCAGCGGCTACCACATCATGGAAGCTGGCGCTGACTCAGTACTGCAGTGCGCCTTTACCTTGGCTGACGGTGTGGAATACGTACGCACCGCGCTCAAGGCCGGCATGGATGTTGACACCTTTGCCCCGCGTCTGTCCTTCTTCTTTGGCGTAGGCATGAACTTTTTCATGGAAATCGCCATGTTGCGCGCCGCCCGCACGCTGTGGTATGAGCTGATGCAACAGTTCAACCCGAAGGATGCCAGATCCTCCATGCTGCGCACCCACGTACAGACCTCTGGCTGGAGTTTGACCGAGCAAGATCCATATAACAACATCATCCGCACCACCATCGAGGCCATGTCAGCCGTTCTGGGCGGTACCCAGTCGCTGCACACCAACTCCTTTGACGAAGCAGTCTGCCTGCCCACTGAGTTCTCGGCTCGCATCGCCAGGAACACCCAGATCATTATCCAGGAAGAGTCCCAGGTCTGCAAAGTAGCTGACCCGCTTGGCGGCTCCTACTACATCGAGCGCCTGACCAACGACATCGTTGAAGGTGCCCGCAAGATCATCAACGAAATTGAAGAGCTCGGCGGCATGGCCAAGGCCATTGCCTCGGGTATGCCGAAGATGCGTATCGAGGAGTCTGCTGCCCGTCGTCAGGCCCGTATTGATCAGGGCAAGGACGTTATCGTCGGCGTGAACAAGTATCGCCTGAAAGACGAAAAATTGGATTTCGAAATCCTTGAAGTACCGGATTCTGTACGCCTTGAGCAGATCGAGCGTATCAATCAGACCAAGAAAAACCGTGACAGCGCACGCTGCCAGGCTGCCCTTGATGCCATCACCAAGGCAGCCGAAGGTAATGGCAATCTGCTTGAAGTCGCCATCGAAGCCGCCAAGGCACGGGCAACCGTAGGAGAAATTTCCGACGCCATGGAAAAGGTATTTGGCCGTTATACCGCCACCACCCAGTGTGTTTCCGGCGCATACTCCTCTGAGTACAGCGATGTCAATGATGAGAGTGCCCAGGTTATCGAAGCGTTGCGCAAGCGTACCAACGATTTTGCCGAGAAGAATGGTCGCCGTCCCCGTATCCTGGTCACCAAAATGGGCCAGGATGGTCATGACCGGGGTATCAAGGTTGTTGCCTCTTCCTATGCTGACCTCGGTTTCGACGTGGACATCAGCCCCATGTTCCAGACCCCGGAAGAAGCTGCCAAGATGGCCATTGAGAACGATGTCCATGTGGTGGGTGCATCCAGCCTCGCAGCTGGCCACAAGACCCTAGTGCCTGAGCTGATTGAAGAGCTGAAGAAGCAAGGGGCTAGCGAGATCCTGGTCGTGGCCGGTGGTGTTATTCCGCCGAGCGACTATGATTACCTCTACAATGCCGGTTGCAAGGGCATCTATGGCCCGGGCACCCCGATTACCCAGTCGGCTGCTAACGTGCTTGATCTGATCGAAGGCAAGGCGAAGTAATTGTACTTGCACTTCTAATGAGCTAAGAACGCAAACGGACGGACCTGAAAATCCGTCCGTTTGCATATACACACTTCAACGCTCCAAGAGGGTGAATATGCAGCGAGATCCCGCGTATTACATTCAAGGCGTTCTGGACTATAATCGGTTGCAGCTGTCCAGAACGATTACTCTGGTGGAAAGCACGCTTGTCGCCCATCAGGAGATTGCCAGAGATATCATCAACGAGTTGCTGCCACATACGGGCAAGGCTGTTCGGCTGGGTATCACCGGTGTACCGGGGGCTGGTAAAAGCACCTTCATTGAGAGTTTTGGTCACATGCTGGCTGAGCAGGGCCACAAGGTCGCAGTCTTGGCTATTGACCCCAGTAGTACCCGCAGTGGCGGTTCCATCCTTGGTGACAAAACCCGTATGGAACAGCTGGCTGTGCATCCCAATGCCTTTATCCGCCCCTCCCCTTCCGGAGGCAGCTTGGGCGGCGTTGCCCGTAAAACTCGTGAGTCCATGCTGGTGTGTGAAGCTGCAGGGTTTGATGTGATAATCGTCGAGACCGTTGGCGTAGGGCAGTCGGAGACCACGGTTGCATCCATGGTGGATTTTTTCCTAGTTCTGCAAATTTCTGGGGCTGGCGACGAGCTCCAAGGCATTAAAAAGGGCGTATTGGAAGTAGCTGATGCCATAGTGGTCAACAAGGCTGATGGCGATAATATCAACCGAGCAAAGCTGGCAAAGAAGCAGTATGAAACCGCCCTGCATCTAGTCAAGCCCACCTCACCCAACTGGATGCCCCCAGTTATGACCTGCAGTGCTGTTGAAAGAACCGGCCTGCAGGAAGTTTGGGACACCATCATCAACCACAAAACAATAATGACCCGCACCGGCGAGTTGCAGCAAAAGCGCCGGGAACAGGCCATGGACTGGATGTGGTTTCTGGTAAACGAAGGGCTGGAAATCTGGTTTTACCAACACCCAGAGGTGCAAAGCCAACTGCCGGAACTGCGTAAAAAGGTGGAAGAAGGCAATATTGCCCCTACGAGAGCGGCAGACGAACTGATTTCTATTTTGGGCAAGGATCTACTGTTGTAAAAAGCACACAAGCTTGGTGCCCAGGATGGAGGTGCATATAGCCTGTGGGCAAAAATGTTTATGATATCTCCTATGGGTCACTAAAAAGCTAAAGACTGTACTTTCTGATTTATGATCTGAATCCAGAGCAAGACCACAAAAAAACCATCAAGGACATCTGTTCTTGATGGTTTTTCTGCCTCACGAAGCATATTCAAATATTCTTCTTTTTTCCGACTGCTGCAATATACACGGTAAATTCCTCTTCTCCATCAACCCCAAGAAGGAGATCACATTTATCCTGATAGTATGCGGCAATAGTGCAAACACCAAGCCCCATGGCTGCAGCTGCGAGGTACAAATTCTGCCCCACATGGCCGGCATCAACAGCGATTACCTTGTGCGCAGCAAGGTCATAGCGCCATTCCATACGATTAGGAACGGTTGTCCAAAATAAACTGACCGCTGCTTTGGTTACACAGCCCTGACGTAGGCAAGCCTCTCCCGCCTTGCTGCCAATATCCCCATCACTGCGCATCAAAACCAGTACATGCTCAAAGGGTAAATACCGGTAGACCCCTGGCTCTAAAGCTTCTACCCGATCAATTGCCAGATAGGTTTCAAAGGAGTGCCTGGCCCCGGCCGAAGGCACGGTTCGCAAAGCTGTTGTTGGGCCGACAACACGCCGTACCCCTTGAACCGCCCACAACAGGGCGGACAACTCCTCTAAGGTCAAGGATGCCCCACTGTAGTTGCGTACACTTTCCCGTGAAGCGATGGCAGCCGACACCGGCATGGTCGCCAGACGATTCAAGGCTTCCTTTCCACTCGGTAGAACAATTCGGGCCAGAGCTAGGTCACATATCTGCTGCAGTGCAGGAGCCGGCTTATGCAAGGCCTGTCCAGTTTGTGAAAAATCAATTTGCTGACGAATGGTATCCTTTAGAAAAAATCTACCCGCTTCAAATCGTTGTTTGCCCACACTTCACTCCATGCACCGTTACGATGTGCCTATTATCTCTGCGTAAGACAAATCAAAAAGGTTTATCCATCGGATAAACCATCTCTTTCCTCGTAAATACACCCGGCCCGTACAGCAAATGCAGGAGTTCCTCTCCCTCCGGGTCGAGCTGGGTGAACTGCACACCCAGTCTGTATCTGCTCCCAGCGAGTTCCTGCTCACAGTATACATGCGGGCCGCTTCTCCATGCGTGGCACGGATAGATTCGCGTTGCTCCTTTATGGATATTTCAACCGGGTACCAGGAGGAACGTTATCCTCTTTGCGGAGGGCTCTGTTTATCAGTTTATTGGGCTGCCATAAGCAAGAACCTCCTGGATTTTCTTCAAAAGTATGATTCTACCGCACTCTACTCATTCTCCTATTGGCGATCACATTTCAGCCAAGCCATGGGGGCTCCTTATGGCCGTCCGCCTCGCAAAAACAATTCTGCCAAGTCCACATCGTGCTGTGAGCCGATAATAAGCGGTACCCGCTGGTGCAGCCCTGTTGGCTCAATATCAAGGATGCGCCTGCCATCATCGGTTACCGCACGCCCGCCGGCCTGCTCAACCACCATGGCCAAAGGTGCTGCCTCGTACAGCAAGCGCAACTTGCCTTCAGTTTTATCGCTGCTTTTTTTGTCGCGTGGATAGAGGAATATACCGCCTTTCACCAGATTACGATGAAAATCAGACACCAGAGAGCCTATATAGCGGGCGCTGTAGGGTTTGCGGCCATTGGCGTCACTTTTCAGATAATTGACGAAATCCCTGGTGTCGTCAAACCAGTAAGGAGCGTAGGCCTCGTTGACGCTGTAATACAGGGAGGCATCTGGAATGCGCATATGCGGATGAGACAGAAAAAATTCACCCACGCTGGGGTCCAAGGTAAAGCCATGCACACCTGAGCCGGTGGTGTACACAATCATGGTTGAAGAACCATAGATGATGTACCCCGCCGCCACCTGACTGCTGCCCTTCTGCAACAAATCAGCCACTGTACCCGGGCCTCCGGAGCTGGCTCGACGGTGAATAGAAAATATCGTTCCTACACTCACATTCACGTCAATATTGGTTGAGCCGTCCAGGGGATCAAAGGCAATAGTATAATTACCCTCATACCCAGGCAGGGATGGGATGGGATCATCCTCCTCCTCCGAGGCCATCACACAGATATGCCCGCACTGCTCCATGCGGCGCTTAATAGTCTGATTGGCAAAGACATCCAGCTTCTGCACATTCTCGCCTTGGATGTTGGTGCGACCGGACTGGCCTAAAATATCGGCCAGACCCGCCATGTTCACCTCGGCGCTGATGATCTTGCCCGCCACCACCAGGTCGGAGAGCAAGGCAGTCAGCGCACCTGTGGCTTCGGGATGCAGCTTCTGGTCATCCAAGAGCTGACGGCTGATGGTAATACCTTTACGCTTGACCAGTGCCATGGTGTCCTCCTTTATCTTTGTATACAAGCGTTAGCACGCGCTTTCACCTCGTGGATTATTGCATTAGCCGTCAGG
Organism: Desulfobulbaceae bacterium; assembly: GCA_012744275.1. GTDB lineage: Bacteria > Desulfobacterota > Desulfobulbia > Desulfobulbales > Desulfobulbaceae > Desulfobulbus. Next base: position 40,208 of record JAAYIE010000100.1, read on the forward strand.
CGCCACTCAGCTTTTCCCAGCCATTGAGCGCACGCAGCAAGGTGCGTACCCCGGCCCCAGAAGCGCCTTTGGGTACGTAGGACTTTTCAGTAAAATTATAGGCAGTACCGGCAATATCCAGATGTGCCCACGGGGTCGTTCCGACAAATTCCTGCAGATAACAGGCAGCAGTAATGGTGCCTGCGCTGCGATCACCAGCGTTTTTTATGTCAGCCACTGTAGAGTCCAGCTGCTTACGGTATTCCGGCCCAAGGGGCAGCCTCCAGAGCGGTTCACCGGTTTCTTGTCCTGCCTTGAGCAGACGTTTAGCCAGGCGGTCATCATTGGCAAGCAGACAGCTGTAATGATGCCCAAGTCCCACCACCGCCGCACCGGTCAGGGTGGCGATATCAATCACCGCATCCGGCGCATAGGTGGCAATGCCGTAGGCAATAGCATCCCCTAAAATAAGACGTCCTTCTGCATCCGTATTGACCACCTCGGCGTTCAAACCACCATAGTGCCGCACCACATCTCCTGGTTTAATTGCCGCAGATCCGGAAAGGTTCTCCGTGGCAGGTACCAGACCAACCACGTTGACCCCGCTGGTCCCCAACTCAGCCAGGGCCTGCATGACAGCCATTACCGCTGCACCTCCGCACATGTCAAACTTCATCTCTTCCATGCCTGCAGGAGGTTTTGCGCTGATACCTCCGGAGTCAAAGGTAAGGCCCTTGCCCACCAGCAGTACGGTTGGGTATTTCTTTGCAGTGCGGTATTCGATTACGGAGAGGCTGGGTGGTAAAGCCGAGCCACGGTTCACAGCCAGAATTGCCTCCATGCCCAGCTTGCCCATTGCGATCTCATCAATAACTGTGGTCTGGAGCTTTTTCTTTTTACCGATTTTTTCAGCATGGGCGGCAAAATCCGCCGGGGTCCAACGATTGGCGGGCTGATTGCCCATGTCTCGGGCAACACATACCGCCTGGGACATAATCTGCGCCTGCTTTATGGCGCGTTGCACTTCCTTAACAGCCGTATTGTCACCATAGATATAATAACGAAGGTCTCGTTCCGGCCCACCATCGGCAGGCACCTGCTCCCGCTTGTAGCCGCTAAACACATAGCTGCCTAAAACAAGGCCCTCAACCAGCGAGCAGGCTGTACTTTCAGGTGTCAGGGGAAGCTGCCAGGGCAGGAATATCAGGACATCACCACCGCCAACACGTCGTGCCTCCTGGGCAATGGTGCCAGCACACAGGCGAAGTTTTTCCTGCAGGCTGTCGTGATTGGCCTCTGCTGTATCAATGGCAAGTAGCAAAACCCGTTTAACTTGGAAAGGCTTTTCTCCTTTCCAGTCCATCATGGCTGGATATAGCCAAACCTGCTGGCCGGGTTTGGCAAACAAATCGCCGGAATCTGCTATATGACTGATGGCCTCGATAAGTGCCCGGCTATATAAGGTGCTGTCCTGCCACTTATCCTTTTCAAGCACAAGCACCATCACTTCTCCAGAAAAACTCTCTGGATCAGCATCAAATATCTGAAATACAGGTTTTTTCATCCTTGCTATTACTCTCCAGTGCAACTGAAACAGTGTATAATTCTTCCCAAAAAAAAAAGAAGCGTATAATGTTGATATGTGCATTGTATTACTCCAATATTTTCCGAATCACAATCCGCAATCCGCACCGACCTGTCTGAATGGGCAGCAACGGTTATGAGGAGGTCAGCTTGTTACTCGTATTTTTTCTCGCCGTGGGTGGTGCGCTCTTCGCCTCTTTCTTCTGTTCCCTGTTTGAAGCCACCCTGCTCTCCCTGTCGGCCACTCAGGTGGAACTGCTCGCAGAAAAAAATCCGGACAAAGGAGGGCAACTGCGGGACATGAAGGAAGACATCAATCAGCCCATTACCGCCATCCTCACCCTCAACACCCTGGCGCACACTATTGGCGCGTCTGTTGCCGGCGCCGCAGCGGTGAGTCTGTTTGGGGAAAAGGGCCTGGTATGGTTTTCCCTGAGCTTTACCGTGGCCATCCTGCTGTTGACGGAAATTATACCCAAGACAGTTGGAGTCAACTTTGCCCGGCAATTGGGACCCTATATCGTTGTGCCACTGAAAATCATGATTTTGATGCTGAAGCCACTTATACTTCTGGCACAGCTGGTGAATAAACTCATTCCAGGCGATCATGACCAGCATCAGTTCTCCACCGAAGAGCTGAAGACAATAGCCAGTCTCAGCCGAAAATCAGGTGTCATTCAAGCTGATCAGGAGGCAGTTATCGCCAACATCCTGCAGTTGGGGCAAATCACTACCCGCGATATCATGACCCCGCGCACCGTCACTTTCACTGTCCCGGCAGATCTCACCATCAAGGAGGCTGCTCGCATGGAAGAACGCTGGCGCAGGCACAGCAGGGTACCGGTGTACGATTCGGAGCCCGACAACGTGGTTGGCCTGGTACTGAGTCAGGATGTATTGCTTGCGGCAGCAGAGCAGCATTTCGACATTACTCTGGTCCAGCTCATGCGGCCGGTCCATTTTGTACCAGAAACAGCACCTGCAGATCGTATCTTTCTGGATTTTTTTGAAAAACATCAGCATCTTTTTGTGGTGGTGGACGAGTACGGCAGCGTCACCGGCGTTATCAGCATGGAGGATATACTCGAAGAAATAATCGGGCGTGAGATTGTGGACGAATCAGACACTGCCCGTAATATGCGGGAGCTGGCACGGCTGCGGAAGAAGAAACGGCGGACCGACTGACCCTGCGTATAATTTGAATGGTGAGGAAAACGGTTTTGATGAAAGACAATATATGGTAAAATGCCGCGTTGTGGTGCAACTCGTAACCTGTACGTACAGTACTGCTGGTCCAGCCTTCCCGATCACACTCTTCCTACACTAGTACTTGACAATGCTACCTAGAAATCTATCTCAAAAATCTCACGTGCTGTTCAGATGTTTGCCTTGCGGCTTTATTCTTATTGCGTTGGCGCTTGCAAATCTTGTCCTACCAGCAGCAGCATTAGCAGAAACCAAGTACGCCAAACCGGCCATGGAAATCGTGGTGCGGGAAGCCCAGTCGGTCAGAAGCCCGATCGTGGCCACGGTCAATCTGGCAGAGCCGGTAGAACTGCTGGGAGGGAACAACGAGTGGTCAAGGATCAAGGCACCCAACGGCACCATCGGCTGGGTGCGTACCCGCAATCTCAGCAATGCCCCTTTTCTGCCCTCGGAGATTTTTCAGCCGGGATCGACCAGTGGCAAGGTGCTGCTGGATGCAGAAGCTGCTTTTAAAGAGGTGAATGCCGCCAACGCGCAACTGAAACAGGAACTGGCCTCCTGCACCACGGATCGTAATACTCTGGAAGACAAGTACACCACCCTGACCAATGATCCGGACAGCATCCTGCACACCAAAAACTCGCTGGAAGATGCTCGCACCCAACTGGGTGATGCAGAAGAAAAGCTGGCCCAGGCACAGATTGAAAATAAGGCCCTGAAAATGAATCAGTCCATCATGTGGTTTCTGGCGGGTGGTGGTGCGCTTTTTCTGGGCTGGATAATCGGTCGTTTCTCGGGCAATAGCCGTAAAAAACGGGGATCATTATATTAAATCGTTTAGACCAAAGATGCATAAGAATCCACAGCATCAGCTGCTGCATTGGACTCTGTGTATCTAACATTGTACCAATCCGGCACAGGCGGCAGCGTGCTCTACCCAAGAACAATACCTCTGTGCCTACAGATCGGCTCGCAGTCCCGACTTAAGCTGTTGCCAAGTTTGTTGTCGAACGAGGTTAGAATCTGGCGGCGAATATACAAGCGATACTCCAAGTGACATTCTTCATCGCGAGCAAATGTTTGGGGTTACTCGACCGTATAGTGATATCCAGAAAACTTCACCCCGCTGCCATCAAAGAAACAGCAGTGCGAACCGTTTGTCTGACAACCTAGCTGCCCGTTGAAAAAGTTTCCATGTGGGCCATGATGGCCTTCTCCACCTTAAGGAGAGTCCATGGGCCTTGGTTAGAGTTTGGAACAGCAGCGCACAATATGGCTTGCCTATGTCTCAGATACCACAGAGCCAGGAGCACGCTTCTACGGCCAGTTGCAAAAGATTTTACGCAAGGCTGGTTTCGATGCCTTTATCGAAAGCCTGCACGCTCCCACTTCCACCTGCAATGTTAGCCCCGAATCCACCCCCGCCTGGCGCTGTTTCCGCATGCTGTTGATCGGCTACTTCGATGACATCGACTTGAAGCACCGCATCTTCAGTTAAGGTTTGCGGCTTGAAGTGTATTACGGAAGACCAGGGAGTTGGTGCCTCGTCCATGGAGGCGAAAGCTGCCATGAGAAGCTTTCTGCGACGGAGTACAGACAAAAGCTATCAGCAGCTGCTAAAAAAGTGCTCTATTCGGTGCCAAGATAAGGAAAAGAAGCAAAGATTTTTTAAAAAAGCAGAAAGACCGATACATTTGCGCACCAAACACAGCTTACGAACAGCCGGAGACTTTATTCCAGCGCGTCCAGGGTGACCGTAACATCTACCGTGACCGCGTCTCTGATCAGAGTCAAAGTAACACTTTCACCCACCTTGTGCTTTTCAATGGCGTCACGCAACGAATCGTAGTCATAGACCGACTCGCCGTTCACCTTTTGAATGACATCTCCGGGAACAAGCCCTCCCCGCACCTGGCGGGTGCCACGTAGACCCGCCTTTTCCGCGCTGGAGCCACGCACCACCTCCAAAATCAGTACACCTTCCACTCCCAGTTCCCGGGATATCGCAGGCTGAGCCAAGCTCACCCCTAGGCCGGGCCTGATTACTCTGCCATGGGCAATAATCTGCGGCACCACCCGATTCACCTCACCCACCGGTACGGCAAAACCAATGCCTGAACTCGCGCCGGAAGGACTGTAGATAGCAGTGTTCACCCCGATCAGTCGACCGGCGCTATCCAGAAGCGGGCCGCCGGAATTACCAGGATTAATGGCGGCATCGGTCTGAATCACATCCTTGATGGCGCGACCGTTGGTGGCACGAATCTCCCGTCCCAAGGCACTGACTACACCGGTGGTCAAAGTCTGGTCCAAACCGAAGGGATTACCAATGGCAAAGACCTTCTGCCCAACCAGGAGATTTCTTGATTCGCCGATGGCCAGTGGGTGCAACTGTGCCGTCGGTGCTCCTATATGCAGTACGGCAATATCCTTATCCGGTGCAACTCCCACCAAGGTAGCCTTCCAGGTACTGTGATCCGCCAGGGTTACCTCCAGGCGACTGGCATCGGAGATGACATGATAGTTGGTAACAATGCGACCATCCTTATCCCACACAAAGCCCGAACCGGTACCGCTGGGGATTTCATACGCATTAAGGTTAAAAAAATTACGCCGCAGCTCAATACTGGTGATGTACACCACCGACGGCGCTGACTTGCGGAAAATCTCGATAGTGTTCTGTTCATCTGCTGCCAGATCGCCCCGGGCTTCAATTGCCCGTGGCAGTACCTGAGGATCATGCAGCCCAGGCTTCATGGTCTCATAGGTAAGCCATGCGAGCAGACCCAAAATAAAAAGGATTATCAGGCCCTTGCCATCCGGCTTAAACAGATTCCACATCACTGAGCATCTCCCAGGTTAAGGGACGCTGACGATTGAAGTTGTAGCAGTAGCGGCGTGAGCAAACGCAGCAGCTACAACCATTTTTTACTTCTGAAAAATAGTAGGGTCGAAATTGAGGAACAAAGCATCAAAAAAAGAGCAAAAGGATAGCCCCATACCTTATCCAGTTCGGGCATATGATGGAAGTTCATCCCGTAGGCGCTAGCGATCAGGGTGGGTGGCATAAAAACAACTGTTACCACGGTAAATATTTTAATCACCCTGCTCTGCTCAATACCCGCTAAACCAAGGAAGCTGTTCTGTAGGAACTCCAAACGCTCAAAGTTGAATGAGGTGTGATCAAGCAGGGAACCCACGTCCTTGATCATGATCCGCATTTTCTCGTAGTCTTCCTTAGGAAACATCTTGCTTTTCAGCATGGAGGAAATAATACGCTGTTTTTCCACAATATTTTCACGGATAGCGATAGTTGTTTCCTGCAGGGTGGTGATGTCCAGAAGAATCTGCCGGTCCGTCTCCTTGTCGCGCACCATGGCATGCGTGATATAGGAGATCTGATCGGTGATACTTTCTATCAAGTCCGCATCGTAATCAATGCGGGTTTCTAGAATAGTCAAAAAAATATCGTCTCCATCAATGGGCTTAAAGGTGCGCAGCTTACGGTACGTCTCGGAAAAGGAGCGGAATTCGTGGTTGCGCTGGGTGAACAGCACTTTATCCCTGATAATAAAGGACACCGGCTCATTGGAAAAGGTGCCATCCTCCGGCACAAGAAAATTCAGGTTGATACCAATCTCTTCTTCAGTTTCGACATACTTAGAACTGCTCTCAATCTCCTCACTTTCCTGTTTGGTGAACAGTTCCACGTTAAAATCGTGTTCAACCTGCCTCTTTTCTTCGGTTGTGGGGCTGATAAGGTCAACCCAGACTACATCCTTGACTTCGGGGGCAACTCCGCTATCCATCCGTACAATGGTGCGATCATAACAAAAGTAGTTGACCATGGCACTGCTCCTGCAAAAAAATACATCCATATCGGCATAGGTTTTCCCCAACAGGGCAGCATGCGGTTAACTGTGCTGCCCGTGCGAACATGATCAGGGAAAACATTAAAAGATGTAATTTTACAGATAAGGAGCAGGAAAAGTCAATCCTGTTCTCCATGCACGCACGTCTCAACAAAGACACCTTGCAAAACGTGCTGGAGAAGGATCGCGTCAACAGCAAAGGAACCTGTCGTTCCGGTTCAAAAGCTAAGAAACATAAAGTGAGACAGGGCAAACTCCTCGCTGACGTATACACAGCTGTATTTCGTTGCGGAGTATTGTCCGAAGAAGCCAGCATTGAAGGCGCTTGAACACGAATAATGGTGCTTTAAAGCCGAGTTCACATAAGTGCCAAGGAGAACGTAGATCCACGCAGCGCAGGCGAAAGAAGAATTGAGGGCAGGCGGATATTCGTTTTCAGGATAGATTTGGGGTTATACGGAGTTGCGCGGAGATGTATAGGGTTCTACAGCAGAGCGCCGCTCCAACGATGCGGTCGGACAAACTTATGAAAAACCGGATCAGGGGTCGTTGGTATTAACAAAATCGCAACTGTTGAGGAGCCCCTGGAGCCTCCATGGAGAATTCACGCAGTGGCAGCCCATCTGATCTTGTACCACTTCTTCGCAAAAATTGAGAAATTCCGACATCAGCCGGGTCACGATCTTGTCTTTATGTTGAATGATCCAGAGCTGGCGACAGGTATCAATGCCTTCAATATCAAGCAATTTCAGCCAACCCTCTTCGGTTTCGCGCGCCACCGCCAGCTTGGACAGGCAGGCCGCACCCACCCCAGCCTCCACCGCCTTCTTTATGGCCTCGGTGTGCCCGGTTTTGGTGAGAACCTTCAGGGTAGTGGCATGCCGCCCCAGTCTTTTGGTAAAAATTTCCGCCGTGCCTGAACCTTCTTCCCGTAAGACCCAACTGGTCTTTTTCAGATCTTCCGGTATGCGAAACGATTTTTGACTGGCCAGCATATGCTGCGGACTGACAATGATACCCAGTTCATCGGTGAACCAGGAGGTCGGGATAAGGGAATCCACATTGATATCTCCCTCGACAAAACCCAAATCTGCCTGACCATTGGCCACCAGGTTTTCCGCCTGCATGGTATTGACCACCAGCATATTGATATGGGCGTCCGGATACTTGCGCATAAAGGCGCCCATGAGATAGGGCATCACGTAGTTGCCCACCGTGGTGCTGGCCACGATATGCAATAGCCCGGCCACCACGTCCTGCTGGCCGGTAAGTACGGTTTCCACCGCTGATACCTGGCGCAGCATTTCTTTGGCGTGGGGCAACAGATATCTGCCGCGATCGTTAAGCAAAAGGCTGCGACCATGGCGATCAAACAAGGGACCACCCAACTGATTTTCCAGCTCGGCCAAGGCCATGCTTACCGCAGACTGGGTCAACACCAGATTTTTACTGGCCCGGGTAACCTGGTTGGTTTCAGCCACTGCCTTAAAAATTTCCAGCTGCCTGAAAGTGATACCCATATGGATGCTCAACAAAATATGTTAGGAATATGAATAAAATTGAACAGCAAAACAAATTAAGCACATCCTGATATTTCGTCAATATTTTTTATATGTGACTTACATATATTATTGTGCGCATATCCCACAAAAACGCCTGGCTTAATAATTTCCCACAAGGCGTCCAATACATTTTCTATACAATTTTGTACTTTACTCCAGTTACAGAGAAAGAAAGTCAGCAAGGAGGTAAAGAGAGTACGGTGAAGGTCTACAGCAGACCTGTAGTGGATCCAGAGCTGATTCTTCGATACCGCTAGAGAGCACAGCTGTACATTAAGCTGTGGCTACAGCGAGATACACATCGCTGGTTATTAGCTTGACAGCAGCTTGCCACCTACGGTACATTTTTATATAAATTTAACTTCTGTTATCGATCAAATTTTTTGTTTTTCTTTGTGTTTCATGGATGCCATAACCCAAACTAATATTCTATATATAGCCTTATTTATGCTTGGCGGCCTGGGTTTTGGGCTGGGCCCGATTCTCGTCGTCAAATTACTCAGCCCCAGCTCCCATACCCGGGAAAGTGCCGGCAAAAGCACTCAGCTTATCGAGTGCGGCATGGAACCTATTGGCAAAGCATGGATCCGGTTCGGAATTGTCTACTATCTTTATGCCCTCATCTTTCTTGCCTTTGATGTGGATGTTCTTTTTCTCTTCCCAGTGGCTCTAGCCTACAATGATCCCAGCTTTGGTTACGAGGATTTCATCGAAATTGTCCTTTTTGTCGCCATTTTGGCGCTTGCCGTAGTCTATGCCTGGCGCAAAGGAGTATTCACATGGACAGAGAAAACGTTCCCTCGTCGCTAGTACAGTTTGCCCGCTTGGACAGTCTGATCGAGCTGGCGAGGGCTAACTCTCTTTGGCCCATGACTTTTGGTCTGGCTTGCTGCGCCATAGAGATGATGTGCACTGGCGGCTCCCGCTATGATATCTCCCGCTTCGGTGCAGAGGTGTTCCGACCTTCACCCCGACAAAGTGATGTGATGATCGTAGCCGGAACCATCAACAAAAAACTCGAACTGGCAGTCAAAACGCTTTACGATCAGATGCCGGAACCGAAGTGGGTCATCGCCATGGGCAACTGCGCCATTTCCGGTGGTCCTTTCAAGCTGCCCTGCAACTACAATGTGGTCGAGGGGGTGGACCTGCTTTTCCCGGTGGATGTGTACATTCCTGGCTGCCCTCCCAGACCAGAAGCGCTGTTGGAGGGCATAATGGCTTTGGAAGAAAAAATTACCGGGACGCGCCGCTGGCCCAGGGTTGAACCGGCCTGATTGATGTTTACCAGGTTTAACGCTGCACATTGCTGACCATTGCTTGAGCACCTGATATGGATGCACGAAACGAGCTGCACATTGCAATAACCAACCTTTTTACCGCACCAGAGCAGTGCGCAGACGGAGAAAGCACGGCTGTCCCTGACACCACAACCCTGAAAAACCTAGACCATGCCCGCAATGGCGCGGACTTGGAGCATCACTGCCTGCCGGAGCAACTGCCCGCTGCAGCTGGTATTTTAGAAGGACAGGGCCTCATGCTGGAATCTATCACTGCTGTGGATTGGATAGAGCAACAAGAGTTTGAAGTATTCTACGATTTTATCCATACTGATGTGGCCAACTACCGGGTCGTTTTACGCTGCACAATATCCAGGATCCAGGCGGAGCTTCCCAGTTTATGCAGTGTTTTTCCGGCAGCAAACTGGCATGAACGCGAAGTTTTCGACTTTTTCGGCATCCATTTCAACAGCCATCCGGATCTGACCCGTATCCTCCTGCCCGAAGACGCCGACTTCTACCCCCTGCGCAAGGACTATATGCCATGAACCTGCCTCGGCCGCAGCATTACGAAGAGACCTTCGTGCTCAATCTGGGGCCGCAGCATCCGGCTACCCACGGAGTGCTGCGCATCAAGGTAACTATGGATGGCGAGTATGTCGTCAAGGCCGAACCTGTACTGGGCTATATCCACCGCATGCACGAAAAAATTGCGGAGCAGGGCAACTTTGCCCAATTCATGCCCTACACTGCCCGCATGGATTACTTACACGCTCTCGCCTTTAACCATGGCTACTGCCTGGTGGTAGAGCGGGCCGCAGGGATTGAGGTGCCCGAACGGGCAGAATACATTCGCGTTATCACGGTGGAGCTCAACCGCATTGCCAGCCACCTTTTGTGGTGGGCCGCCTTCCTGCTCGATCTGGGCGGATTTACCCCGCTCTTATACGCCTTTGACGATCGCGAACAAATTCTGGATTTACTGGAACGCATCACTGGTTCCCGCTTGACCTACTGCTATTTTCGCTTCGGTGGAGTCTGCACCGATGTCGACGACGAATTCATCAGCGGCACCCGCGCCTTCATCACCCGCCTGCGCAAACGACTGCCCACCATGTACCACAGCCTGGTGACCGGCAACATCATCCTGATTAAGCGTATCAAGGATATCGGTATCATCAGTCGGGAACAGTGCCGTCTTTACGGTGCAAGCGGGCCGGTGGCGCGTGGTTCGGGTATTGATTTTGACGTACGCAAGCATGAGCCCTATTCAGTCTATCCCGAGCTGGATTTCGATATCCCTGTTTATCCCGATGGCGATTCCATGGCCCGCTACATGGTACGCATGGATGAAATCGAGCAGTCGTTGCGGATTATCGAGCAGGCTCTGGACAAGCTCCCGGATGGCCCGATTATAGCCGCCAAGGTACCAAAAAACCTGAAACCTGAGGCCGGTGCCTTTTATGCCGCCGTGGAAACGGCGCGGGGCTCCCTTGGCCACCGTTTAATCTGTGATGGCAGTAAAAACCCGTACCGTTTGAAACTGCGTTCGCCCACCTTCTGCAACCTGAGTCTGTATGCCGAGGTGGCCGAAGGCATGATGATTGCAGACGCCCTCGCCTTTCTGGGCAGCCTGGATCTGGTCATTCCCGAGATTGATCGCTAGAGGGAATTTATGATGACTCATCCTTTTGTGCGTGCACTGATCTATCTGATAGGGCTCATGGCCTTTGCCGGGCTCAATGCTGCCTATCTGGTCTGGTGTGAACGCAAAGGTGCAGCACGCATCCAGCGCCGCATCGGCCCCTGCGAAGTTGGCTGGGCCGGGCTCTTGCAGCCGCTGGCCGATGGCCTCAAATTGATGACCAAGCAACTGCTGGTGCCAGATGGGGTGGATGCGGCCCTGTTTCGTCTGGCGCCGGTGCTGGCCATGTTACCTGGCATGGTTTCGCTGGCAGTCATTCCCTTCAGCGATACCCTGCAGGCCCGGGAGATGGAGCTCTCTGCCCTGCTCATATTTGCCTTCGCATCAGTTGGCATGCTCTGCGTTCTTTTGGGTGGCTGGGCCTCGGGCAACAAATTCGCCATCATTTCATCGACCAGGGCTGTATCGCAGAACCTTGCCTATGAAATCCCTATGCTGCTCACGGTCATCACCATCGCACTTATTGTTGGTTCGCTCAATCTGCGCGACATCGCCATGGAGCAGCAGGGCAACCTATTCCACTGGAACCTGTTCAGACTGGAAGGGTGGCATATCCTCACCATGTGGATATCCTTCATCATCTTTTTTATCTGCTCGATTGCAGAAACAAACAGAGCGCCCTTTGATCTGGCCGAAGCGGAAAGCGAGCTGGTGGCCGGTTACATGACCGAGTACAGTTCCATGGGCTATGGTTTGTTCATGATGGCTGAATATATTAACATCGTGGTCGGAGCCTGCCTCACCGCCACCCTTTTTCTCGGCGGCTGGGCATGCCCTTTTGGACTAGCACCAGGATGGTGGTGGTTTGTGCTTAAAATATACGTTCTCATCTTCACCATTATCTGGGTACGTTGGACCTATCCCCGCACCCAGATATATCGTCTGCTCAACCTGAGCTGGAAGGTGATGATCCCCTTTTCCCTGGTCAACCTGCTCATCACTGCAGGCTTGGTCAAATTTCTATAAACACCAAGAGGCCATGAGCGGATATTGGCGCGATATCTTTGTTGGAGCAAAGAGCCTGCTTACCGGTTTGTGTATCACGGGGCGGGAATTCTTCCGGCCGGTGGTCACCGAGCAGTACCCCTACGAGGCCCCGACTCTGCCCGCCCACTTTCGTGGTCATATCGAACTGATCGGCAACGAGGAAACAGGCGAGCCCAACTGCGTGGTCTGCAACATGTGCCAGATGGCCTGCCCCTCCGGCTGTATTGCCCTGACCGGTGAAAGGGCGCCCAGCGGCAAAGGCAGGGTGCTCACTTCATATATGCTCGACTTTACCACCTGCAGTCTGTGCGGGCTGTGCGTGGAAAGCTGTAAATTCAATGCCCTGCACTTTTCCCGTGAGTACAATCGGGTAGCCTTTGATAAGAACGTGTTCCAAATGGATCTCATGGCCCGGCTCAAGGAGCAGAATCAATGCAAGCCCTGAACTGTAGCGTCGCTGGCCCAGCGCTTTTCAGTAATGAAGGCATGGTGGGTATCATTTTTCTTCTGACCATTGCGATGGCAGTTGCAGGTGCTATCATAGCAGTGCAGTCCAGATGGCTGGTGCGCTCCGTGGCCGGGCTTGCCCTGTGTTTCACCGGCGTGGCCGGGCTGTATTACTTTCTCTTGAGCCCCTTTCTCGCCATGATGCAGATGCTCATCTACGTGGGGGCAATCTCCATCCTCATCGCCTTTGCCATTATGATGGTAACCCAGGCGGACAGCGACACCAAACGCAAACGCAACTACAGTGTCCTGGCAGGCCCCATCGGTTTCTGCGTGGCCATACTTTTTTTTGCGGGCTTCACTGTGCTGGCGCTCTCGACCCCATGGCAGCCCCAACCCCATGGACAGGCCGGCACGAGCAGGGATTTGGGCATGGCCCTGCTTGGCCCACATGTACTTGTTTTCGAGCTCATTTCCATTGTGCTGCTCATGGCCATCATTGGCGCACTCGTGCTGGCACAGCATGGCAGGCACAGCAGAAACCGAGAAGAAAAGGGAGCCTGATCATGCAACTGCTTGGTCTCTACAACTGCCTTACCAGCTATCTGATTATCGCGGCCTTTCTTTTTGCCAGCGGGGTGTATGGCATGATGTGCAGGCGTACCCTGATTGGCGTACTCATCTCCGCTGAGCTGATTCTGGCGGCCGCCTCCATCAACTTCATGGCTTTTAGTCGTTTTCTTGCCTCCGACCCCACAAGCGGCAGACTCTTTACCCTGTTTATCATGGCCATTGCCGCAGCCGAAGCGGCCATTGCCGTCAGCATTCTCATTGCGGTGTACCGGAACTACAAGAGCATTGAAAGCGATGACCTCACCGACTTGCGAGGATAACAACCGGCCATGAACGAGTTGCAGACAGCCACCACCATCATGGAACATAGTTTTCTGCCCATTGCCGTACTGATTCCACTGGTGGGCAGCCTGGTGGTGATGCTTTTAAAAAATAATCCTAATCTGCGCGAGTTCACTTCTTTTTCTGCCTCGATCCTGCTCTTTGCGGTGGTGTGTTCGTTTATCCCTGCGCTCAAAAAAGGCGTGACTCTGGTATATCCGGTATTCCATCTGCTGCCCGGTTTGTCCATCACCCTCAGGGCTGATGGCTTTTCCATGATCTTTGCCCTGGTCGCCTCGTCTCTATGGATGATCGCGGTTTTTTACTCCATGGGCTACATGCGTGCCCATAACGAACCCAAACAAACCAGATTCAATGCCTGTTTCGCCCTGGCCATTTTCGGCGCCATTGGCGTAGCCTTCTCCGACAATCTTTTCACCCTGTACCTGTTCTACGAGATCGTCTCCATCTGTACCTACCCGCTGGTGGCCCACCATCAGGACGGAGAATCCTACGAAGGTGCACGCAAGTACATCATCTATCTCGCCGGCACAGCTAAACTCCTGTTGCTGCCCGCCCTGGCGCTCATCTATGTGCTCACTGGTAGCCTGGATTTTTCCCACAACATCAGTCAGGGCGTGTTCAGTGCCAATGCTCCTGGCTGGATGGTGGTCATGCTTTACATCTTCTGCCTGCTCGGTTTCGCCAAAAACGGTATCATGCCCCTGCACCACTGGCTGCCCGGAGCAATGGTAGCACCCACCCCGGTTTCGGCGCTGCTGCATGCGGTGGCTGTGGTCAAGGTTGGCGTGTTTTCCACCACCAGGGTAATGCTCTACATTTTCGGGGTGGATACCATGCAGCAGTTGAATCTGGGCATTCCCACCGCCTACTTTGTTGGCTGCACCATTATACTGGCCTCGGTGATTGCGCTGTCCAAGGACAACCTGAAGGCACGGCTTGCCTACTCCACGGTGAGCCAGCTATCCTACATCATCATGGGCGTGGCCCTGCTCACTCCGCATGCCATTGCCGGTGGGCTCATCCACATCGTCAATCATGCTTTTGCCAAAATCACCCTCTTTTTCTGCGCTGGCGCAATCTTTATTGCCGCACACAAAAAAGATATCTCCGAAATGGGTGGCCTGGGCCGCACTATGCCCTTTACCTTTGGCGCTTTTGCCGTGGCGGCGCTGTCCATGATCGGTGCACCGCCGGTTGCAGGTTTTGTGAGTAAATGGTACCTGCTGGTTGGCTCAATGGAGGCGCATCAGATCGGCATCCTTCTGATCCTCATCGCCTCCACGGTGCTGAATGCAGGCTATTTTGTGCCCGTTGTGTACAGGGGTTTTTTCGGCAAGCCACCCGTCGGTGCACTTGAAGGCGGTATCCGGGAGGCACCTCTCTCCATGCTCGTCCCCCTGCTCCTGGCGGTGGCGGTTTCGGTGCTCATTGGTATTTATCCGAACTTTATGATGCAGTTTGTCAATATGGTGACAGGATGAAAGAGGTTAATACGCCCAGTCCTGCAAAGAATGGTGCTGTCAAGGCCACTTTGTTTGCGCTTCTAGCAGGCGTCGCTGTCCTCAGCCTGATGGTGGAAAATCAACATCCGCACAGCTGGCTGGAGGCACATCTCCCTTTTTTCTGGTCTTTCTTTGCCTTTTTTTCTGCAATCGTACTCATTGGCCTGAGCAAATGGCTGGCCAAGGCCGGACTTGAGGCCCCACCCGACTGCTACGATATCCCCCTGCTGCCGTCGGAGGAAGAAAGTTGATGAGTATTTTTATCCATCCAACACTGATTCTTTTGGGCGGCGCACTGCTCCTGCCCTGGGTACGCGGACCGCTCCGCACTGCTTACCTACTGGCAGTGCCCCTGCTGGCTCTTACCGCGGTATTGGGTAACAGCATGCTTAACGGCAATCTCGCCACCTTAACCTATCTGGAGTGGCAACTTGTCTTTGGCCGGGTTGACAAGCTCTCCACCATATTCGCACTCATCATGGCCCTGGTGACGGTGCTCGCCACCCTCTACGGCCTGCACGTGGAGAAAAACTGCGAGCACATCGCCGCTTGGACCTATGCCGCTGGTTCGCTTGGTGTGATCTACTGTGGGGACTACCTCAGCCTCTTTCTCTTCTGGGAAATGATGGCCTTCTCTTCGGTTTTTTTGATCTGGTTCAGACGAGGTCCGCAATCACTCCAAACTGGCTACCGTTACCTGATCATCCATACCATTGGTGGTGTGATTCTGTTGGCCGGCATCCTGCTGCGCTATCAGGCGGTGGGCGATATCAGTTTTACCCTTATGGACATCAAGGAACCGCAGCTCTACACCTGGTTGATCATGCTGGGCTTTGGCCTGAATGCTGCAGTAGTACCACTGCACTCATGGCTGCCGGACGCCTACGGCGAGGCCTCTTTTAACGGTGCAGTCTTTCTCTGCGCCATCACTACCAAAACCGCCGTATACGCCCTGGCCAGGGCCTGCGCCGGGATGGAAGTATTGGTTGTGTTTGGGGTAATCATGGCCCTCTATGGCCTGGTCTACGCCTTGTTAGAGAACGATATTCGCCGTTTGCTGGCTTGGTCGATTGTCTCCCAAGTTGGCTACATGGTTGCAGGAATCGGTATTGGCACAGAACTTGCCATAAACGGTGCGGTTGCCCACGCTGTAGTGCATATCCTCTACAAAAGTCTGCTCTTCATGGGCACAGGCGCAGTCCTGTACAGCACGGGGAAAACAAAGTTCAGCGAATTGGGCGGGCTGTACGCAAAAATGCCAGCCACCTGCGGGCTGACCCTGATTGGCTGCCTCTCCATTGCCGCAGCTCCCTGTTTTGCTGCTTACGTAAGCAAATCCATGATTATCGGCGCAGGTTTTGAGGCGCACCAGAACTGGGCGGCCTGGCTGCTCATGTTTGCCGCTATCGGCACCATCCTCTACAATGGCCTGAAGTTGCCCTACTTCCTCTTCTTCGGTGAAAATCGTTGCAGCAACACTACCTGGAATAAGGCTGGCGATCCGCCTCTAAACATGCTCATCGCCATGACCTTCGGCGCAGCCCTCTGTTTTTTAGTCGGTGTGGCTCCTGGTTTTCTCTACAGTGCCCTGCCCTTTGCCACCAGCTACAATCCCTATACTGCCTATCATCTGGTAGAAACCCTGCAACTGCTCGGCTTCACGGCCTTAGCTTTTTACCTGTGCCGCAGGTTGCTTGTGCCCAAGGATGTGGTCTATGTGGATATGGACTGGATCTACCGCCAGGGCGGGCGCGCCTTTATGTGGCTGGTGCGGCACCCACTGCAGTGGTTTGACTGGGCCTGGGGCGAGTTGTACCGTAGTTTTGCCCTGCCGCTGATAATGCTTGTAGCCCGTTTCTCCAGTTGGTTTGACTGGCATATTATTGACGGGATAGTAGACGGATTTGCCCGTACGGTGCGGGCCCTGGGCGGACATTTACGACTTTTACAAAGCGGTCGGATACAATTCGTCTTTTTCCAGGTCTTTGCCCTGGCAGCGCTTCTGCTCATCACTCTGGCTCTTTTTCTTGTGTACTGAATGGGAAAAACGCGATGAACCAGTTACTGATCAACAGCGGCTTTCCCTGGTTGAACCTGTTGGTGGGCTTGCCCCTGGCAGGTGCGCTCATCCTGCTTGTTTTTGGCAAGGATACCATCTCCCGCCAGCTCACCCTTATCATTACCCTGGTCAACGCCCTCTGCACCCTGCCGGTATTGCATGGTTTTGACAGCAGCAACACAGCTTTTCAATTCGCCCACATCTATACCTGGATACCGCAGCTGCACATCAACTATACGGTGGGTGTGGATGGTATCTCCATCCTCCTGGTGGCCTTAACCACACTGGTCATGCCACTGTGTGTGCTGGCCTCCTGGACTTACATCAATAAGCGGATAACAGCCTTCATGGTTTGCCTCCTGGTAATGGAAAGCGCCATGATCGGGGTTTTTATCGCCCTTGATTTCGTGCTTTTTTATATTTTCTGGGAATTTATGCTCATTCCCATGTACCTGCTCATTGCCATCTGGGGTGGCCCGCGCAAAAGTTATGCCTCTATCAAATTCTTCCTCTATACCCTGGCTGGCTCGGTTTTACTGTTGGTAGCCATCATTGCCCTGTACCTGCACAACGGCACCTTTTTCATTCCGGCCATGATGTGGCGCGAGTACGGACAACTCTTTCAACTGCTGATTTTTTTGGCCTTTTTTCTGGCCTTCGCCATCAAGGTGCCCATGTTTCCTTTCCACACTTGGTTGCCTGCCGCCCATGTGGAAGCTCCCACCGCAGGTTCGGTGCTGCTGGCATCCATTCTTTTAAAAATGGGCACCTATGGTTTTCTCCGCTTCTGCCTGCCCATCACGCCCGATGCCAGCATGCTTTTGGCAACCCCGCTTTTGTGGCTCTCCATCGCCGGCATTATCTACGGCGGCTGCACCGCACTGGCCCAACAAGACATGAAAAAGCTGATTGCGTATTCGTCGGTTGGCCACATGGGCTTTGTCACTCTGGGTATTTTTGTCTTCAATTTGCATGGCCTGCAGGGCGCAATGCTGCAGATGCTCAACCATGGTATCACGACGGGCGCGCTCTTTTTGTGCATTGGCATGATTTATGAGCGCAACCACAGTCGTGATCTGGCCAAGGCCACCGGATTAGGCCCGTACATGCCCTGGTTCGCCACCTTTTTCACCTTCTTTTCCCTGTCGGCCTTTGCCTTTCCCGGTACCAACTCCTTTATCGGCGAATTTCTAGTGCTGGCCGGAGCCTTTGCCCACAAACCTGCACTGGCCCTGGCCGCCGTGCCCGGGGCCTTGTTGGCCGCAGCCTACATGCTTCGCCTTTTGCAGAAGGTTATTTGGGGTGGGGTGAACAACCCGGACCAAAGCAAACTCAGCGATCTTGGGCTTCGTGAAATACTGGTCCTGGCCCCGCTGTTGCTGTTTGTATTCTGGATAGGATTGGGTCCGCAGCCCTTTCTTGACTATATGAATCCAACCCTGAACGAGCTGTTGCAGAAATTACACGAGTGGCAACAGGGGCAGCAGGGCATGAGCCTGAACTGGATATTTTAAGACAGATGCAACGACAATTCGACCTTATAGCCACTACGGCTGCTTCCGTTGAACAACTGAAGAGGACTTGAGGCGGCTACCATGCTCATTCTCCCTGAATTGGTTGTCCTGGGCAGCGCACTGCTTTTCTTTGCCGTAAGCCTTACCGGTAAACCGCAACCACAGTTGCTTCGGGCCCTTGCCCTGTTCTGCGGGCTTGCGGTGCTGGCCTGTGCTTGTGCCACATCCCGCATGGAAGGGCTGCTTTTTTTCACAAGCTACAGCATCAGCCCCTTTTCCCAGCTGTTCAAGGTTCTTTTGGCTGGCACCTTCATCTTTGTCCTCATTAGCGGCCAGCGATTGACCAGCATAGCCGCCGCTGTACAGGCAGAGTACTATCTTTTCCTTTTTTTAAGTGTTTTCGGGCTCATGCTTTTGGTGAGCGCCAACGAACTGATTCTGCTTTTCATAGCGCTTGAGCTTTCCTCCTTTGCCCTTTACCTGCTCGTGCCCATGCGTGACGACAGTGGTGGTCTGCGTCCACAGATGGAGGCGGGCATCAAATACCTGCTCTTTGGCGTCATCGCCACCGGATTCATGCTCTTCGGTATGAGCTATCTGTTCGGTCTGACCGGGACCACCTCCTTGGCCACCATGTTCAACGCTGTACAGCAAGGCGGAATGCCACCGCTGGCGCTAGTGGCTTTCTTACTGGTACTATGCGGCTTTCTATTCAAGCTGGCGGTCTTTCCCTTCCACTTTTGGGTGCCTGATGTATATCAGGGTGCGGCCAATGAAACCGTAAGTTTCATCGCCACCCTACCTAAAATTGCGGCTGTTGCCCTGCTCATCCGTCTGATGCAGTTATTACCACCGGGGCAGGAACCGTTCCTGGTGCTGTTTTTTGCCGTGTTGGCGCTGACCTCCATGTTCTATGGTAATCTCTGCGCCCTGGTGCAGGATGATATCAAACGTCTTCTGGGCTTCTCCGGCATAGCCCATGCCGGCTTCATCCTGCTGGCGCTGCTTACCCTGAAGGAAGAAGGCTACGGCTTGGCCATGTACTACATTGGTGCCTACGTGCTCATGAATCTGGCCTGTTTCCTGGTACTGTGCGCCATCGCTCAAAAGGGAGAGAACCTGCGCATTGCGGATCTGCACGGCCTTTCCAAGGAACAGCCCATTCTTGCCTTTATCCTGGCCACCGGCCTCTTTGGCCTAGCCGGCATCCCACCCTTTGCCGGGTTCATGGGCAAGTTTCTGATACTCACTGAGGCCCTGAACAGGGGCCACTTGGTACTGGTTGTCCTGGCGGTCATCAATACTGCCATTGCCATCTACTACTACCTGCTGGTGGTGCGCGCCGCCTACACTGTGGATGCAACCGCCAAATCTACCGAAACGCCTCCTCCATCGCTCCTTACTACTGCCGCTGGTATTACGCTGGTCATCGCTATCATCATTGTTGGAATTCTACCCGCAAAGCTTATTGCCCTTGCAAGTGACGTGGTGCAACGTTTAGGATAAACGGATAGCTTATCTCCCTGTGACGATGTGGATAGCACCCTGCTGACCAGTCTGAATATTACTTTTTCATCACCGGGAAGCCATTCTGCACCATGATCAAAAAAGTCAGCATTGATGCCCTGCGGGTTGGCATATATGTGTATAACTTCAACTGTTCCGACGATACCGGTAACATCTATACCGATCCCTGTACCATCAAGAGAGAAAGTACCATCAAAATCCTCAAGACTGGGGGCATAAAGGAAGTTTTTATCAATACCAGGCGCGGCTTGCCTGGATGTTGACAAAACACAACATCCTATCCAAAAACATCACGCTACAAGCCCTGTTGGCGCGATGACGAAGAACTTGCGGGCTCTCGCCCGGCAGTGCCACTCAAACTGGCGATACAATCAGTACAGCGAATCAGTCATGAGCACTGCAGGCTGCTCAACATGCCTATGAGGATGTTGCTAACGGCACAGTCCCTGAAGCCGGCCAGTTGTACAAGATTGCTGAGCAGTTACTGTAGCTCTATTTTACCTAAACATCTTACGTGTAGTAGTTAGGACTTGACCTGACAGTTACCAGTTTTTTCTGGTGTCTGTCAGGTCAGATTTGGTTCAGGTTTTTATCCTGCCAAAGTTTTTTCCCATCCTCAAGCGTTTCCATAGGCGTCCGGC